>JBLHNG010000013.1:0-31330 GCA_047621685.1 Myxococcota bacterium | reverse complement strand
TGACGACATAGAGGCGATCCCCGTCCACGGCGAGCCCGGACAGTCCCAGCTGAGGGATCGAGTGTATCGACTGGATGTTGGCCGGATCCGTGGCGTCGAAGACGCTCAGGTCTTCGTCGCGGTTGGTGGCATAGATCAGGTCGCCGCTGGTGATGAGGTGGTAGTAGCGACCGCCCGGGTACTCCTGCGGCGGGTCGGGCGCGTAGCCCAGCAGGGAGACATCGGTGGGGTCAGACACGTCGAAGGCCACCACGCCCCCCTGTCCGCCACCCCAGACCAGCCCCCGATCCGGGTCGAGCACCACATCCGTCAGCTCCATCAGCCACGGGGTCTCCGGGCTCTGGTCGACAGCATGTTGCCCGATCAGAGAGACGGGATCGCCTGCCGGATCCGGGGGATCACAGTGGGCCGGTGGGGTGAGCCAGTCTCTCGGAGCGGTCTCTGGAGCGGTGTCCACAGCGGTGCCCGAGTCGTCGGGGAGGTAGCAGAGTCCGTCACCACCCAGAGCCGAGCCCGCAGGGCAGTCGGTGGGTCCGCATCCAAGCAGTGTCAGGAGAATCGTGGGCATGCACCCAGGGTATCGCAGTTACAGCTCTGCTCAGCCGAAGATGCCCTTCAACACAAAGAAGAAGATCGCCGAGAGCACCCCGCCCACTGGCAGCGTGATGAACCAGGAGACCGCGATCATGCCGATGACCCGAAGATCGAGTGCCGCGAGGCCCTGAGCGAGCCCCACCCCGATGACCGCACCGACCGCGACGTGGGTGGTGGAGACGGGCAGGCCGGTCCGCGAGGCGATGACCACGGTGGCCGCCGCTGCGAGGGTGGCGCAGAAGCCCCGGCTCGGCGTGAGGGTGGTGATGTCCTTGCCGATGGTCTGCATGACCCGGTAGCCCATGGTCGCCAGCCCCACGATGATGCCCACACCGCCCAGGATCAGGATCCAGACCGGGAGCGCAGCACTCTGGGCGACGTTTCCGCCGCTGTTTACGATGCTGACCACCGCTGCCATCGGCCCGACCCCGTTGGCGACGTCGTTGGAGCCGTGTGCGAAGGCCATCGCACACGCGGTGAAGATCATCATCGGGGTGAACACCTTCTCCACCCCGGCAAACGCCGAGCCGCCGATCGCGTTTTCTTCGCTGGGCTCGACCCTCTGGATCAGCACATGGCCGATCCCGGCGCACAGCACCCCGAAGGCCACCGCGATCCCGAGGCTGCCCTCCGTGGAGAGGTCGATGTTGAGGTGCTTGAGGCCCTTGAAGATGGTGACCAGGGAGATGATGAAGCCGACCAGGAAGACGTAGATTGGTCCCCACCGCTGGGCGGAACGGAACGGATCGTCGGTCTCCAGGATGAGCTGTCGGATGGAGAGCATGAGCAGGAAGGACAGCAGCCCGCCGACCACCGGAGAGATCACCCAGCTGGCGACGATCTGGCCGAGCTTCCCCCACTGGATGGCGTCCATTCCGATGCCGACCATGCCAAAGCCCACGACCGCGCCGACGATGGTGTGGGTCGTGGAGACCGGCCACCCCTTTCGCGAGGCGACCATCAGCCAGATGCCCGCCGCCAGCAGCGAGGCGATCATGCCGTAGACCAGGATCTCGGGCTGATCGATGATGCTGGCGGGGTCGATGATGCCCTTCCGGATCGTCTTCGTGACGTGCCCCCCCGCCAGGAAGGCGCCGGAGAACTCAAAAATGGCCGCGATGACGATGGCCTGCTTGACCGTGATGGCCCCGGATCCGACCGAAGTGCCCATCGCATTGGCGACATCATTGGCACCGATGCCCCAGGTCATGTACAGGCCGAACAGGACGGCGAGGACGATAAAAATCGGTCCCGATGCTGCGATGATTTCCATGAGTCTGCCCGCCTATCGCGCGATGATGAGTCGGATGGTGTTTCCGATTTTTTCGGCGTGATCGGCCAGATCACCGATCCATCCGATGAGCCGGTACCAGAACATCACCGAGACCGGCGACAGCTCGTCTTCCAGCGAGAAGATGATGCGCTCCAGCTCGCGCTCGAAGGCATCGGTCTCGTTCTCCGCCTCGTTGATGGCCACCGCAAGCTCCTCGACCTTCTCGGCAGTCCGCCCCTTGAAGCCGACCACCAGCAGCTCGTCGATGTGCTCGATCAGCTCCGAGGCCTGGACGACGACCTCCACGCAGCGCTTCGTCATCGCGCGCAGCGTCTCCTGGACTTGCTGAGGGACCACCATCCTGCGGTTGACGAACATCTCCGCGATGTCCTCGGCGACATCCGCGATGGAGTCCTGGGTGTGCAGAACCTCCAGCAGATCCCTTCGATCGACTGGCATAAACAGACTTCGAGGGAGGTGAATCCGAAGCTCGTGCTTGAGCAGGTCGGCCTCGGACTCCAGCTCAGATATCTGCTTCGCGATGATCTCGACGGTCTCCCGGTCCTCCTCCAGGAGCGCATCCAGCAGGGGGATGACCTGCTCAGCACACTTACGAACCACGCGCATGTGCTTCTGGAGGACGGTGAATGGCGAGTGTCCACCAAACAATTTCGAGATTGTCGGCATCGGAGGCTCCGAGATGGTGTGCTGAACCCAGCCTACCTAAGACGCCCCTCCAGGTCACCGCCAGCCGGTTCATCAACAGCACGGTCCAGCTCTTCGAGAAGCCGGTGAAGCCAACCACCTGCCGATGTCCATGATCCTCGATGCTGACGACAACCTGTGGGGCGGAACCGGCGACCACCACACCCGGGCTACCGGCGCTGAGATCCGCTCAGGGAGCGGCCCACAGGTAGCTGCCCTGCTCGGTGAGGGTGTGCGACATGGTGAGGTATCGTTCCTTGATCCAGGACACGGTGGAGCTGGTGATGACGCTGGTGGTCTTTGTGCTCGTCGTGGCGCTGATCGGGCCGTTGTACCAGCAGGGCTGTCGGTAGCAGCCGAAGTTGAACGTGGACTGCCCTGGATTCGCAAGGAACACCACGTCATTCCTGGTGTTCACCTCGCTCACCACCAACGCGCCGTCGAGGCCGCGGCCTGATCCCTCACCTGCTCGATGTCTTCCAGGGAGTGCTGCTGGGGGCGGCGGGGAGTGCCTCCTGGAGAGATGGCCCCGAGAAGCTGCCGCGATGCCTTTGACACTTGGGAGCACGGCCAGATGTGGATTGGCCCCGATTTCGTGGAGGGTCATTGGTTTTGGTGACCGCGTGTTGGCCTGTTCCGTTGTCTGCAAATTTGCAGAGGTTCACCCTTCGCCCAATACCCTTCCCATCTGCTGGCGTCTGCGAGCGGCCACGCCGTGCAGATTAAAAAGGCCACCCGCTGGCGTGGTCTCTTGCCACCTGTTCCGAGCCCAGCGCGCAGTCGAAGATCTTCACCTCATCGATCACACCGTCGAAGGGGAGGACCAGGACGCCGTTGTTGGTGTCCCCGCCGATGCGGGTGGGTGTGCCGTCGTAGTAGGAGGTCAGCGGTCCGTCGGTGTCCGTGGCGGTCAAGGCTCCATCCAGGTAGAGAGTCCGCGTTCCTGTGTTGGCATCCCAGGTCGCCACGATGTGGTGCCAGCTTCCGGTGTGGTCGGCGTAGTCTCCCTCGTCCAGCAGCGGACTGTCGACGTTGCCGGTGTCGGTGTACAGGGACAGATCGTATTGGTAGTACCCAAGGAGGTAGGAGTCGCCGCAGCAGCCCAGCTGCGAGCTGCCGGAGGCCCCGCGGCTGATGATCGAGTCCCAGCTGTCACTGTGCAGGGTGTCCGGCATCACCCAGACCGACAGGGTCAGCCCCGACTCCGGCGCCAGCTCCGCGTAGTCCAGCACCACCGAGGCCGATATGCCATCGAACTCCAGGGCATTGCCGCTGTACCCTGCGGTGGTCCAGGTCGCGCCGTCGATGTCTCCATCCAGCCCCAGCCCTCCGCTGTCATAGGCCACGCTCCCCGCGCCGGCCTCAAACGACCACAGACCCAGGATGTCGTCGAGACCATAACAATTGTTGTCCAGACCATCGCAGATCTCTGCGGCCCCGGGAAAAGTGGTCGGTTCTGTGTCGTCGCAGTCCTCGGCGTTCTTGACGTACCCGCTGAGCGAATCGCAGGAATCCACGGAGTTGCCAGCATCGCCGTAGCCATCGCCGTCGCTGTCGGCGTAGAGGGTCTCCGTCAGTCCCTCGTCGGCCTCCCCGTCGCAGTCGTTGTCCGCACCATCGCACTGCTCCGGCGCACCCGGCCAGCTCTCTGGATCGAGGTCGTCGCAGTCGTGCAACCCGTCTTCGGCGGTACCGGTGTACCCCGGGGGGGGCTCGCAGCTCTCGACGGGTTTGTCCGCGTTCCCGAAGCCGTCCTCGTCCTGATCGGCGTAGAAGGTGGCGGTCACACCCTCGTCGATCCAGCCATCGCAGTTGTTGTCGATGCCGTCGCAGATCTCCCCGGTGCCGGGGTGGATGGCGTCGTCGCTGTCATCGCAGTCGCCATCCTCGATCGTGTACCCGTCGCCGTCAGCGTCGGTGAGTGCCGCATCGGCGTGCCCGGTGTCTACGACAGGGGCGTCCTTGGAGCGGCAGCCAGCGAGGGTGAGGGTGAGGGTGAGGGTGAGGGTGAGGGTGAGGAGAAGGATGCGCATGGCTCGGCCTCCAGGCAGGCGCTCATCATACCGCCAGAACCCCACCCACAGCCCGCTCAGGTTGGGACGAGGCCGGGGTCCGTCCCAACCTGAGCGGTGATGGTCAGCATCAAGGCAGAGCGGCAGCCGAAGCGCCCGGACGGGTTGGGTGAAAACCACACTCATGGTGGTCGAAATCAGGACACCTGAAGTCGGGAGAGACGCTACAAGAATCCGCTGGCACTCCAGAAGCTCCTCAGTCGCAACGCCTCGCTGGGCTACGGCAAGGACGACCCGTTCTTCTCCACCCTCTCCATGTTTGTCTCCTGCGCTGAGCCGTCCACAGGCGCGCCGGTGTGGCACAGAGCAAAGACAACGGGTGCTGTTTCCCCCGCTGGAATTCGCCGTCTTCTTCTGCATCCTGTTCCCAGCGCGGGGTGGAGGAGTGTCGGGGCTCAGCCTCCGGCGGCCACCGCAGTCACTGCCAGCGTCACCGGTCCGATGGACGAGCCGCTATAGCTTCCGCCCTGGACCGTGACGCTCAGCTTGCTGGCGTCGATGGGGGTCCAGTTGAAGGTGTTTGTAGAGCCACGGTAGGGGGCGTCCCAGACGAAGGTTCCGAGCTGGACACCTCCGTAGAAGATGCCGAACTGTCCCTCGGTTCCTGAGGGCGAGTCATCTCGTCCACACGAGAACACCTGACCCACGCTGTCTGCGCTGACCATGATGGCATCGATCTGATCATCGGTGAGCTCCTTGTCCATGTCGCCCGGCTCATAGAACTTGCCCCACTGCAAGCTGGCGAGTCCGACGGACACTGAGTCGGTGTCCGTGGTGATCGAGACCTGGATGAATTCTGCGTAGCCCATGGTGGAACCTCTTTGGTTGTTTGCGACGACCAGCTCGGCCGGTGCCTGCTTTGAAAGCAACCCGCGTGCCAACAAGCCGCGGACCGGAATCATGATGCTGAGATGTGGCATTTCCACGGATCAGCGTCTGCGTCGTGTCGACCTGTGCGTCGGTCAGAGACGCCGAGAGCGTTCACCGCTGACGCTGCGAACCCCGGCGCAGCCTCAGTCCGCGGAACCACCGGCTGGTGACGGATGGCACACCTCTTGCTCTTCTTGTCGACCGTGAGCCCAACCAACCCTCGGAGATCCTCATGTCAGACGCCCCTGCTCTCTCCCAGATCGACACCATCGTGGTCCTCATGCTCGAGAACCGCTCCCTGGACAGCCTGCTCGGCTGGCTCTACGCAGACGAGAACCCGCCCGCCGTGTACCCCCTTGACTCGGGTGCATCCTTCAACGGTGCTGTCGGGCAGTCCCAGACGTTCAACGGTGCCCCCCTCTCGCCCCCATCAAACACCCAGCAGCCCGGCTGGTTTTCCACCCGCGTGCCGGCGTACGATCCCAACGAAGACTTCGCCGACATGGTCGCCCAGATGTTCTGCAACGGCGAGGGGCAGTGGATCAACGCGGACGGCCAGTCCATCAACCCCATCGCCCCGTTCAGCACCGTGCCGTCGATGCAGGGCTATGCGTTCAATTATTCAGCCTCATACGTCAAGGAGGTCTCGGAGGTCATGGGCGGCTTCACCGCAGAGGAGCTCCCGGTCCTCTACGGACTGGCGAGCGCCTTTGCCGTCTCCGATGCCTGGTTCGCCTCAGCTCCCTGTCAGACCAACGCAAACCGTGCGTTCTCGATCTGCGGCACCTCGCTGGGATGCGTGAACAACGACGAGTTCACCACCCAGTTCGGGACCACCCCGACCCTGTTCAACGCCCTCGCCCAGACCGATCGATCGTTTGGGATCTACTGGCAGAATCGATACCTGGGCTCGGGGTCAGGGGGTCTGAAGACGTGGCCGACCTGCTACACCGTCGACATGTTTCCGCAGATCTATGCGGTGGCCGGGGCGCCCGGATCGGGCAAGCCCGGGGTGATCGACACCTATGCCAACTTCCTCAGCGCGGTCGAGAGCGGCGAGCCGATCCCGGCGTTCTGCTACATCGAGACGTTCTGGGGAGGCGGGAAAGGCAACGAAGGCGGGGACGACTCGGGGACGGCCTGGACGGGGGTTCAGGGCAACGACTACCACCCCTGCTCTGATGTCGGCCCTGCGGAGGCTGCCCTCAATGAGCTGTACAAGCGCCTCCGCGCCCACCCTCAGTGGGACAACATGCTCATCGTGATCACGTTCGATGAGGCTGGCGGGACGTGGGATCACGTCCCGCCGCCGAGCACCGTGGCACCCGACTCACAGCTCGGTGAGGCTGCGCGGGCGTTCAACTTCACCTTCGAGTCCCTCGGCCCCCGCGTGCCCACGCTGCTCATCTCTCCCTATGTCTCGCCAGGTACCGTGTTTCGAGCTGAGAGTGGCGCGCTCGACCACACCTCGCTCATCGCCACGATCCTGAAGTGGGCCGACGTGAATCCCGCAGAGGCGAACCTCGGCAGCCGGGTGGCGCAGGCCCCGACGTTTGAGGGTGTGCTGTCGTCGACCCCGGTCAACACGTCCTCGCCCACCTGCTTCCAGGTGCCCGACAACTACGCCAGCAACGCCAAAGGCCTCGGCGCCCTCTGGATAGCCGGGGTCTACAGCGGGAACATCTCAGACGACGGCGCCGAGGCGGTCTTCGAGACCGTGATCTCGCACACCGGGCCGCTCCCGGGCATGTTCCGGTAATACGGAGGGCCAGCGTCTGGGTGCGACCGACAAACGGATCCTGCTCTTCGTGCAGGTTGTGAAGCTGCTGAGTCGATCGTCGGCAGAGAACATCAGCAGTGATGTGCACAGGGGCTTCCAGCCCACCGGGACGCCGTCGCGCTTTGGACCCGCGATGTGGGCCTTCAGCATGCTGCCCAGCGAGAAGCCCTGGAGCAGCCGCTGCCCGCTCAGAAGCTCCACCAGCATCACCCCCAGATAGTGGGAGAGTGCCTTTTTGTAGAGCGTTATGGCGAACCTGATGCTGAGGGGCTCATCGATGGCGCAGGATTCAGAGAATCGTTGTCGCCTCGATGATTCGGAATCCGAGCCCCTCCAGCTCGGCAATCAGCGTGGTGGCTGGCAGGTTGGTGAAGCCGCTCTGCCAGCTGACCTGCCCTTTGTGGCTCCCCAGAACGCGCTCAAAAGCCCAGAGATTCGCGCGAACCGCGTCCGAGCCGCTGTTGACGAGCTCGAGCTCGACGGACTTCTCGAGATCGGTGGGGTTGTGGGTTCGTGTGCGCTCCCAGAGCGCCGTCACCTGGGTGGAGCCGGGCACATTGGAGAGGATGACCACGGCGCGGTCCGGGGCCTGATCAGCGAGGTGATGGGGAAAGTACTCCGAGGTTCCGACTCGCAGGATCACGGCCGACTCGCCCTGTGGAGCAGACTGTGTTGGAGCGGCCCTGGCTGGAGCGGGAGTCCGATCTCCAGCGAGCCAACGCTCCATTGCGGCCCGGAGCCAGGTGTCTGCCTTGTCCGTCCACTTCATGTTCTCGCGGAGGTAGAGCAGAGTCGCCTGCTCTGTGGGTGTAAACCGCCCGCCATCGGTCAGGAGGGGGAGCAACGTTTCGGCGTCCGCCTTGGAGATGCGCCCGTCACCGCGCCCGGCAATCGCCTTTTCGGCGGCCTCGACCAGCGCCCGATCGTAGTTCATGCCGTCGATCTGCTTGTAGTAGCTCATGATCTCAGTTCTCGGGTCTGTTGATTGGCGACATGTTCGCATATTGACAGACGACCGCCTGGAAATCGGTGCCGTCTTTCGTATGTAGAGACAGGGGCGACCTCAGCACAGAGATCGCCCCTGCCCACCTCGACCTCCCCCTCTGAGATCCAGACCGTGATCAGGGGGAGGTCCATGTAGGGAGTGGCACCAGGCGCCGCAGGTCAGTCGTCGTAGCACCAGCACTCGTCCAGAGGCGTCCGCCCGCAGCCGATGCAGGGACCAGTGGGCCAGAAGGCGATTCAGGGGGATGAGGTTGACGGTCATCCGGTGCTCTCTCGGGCGGTCTTGAGGGCATCCTGAAGCGCCCGCCGATGGTCCCTGTCGGAGCGGGGCAGCCCTTTAGGTCATAGTATGCTCACCATGAGCAACGACATCGATCCCTGGGAGCTCCCGCCGCTGGACTTTTGGGCGGGACGGATGCTCTGGAAGTACCTTCTGATCCTGCCCTTCAAGGTCTTCTTCGCGCTGCCTCTCATGACGGTCTCGTCGTTCTTCTACATCGTGTTTCTGCCGTACAGTCTTCCTTTCTCAAAAGTTCTTCACCGTCTGACCTTTTGGGCGTGGCGGCTTTTCCTGGGCATCTCACTGGAGATTCGGGATCTGCGCTCCGATCCACATCGTCGGACGAAGATTACCGTGCTGAATCACGCCTCCTATATGGATGGACTTGTTGTCGGGAGTGTCTTTTATAAATTCAGAACCATCGCGGCGTTTTGGGCCTTTTCGTTGCCGATTTACGGTCACTGGCTGAAAGCATCAAAATCCATTCCCCTCTATCGCGCCAAGGAGAACAAGAACAACGCGGCGCTGATTCACGCAGACGATTCTGACTCCACGATCACGCTCACCGTGGAAGGGACGATGACCAATGGGAAGGGTTTAATTAAATTTAGGACCGGTGCGTTTATTGGAAAGGCCGAGGTACAGCCGGTGGTGCTTCAGTACCTGAACGATGAATTTAATACCTGCTGGGTTAAAATGACGAGCCCACTCTGGAAGCATCTTATTATGGCGATTTCGCAGGTGCGAAATCCCGTGAAGGTCACTTTTTTGGAGCCATATTTTCCCTCGGATGAGGAGAAGGAAAATCCGACTCTATACAGTGAGAATGTTCGAAAATACATGTCGGAACAGACCGGCCTGCCGCTCATCGATGCGACTTACAAGGACAGCCCCGTGCTGAAAGCGGGCGGAGAATAGCGCCCACGCGCACACGGTAGAGCGGGTAGGCAGAATAAGCAGTGTTTCTGGCCCGTGCGCCCCGTCCGAAGCCGTGCTCCACACCGGGTGCTGGTGGGGGTTGTCGGATAGGAAAATGTCACCCCGCTCAACGAACTCCAGCTCTGCAAGGGCTCTACGAGCCCTACGCTCTGCTCTCGCTTTTTAAGCCGGTCTAGGCTGGAGGGTGGCTCAACCGCGCAGCTCCAGCACGACGCACGCGAGATCGGCGGCGAGACAATCAAGGGCGATCGCCTGGTGGAGGTCTCCGCGGACGGCGAGCAGACCGAGATCTGGCCGGTGTGGGACCACCTCGACTACCACCCCGACCAAGAGCAGCTCTACCTGGACTGGACGCATGCCAACGCGCTCAACCACGACCGGACGCCGGCACCTACACCCTCTAGCTGTGCGCCTTCAACACCATCTATCAGATCGACGCAGCCACCGGAGAGGTGCGCTGGAAGCTCGGCGGAAGCGAGAGCGACTTCCGCAGCACCGATCCCGATCTGGTTCCCTTCGTTCGCCAGCACCAGCTCCACCTGATCGAGGGCGGCATCGTCGTGTTCGACAACCCGACGTGCTTCGCATGTCCTCCGGCAACACCCGCATCGTGTGGCGTGCCCAGGGACAGATCGACGAGGTCACGCCAGAGGGCGAGATCGTGTGGCAGCTCAACGCCAGCCTCGGCGGCGGCTTCGGCTACGTGGAGTGGGTGGATTCTCTGGGGCTGTGAGCCGGCTCACTCGATGTAGCCCAGCGCCTCCAGCATGCTGGCGTCGTTTGCGTTGAGCGTGTCGTCCTCCTCCGTGGCGGCATCGGGATTCGCCCCCTCCAGCACCTGGGGTCTGGGAGAGATCGGGGGCTGGCCGAAGTCGTGCCCCAGCGCCACCAGCTCGTCGCGCTCCTTCTGCGGGATGTGCTCCACCAGCACCGCAAACATCCCGGGCAGGTCTGCCTCAGGGGGCACCTCGCCCTCCAGGAGGTTGGTCAGCTCTCCCGGGTCGGCCTGCAGATCGAACAGCTCCCACAGACCGCCGGTGCGGTTGGGGGTGAAGTGCAGCTTCCAGCGTCCCTGTCGAACGCCGCGAACCTTGCCGGTCTTGCCCTTGATCTTCCGGCGCTTGTTCTTGCCGAAGTACGAGGTGTCCGTCTCCAGGAACGCAGGCGCGGTGGTGGTGATCTCAGACTGCGCGATGCCGTCGATGCCCACCAGCGGCGGAAGCGACATCAGATCCAGCAGGGTGGGTGCGAGATCGATGGAGCGGAACTGGCGGTCCTCAGCGCTTCCCGCAGCGACCCCGTCGGGGTAGCGAACCAGCAGGGGGATCTGGATGCCCGGCTCGTAGAGAAACGCGCCGTGGTGGAACCAGTAGTTGTGGTCGCCGAGGTGGTGGCCGTGATCGGCGGTGAAGACGACGATGGTGTCGTCCGCCCGTCCCGACTCATCCAGCCACTCCAGGAGACGGCCGACCTGATCGAGGTTGTGCTCAACCTCGTGCCCATACAGCGACATCGCGCGCTCGTTCTCGCTGTCTGGCAGCGGGTTGTTGAAGATCATGTCTCCCCGCCCCCACCTTGAGTTGCTGTTGATGTTGTTGACCATGCCGCCTGCGTCGAGTCCGGGCGGGCGGTAGGGCCAGTGGGGATCGAGGTAGTGCAGGTAGAGGTAGAACGGCTGGTCGGACGGGGTCTCATCGAGCCAGGAGAGCGCCCGATCAGTCAGCACAGCGGCGTCGGTGTTGGCATCGAACTTCCGCACCGCGCCGACCGTCAGCACATCCGCCGCGGCGACCAGCCCGGTGTATCGCAGCGGCCCCCACGCCTGCTCCAGCTCAAAGAAGCTCCAGAACTGGTCGAAGCCCTGGTCGAATCCCCTGCCCCGGCTCACCCAGCCGTTGTGGACCATCGCGCCGGTCCGGTAGTCGTGGTCAGAGAGGTGCTCGGCGAGGGTCCGCTGCTCGGCAGGCAGCCGGCTGGAGAGACGCCTCACTCCGCTGTTTATCGGGTACTTTCCGGTCTGGAACGCCGCGATGGACTGGGTCGTCTTGGGGATGACGGTGATCGCGTCGGTGAAGATCATGCCCTCCTCCGCCAGCCGGGCCGTCGAGGGGGTTCCGCGATCCCCATAGGGCGCCACATGATCCACGCGGAGGGTGTCGACCAGCACGAAGAGCACGCTGGGCGGGCGATCTTCTGAAGCGGAGGCCGGAGAGAGCATGCGAGGAACACTCATCACCGCCAGCACCACCGCTGCCGCCGCCACGCTGCGCTGTCCGGGCCGCAGCCCCACCAGCGACACCGCCGCGATGCCGGGCAGCCAAAGGAAGAGCTGCTCCAGCGAGGGCGTGGTGTAGATCGGCACCCGCCCCCACAGGGCCACCAGCCCGATCGACACCGCGATCACCCCGATCAGACCGGGCCGCTTCCCCAGGCGCAGACTCAGCAGCGTCGCCAGGAGCGCGGGCAGAAGGCTCCACATCACAAACCGGTCGCCAGTCCAGGAGCGGCATCCCCAGATCAGCCAGACCCCCAGCCCGATCGCCGGCGGCGCCCGCCACCGACAGATCGCCCCCAGCAGGCCCCAGCCCACGACGTCGATGAGCACAATGGCCGCCGCCCAGCCCAGCCCGATGAGCATTCGGGCCAGCGCCCAGTCCCCCATCAACCAGTCATATCGGACGATTGAGAGCGCCTCGAACAGACCGACGAGCGCACCGAGCGTTAGAAAGGTCTTCGCGGAAAGACGAGTGAGCATGGACGCGGCTATAGCCTACCGGCCCGCTCATTGCTGGACCTGCATATGCTCCGCTCCATCCGCCTTACCCTGCTGCTCGCTATAGTGGTCTCGCTCGGATTTGCCGTCTCGATCGAGATGGCGCTCGGGGATCGGCAGTGGAATGTCGAGGCCACCGCTCCGCCGCGCGCAGAGTCCGGTCGCGGGCTCTACCTGCTGATCATCGACTCCCTCGCGCAGCGAAACCTCGAGGAGATGCCCGCGCTGAAGGGAATGGCGGAGTCAGGCTTTGCTGCGGTGGTCGAGCCATGCGCCGATCGGTTCACCACAGCCTGTGTCCGGGAGCTGATGACGGGCCGGCCGCTGTTCTCGTTGGTGTCGGTGCTGGAGAACTTCAACGTCATCGCGCCCCGACCCGGTCCCAGCCTGATCTCCGACGCACAGCACGCCGGGCTGACCGTGGGCTTTGTCTCCTCGGGGGATCTGAAGATCTGGCGGAGGATTGCAGACGCAGACAAGCAGAACCACAAGGCCTTTGGTGTCACTCCCCACCTGAGGCTGGGCCTGAACGCCGCCGCCTCGCACGATGTGGTGGTGCATCACTGGGTCTGGCACGACGTCGCCAGCCACCAGTCGGGGAAGGGCGCTGCGCACTATGCGCGCAGCCTGAGACGCGCGAACGCCCTGGTGGCCGGCCTGCTTGAGGGTCTGCCTGAAGGCATGGACCTCCTGGTCACCGGCGATCATGGCCACACACCCGACGGACGCCATGTCCAGGGGCTCGACGTGCCCACCTTGCTCATCGCCGCATCCCCCAACCTGGAGCCACACCACCCCGAGGCGCGCATCCCGATCACCGCGGTGCGCTTTGTCAGCGGCATCATCACCGGCCTGTACAGTCCGGCCGCTCAGCAGGAGTCAGACTGGCTGCGCTGGCGGCGGGTGGGGGGGCCGGATGTCGGACAGCCGCTCGCCTCGGTGCGCGGAGACATCGGCCCAGGGCCGCTCCTGGCGGCGGCGCTGATGGGCGTGCTCATGGTGCTCATCGCCCGCAGCGGCGGGGCCCTCGCCTGGGGCTGGGGCGTGCTCATGGGGCTGAGCTACATCTTCATGCTGGAGTGGGCCCACCAGTCGCTGTCGTGGTGGCAGGATCAAAGCATACCCATGCTGATGCTCATGGGCACGGCGGTGCTGATCGGGTGGCGACATTCGATCACAGCGGCCTGGCGGGGGGCTGTGATCGTATCGGCGGTGCTCCTGGTCAGCCTGTGGCCCGGCCTGACCCGCTTCGGGATCCTGTACAACATCACCGTTCTCCTGCTGCCAGGCCTGCTCGGTGTGGCGGTGGTTGCGCTGTGGCAACCTCAACATCGTCGCGCGCTGCGGTGGGCCATCGGCTTCATCGCCGTGCTCTCCGTGGTGATGGTTGGAGCGACACTGTTCGACACCAACGACTTCCGCATCCGGTCCTACCCGCTGTTTCAAGGCTGGCCGGCGAAGCGGCCCGTGCTCGCCGCGCTCGTCGCCGGAGGGCTTGGCGGGCTGGCCGGGAGGCTGGTGGACGCGCGCCGCGGGGTGATCCTGGCGGCAGCGGTGCTCGCCGGGATCAGCGCATGGATTCCAGAGTCGATCCAGGGGCTCTTGTTTGTCGCGCTGGTCGGCACGCTGGTGGTGGGACGGGCACAGTGGCGTCCGGTGGCGATCACCCTGCTGGCGCTGGCGGTCAGCGGCCACCTGTACCGCCCCCGACATCAACTCGGCGTGCTCCTGACGGTCGCCCTGATCGGCAGCGCGATTCGCATCATCGGGCACATCACCGACCACATCGGCGGCGAGGTCGCGGCGGATGCCCGGCGGTGGAGCGTCGCGGTGCTGCTGGGGGTCGGGGCCTGGATGGGGCTGGCCTGGACCACCGGGCTGAGGGCCAGCGGCATCGACTTCTCCTTCGCCCTGGTCTGGATGGATGGGCGGTGGCATGAGCGGCTGTGGTGGATGATCGCGCTCGCCACGCTGCTGAAGCTCTTCCTTCCACTCGTGCTGTTCATCGAGGCGGCACGGCGCACGATGCCCCTGGCCCCTGCCACCACGCTGATGATCCGGCTGGCGGTGCTTCGCATGGGCGTCCTGATGACCTGTGCGTCGTTCTGGCTGGTGCAGGCCGGTCAGTCCGCGGCCAGCGATCGACTTCGCCTCGTCCTGCAAGACGGCTTCGGCTGGCTGCTGGTGGCGGTGGTGGTGTACGTGCTCGTGAACCTGCCGCTCCGGTTCCCCCAAAAGCCCACCAGCAGATAAGCGTATTGGCCTCCTGGGGCGGGCCTTCGGACGGGGCCTGGAGCCAAACAAGCAGGGGTTTTTGGCTCTGGCCTCCATCTGACGCCGTGCTGGTGGGCAGTCTCGGGTAGGAAAATGTCACCCCGCTCAACGAACTCCAGCTCTGCAAGGGCTCTACGAGCTCTACGCTCTGCTCGCGCTTTCCAAGCCGGTCTAATACTGCCCGTATCCCATCTTGAAAACAGAGCTATCGCCGCCCCTGGCAGAGGTTGTCGCGCTGCTCGATGCCAGGTGCGACCCCCTCCAACCCCTCCAGTCCGATGGATTCAAGGCGTAGACGTCGTTGAGCGAGAGGCTTCGTTGGGCAAAGAAGTCCGCTGGTGAGCCTGTGGGCGGCCCCGCCTAAGAGCGTAGAGCTCGTCGAGCGGCCCTGCCGCTGGACGGTCGATGGCGACCGTGTGACGGACCACCCGCGCAAGGCGATCACGTTCGCCACCCGCCCCATTCGCATCAGCTCCCGCTGAGCACTCACCGGATCGGTCACCAGGCGGCCCCACCCGATGGGGTGGCGCGGATGCAGGAGAGCGACGGACTGCCGCTCAGCCGAGGGAGATCGAGCCGATGAAGTCCGCCACTTCGCTTCGGAGCAGCGCTTCGTTGAAGTAGCGCACGGAGACGACCGAATGCCCTCGGTGATCCTGGCCGGCGTAGGGGGTGGTGCGCTGGCTGTAGCGGGAGGTCTGTCCGACGATCCGCCACTCTCCGTCGAGCACGTCGATGTGGTAGCCCCAGGCCGGGAGTCGGCCCTCGTCGTAGTCTCGGTCGGTGCTGGTGATGGCGGTGTAGCGGTGCTCGCCGTGGTGGATCAGGGCGAACAGGACCTTCTCGGCAAGGTCGACCACCTGATCCGCCCACCAGCTGAGGTCCGAGCCGTCTTCTTCGTCGCGGTCGTAGAGCTGGTGGTCCCTCGCATCCGTGGTCACCCGCTCGCTGTAGGTCTCCAGGACATCCTCGAAGAAGTCGAAGTCCGGCTCCGTCATCTTCGCGTGCATCGCCGCGTGTCGGAGGGCGAGGGTGTCTTGCAGCCAGGTGAGGACGTCATCCATGGGCGCAGTGTATCCGTGCAACCCGATGGCGGCGTCTCGTTATCGGGTGCTACCGTCACCCCATGATGCTCTTCATTCTCTCCGCCTGCTCCTCCCTGACCTGTGGTGAAGGCACCACCGAGAGCGACGGGGAATGTGTCGCCGTGGGAGTCGAAGCCGACACCGACAGTGATGCCGACACGGATGCCGATACAGACTCGGATACTGACGCCGATGCAGACACGGATGCAGACACGGATGCAGACACGGATGCGGACGCCGATCCAGTCCTGTTCGCCCCGTTCGTCGACGCCACCCTCTACCCGGTCGCAACGATCGGCGACATCGCTGCAGAGACTGGCGTGACCACCTACAACCTCGGCTTCATCGTCTCGGAGTGGGACGGCTGCGCGGCGAGCTGGGGTGGCTACTATGGCGTCGAGGCCGGGCCGGACTCCTGGGGAAAGGACGGGCAGTACTTCCT
The DNA here is from genome assembly GCA_047621685.1 of Myxococcota bacterium. Classification (GTDB taxonomy): domain Bacteria; phylum Myxococcota_A; class UBA796; order UBA796; family UBA796; genus JAQXDW01. Next base: position 15,238 of record JBLHNG010000013.1, on the reverse strand, counting down.
CTACGATGAGATCGACGCGGTCCGGGCGCTCGGGGGAGACGTCATTGTGTCCTTCGGCGGGGCTGCGAGCACCCCGCTGGCCTCTGCATGTGCCGACCTCAGCGCGCTGCTGGTCGAGTACCGACGGGTGATCGATGCCCTGAGCCTGACCCGAATCGACTTCGACATCGAGGGCACCTGGGTCGCCAACACCACCAGCATCTCCCGGCGCAACGAGGCGATCGTCACCTTGCAGAGTGAGTACCCCGCGCTGGAGGTCTGGTACACCCTGCCGGTCCTGCCCTCTGGTCTGACCCCCGACGGGGTCGCGGTGATCGAGGATGCGCTGGCGAAGGGGGTCGACATCGCCGGGGTCAACGTCATGACCATGGACTACGGCGACTCCGCTGCCCCCAACCCCGACGGGCAGATGGGCCAGTACGCCATCGATGCAGTCACCGCCCTGCACAGCCAGCTCGACGCGGTCTACACCGCCGCCGGCATATCGCAGACTGATGCGCAGCTGTGGGCGAAGACCGCTGCGACCCCGATGATCGGTCTCAACGACGTGGTCACCGAGACCTTCTACCTCTCCGATGCCGACCAGCTCGCCGCGTTCGCCGCGAAGCAGGGCATGGGCATGCTGTCGATGTGGTCGGTCAACCGCGACCACGCCTGCCCAGACAGCGAGTGGGTCCAGCTGACCTGCAGCAGCTCACCGGATCAGAAGACGGACTGGGAGTTCATGGGGCGGCTGAGCGGGGTGGAGTGAGTCGAATCGTTCCGACAGCAGACCTTGCGCCCCCGACGGGCTCGCAGTGCACCGCGCTGGGGGAGGCCGCCGCCGGGCACGCTCAGATCGGACTCCAGCACCTGGAATTGGCCGCGGTGATGGCTGAGCGGGCTGCAGCATCGGTGGACGCGCTGATCACGGAGGAGACCTGGCAGTTTGACACCGCGGCGTGGGGAGATGGCGCGCTGGCACACCTGGAGACGGATGTTGTCGGTGGACGACGCCACGATCACGCCGTGCTCGGCTACCTCGGGGTGGCGCTGGGCCTGGAGCGGCGGCTGGCGGTCGACAGCCGGCACGCCGCGCTGCATGACCAGGTGGTCGCCGCCCTCACCCGCCGTCTGGAGGCACAGCACCGCGCTGGAGTCCCGCTCCTGGAGACCTACCCCGACGAGAGCTACCCGGTCGATCACACCGCCGTCCTCGCCACCATCACCCTGCACGCTCAGGCAACGGGCACCCCGGAGCCGGCGTGGCTCGATGCGCACATCGCTGCCTGGACCACCGCAGTCTTCGATGAGCGCGGGCTGGTGGTGCAGCGTGTTGATGCCGCTTCCGCAGCCCCGATGCAGCCCGGTCGGGGCTCGGGAAGCGCGCTGGCGGCGTGGTTCCTCGGCTTCGTGCGGCCAGAGCTGTCCCGTCAGCTGAGCGTGGCGATTCGAGATGAGCTGGGCGCCACGATCTTCGGCATGGGGGTGGTGCGCGAGCATGCCCCGGCGACCTGTGCGGCTGGACACCCCTGCCAGGGTGGTGTCGACAGCGGGCCGCTGATCATGGGGGCGAGCATCTCAGCGACCGGCTTCTCCCTCGCCGCCGCCCGTCGCCTTCAGGACGCAGCGTGGCTGGAGGGCCTGTGGAAGACCGCCAGCACCTTCGGAAAGCCGGACGCGACCGGTGCGTTCGCCACCGGAGGCTCGCTGGGCAATGCGATCATGCTGGCGATGCTGACGGCCCCGATGTTGCCAGAGACACCCGCGCCCTGAGGCCCCTCAGTCCGCAGTCGGTCGCCCCTTGAGCCGATGGTACAGGGCGAGGAAGAGCTTGATGATCAGCCCCAGCGGCCCGGCGTGGATGCTCACGGTCCGGGTGGTGCCGTGCGCATCGGGCTCGAAGGTGTGGTGGAGGGCGCCGTCGGGCTCGGCGGAGCGGGGCATGAAGTTCTCTGGATCCGCAGCCTCTCGGAACTGAGCGGAATCCATTGAGGCGTCTTGGCTGTGGCAGGTCACACAGACCTGTCCCTTCGCGCCGAAGTAGGCGTCTGATTCGTTAATCTTGGTCCCACAGGATGCACAGTTCAGCACGCTCATCTCGACCTCCTTGCTGCTAAAACCGTAACTGCTAAACCATAATACTCAAGCATGTACGATGATAATCATTTCCAATCGTGGAAACACCTCGCAGACTGAGAGCATGCCCGGTGTGTCACTCCTGTGTACGAGCAGGAACCGAAAGCCCTCCGCAGCAGTCACACCCTCCAGAGAGGTCCCCATGCTGCTCATTCTGCTCGCCTGTGCGCCCGAGTCCTTCGACCAGTACGCGATGGAGGACCGCTCAGAGTACCTCTCCACGGCCGCGACCTGGGACATCCCCGAGCGTGCCCGGGTCCGGCACCTCGGTGCGGCCTCACTGGGCTGGGGCGGTGGGTCGGTGCCGCTGCCGGGCGGGGACGCCGAGCTGCGGGTGGACAGCGAGCACCTCGTGTTCGACGTCACCGATGCAGAGATCGGCATCGTCGAGTCCACCGACGCCTACCGGCTGCTGCTCACCGTTGCTCGGGGCGACCTCTGGCCACTGCTCGCAGAGACTGCACTCACCCCGCTGAGACCATGGGACGACCAGGGTGCCGGGATCCGCTACCCCGCTGGCACCCGGGTGGACGATGAGATCCGGTCTGGCGATCACCTGCTGGTCGAGCCCGACTTCGCCCGGCGGCAGCGCGGCGAGCACGCGCTGGAGACCTGGGCCGCACCCGCGAACGTCGATGTCATCTTCCGCCGCGCAGACGACCGCTTCGAGTTCGCCTTCAACGCGCTGCTCACCGAGGATGTGTCGCTGCTGGATGCACCGGACGGGGAGGAAATCTACAGGCTGGACCACCAATTCGGCATGGATCTACCCGGCATCCTCGAAGAGTACGGCGAGGCAGCGCTGGTGTTGTTCGCCTCGAACGAAGGGCTGGGCAGCCAGGGGCTGGTCCGCGTCCTCAGCACCCACGGCAAAGCGTCGCTGGTGGAGGTCTCTATCGACGAGGAGGTTCGCCTGAGCGGCTACGTGCCGACCGACACACTCTTCGACCTCACGCCAACCTCCCGCTCCACCCAGCTCTACCGCTGTGGGTTCATGATGATGCAGATGGACTACTGGCGACAGCGCAAGCCGGCCAAGCCGAACATCCCGGCAGACACCTTCCTCTACGCCGACCCCGATGGTCCCCCCATCGGCCTCACCCGCGAGCCGCTGGAGGTCGACATCCTCGACCGGGACTACGGCTGGGTGCTGTTTGAGCTTCAGACCCGATGGGGACCGGTCGAGGTGTGGACCGACGGGGAGTAATCACCACGCCAGGCTGACCTCGACCGTGCCGACCCGCCCGTCATCCCGACGCAGCGAGAGCACCGCGTTCGTCCCAGCCAGCAGGCCCGTCCGTGAGGTCACGGAGTCCAGATACCGCCTCACGGCGACGGGCCTGGGTACGCTCAGCGCGACGACGCTGGGTCGCCCGCCGCTTTCGGGACATCTTCGAGGACATGGCACCGCTCCACTGCGAGCCGGACCGACTCACAGACACTTCAGGACAGGTCCGCCGCGCAGGGAGCACAGACGGACGGATGTCGAGCCCGCGGTCATCGACAGCAGGCGGAGGAAGTCAGCGGGAGATCAGTGCATCTCGCCGGGATGTGTGGGCTGGGTGAACACCGTGTCTACCAACGCCGTATTTCGCACAGACAGAGCACCGGGCGTTCACCTCAGGTCCACACCCGCCGCCTACAGTCCAGGCATGCCTGAGATCGCCCTTCGCCAGTTCGCTGGCGGTTCCACCTACATTCCACAGCTGCCCGAGCCGATCCGGGTCGCCCACCTCACTGACCTCCACTTCGGTCGGGTGACCCCGCTGGCCACCCAGCGCGCCGCAGTGGCCCGGGTCAACGCCGCAAAGCCGGACCTCGTCGTGCTCACTGGTGACTTCGTCTGCCGCAGCCTGCGCTACCTGGAGTCCCTGACCATGGTGCTCTCCGGGATCACAGCCCCAGCACTGGCGGTGCTGGGCAACCACGACCACTACTGCGGCGCTGCGGCGGTTCGGGGAGCGCTGGAGGCGGCGGGGATTGCGGTGCTGGAGAACGCCTGGACGACCGTGGGTGCCCTCCAGGTGGTCGGCCTCGACGATGCCCACACCGGACACGCCGACATCGCTCGGGCCTGTCGGGGACTCGACACCCGGAAGCCGACTCTGGCGCTGTCGCACATCGCCGAGGAAGCCGATGCCCTCATCGCCCGGGGCATCCCGCTGACCCTCTCAGGCCACACCCACGGCGGGCACCTCGCGGTGGGCGGCATCAACCGACTGGGCCTCGGGCTGCTGGCCGGCCACCGGTACGTGCATGGACTCTACGGCGACCGCGCTGGAGCCGGGGCGGTCTATGTCAGCGCCGGGATCGGGGCCTCGGTGATGCCGCTTCGCATCGGAGAGCGGGCACAGCCAGAGGTCGCGATCTTCGCCCTGGGCGCGCCCCCGTCGAAGGACGAGCACCACGCCGAGCAGGCCCCGACACCTGGGCGAAGCCTGTCCGGCTGGCTGCGGCGCTGAGCCGCCGGCTTCCGCTGAACCATCCGTTCGTCGCGGTGTCCTGCCCGAAGGAGCCCTGGGAGTATGCGGCGCCTCAGGTCCGCTCGATGACCACCTGGAATGCGATCAGGCTGGCGACCTCAGGGGCGGACAGCGCCGCCAGTGCCGCCAGGGTTTCCCCGGAGATCGGCTGCTCATCGGTGCGCCAGCCCGACCACTCCGGCGGACCATCCGGGCGGAGGTTGGCCTGGATGTAGAGCCGGGCCGGGGGGTCTTGGCCGTGCTCCTGGCGGGCGAGGACCAGCATCTCGCGGATCACCGCGGTGAGGTCGTCAATGGAGACCCCGGACTCCACCAGCTGGGGATCGCCAGAGAGCAGGACGATTCGCTCCCCATCCCGCACCCCACCCTGCTTCGGGCTGTGGTTCTGCCAGCCATCTGACGTGTGGTACGTCTGGCCATCGACCGGGTTGAGGTACGCCTCCGGCAGCCACGTCAGCGACAGCCCGATGCCGTCGGCCCCGCCGGAGAACGACAGGGGCTTGCCTCCCGCCAGCGCGGTCCGAAGCTTCGCCCAGGTCGCACGCGTCAGGAACACGGTGAAGCCGTCCTCATCGAGTCGGACGCTGTCGTGATCCTGTAGGGGAACCAGGAGCAGGAACCCGCCGGCCAGCCGCTCGCCGCCCCCACCCGGCGGAGTGATCGCGGAGGGTGCCTCCTGGCCGGGAAACCAGACGAGGTGACCGCTGGCGGCCGGGTCGGGGGGCGTGATGAGGGCGACCACCTGCTTCGGGTTGAGCTGCCCCATGAGGTTCGCGAGCAGCTCCTGGACAGACGGTCTCGCAGTGATCCGCAGGGTGCGATCGGTCAGGATCGCCGAGATCCCGGGCGTCACCGCCTTGGAGACCTTTGCCAGGAGGCTGCCCTCGTCCCCGTCTCGGGCGACTGAGGGCCGGTCCCGGTTGGAGTCAGTGGGGAACGGGAACGTCCCGGAGAGCTGTCCGATGCGAGAGAGAACCCGGAACGTGCTGGTGCTCTCCAGCAGCGCCACCTCATCCCGCCGCACCAGGAAGCCCCGGAGCAGGTCGGTGGCCTCGTGAGCGTAGATGAGCCCGGCGATGGTGGGCTCCAGGAAGCCCCCCGGACCGAGCAGGCTGCGACCACCGGCCGTGACTGCGTGGCCCTGTGTGGCGAGGTGGTGGATGGTCCGCAGCATCTTCACCAGCTCCCCGAGCAGCTCATCGGGGTCTTCTCCTCGACGAAGCAGAACATCGAGGATGACATCAGGGTGTCCGACCGCGACCAGCCCCTCCGAGCGCGCCGAGCAGACCCCTTCACGGACCGAGACGAGCGCATGGGGGCCTCCGGGGACCAGCTCGACCCGCTGTGGGGTGGGCGGGGGCGGAGGCGGAGGCGGAGGCAGAGCAGGAGCCTCCGGGGTCGGTGACACGACCTCTGGCTCATCCTTCTCCGTGCGCGAGAACCACTTCGACCAGAACGCCATCCTCTCCCCCATTGCCGCCGATCAGAGCCGTGCCTTCTCGACCGCTCGGGCCATCGTACCGTGCTCAGGATGGTCGCACAGCGCGGCGATCACCGCTTCGGTTCGCGGGCCGTTCAAGGGAAGCGCGCGGGCTGCATCCAGCCGACCGGGAGCCTCTCGGAGCGCATCAGCAATGACCGCGTCGGTGTGTCCTCGCAGGTGCTTCCGGCCATGCTCCCACCACTGGTCACCGTCTCCTGCAGGGAGGACATCGAGCAGCCAGTCTGCCCGGTCACAGACCACCGACAGGCAGCGCACGTCCGCCCCGGTCCCCTGAATCCGAGCGGACACCACCGCCAGCACATGGTCCCCCAGCGCGAGGATCTGCGCCCGCTCCAGCACGCTGACGGTGCCGGTCGCGAGTGGAGGCTGGAGGATCGCCCCTGCGAGGTCCGCCAGCCAGTCACCGGCGATCGCGCTGCCAGAGCGGGTCGCCCGGCGCACCACGTCCGGCTCCAGGACCTCAAGGCGATCCTCCAGCACCGCCAGCCGGGTCAGGGCCAGTGCGGCGTCGGCGTCCCAGGGGGCGAGGCGCTGGAGGTGCTTGCGGTGGGCGACCTGTCCCGCCCGGGCAAGCGCCAGCGAGAGCCCCATCGAGGCCGGCGTCGGCACTGAAGGGGCGCCGAGGTGACGCCACAGCAGCCCGAGGGTCTCGGCGGCCTGTGCGGCGACTGCGGCTTGGATCGATCCGTCGGCCAGGGGGCGGATGAGGTCAACCACGGCGGGATCCCGGGCGGCGCGCAGGCCGACCAGCAGCGCCTCGGCATCCATCGCGCTCCCAGCAAGGATGGCCGCGCACTGCGGCATGGGGATCGGCGCTCGGAGGGTCTGGGCGAGGGCGTGCTTTGCGGCTCGGTCGGCGGTCTGAGGCAGGAGGCGCAGGACGAGGAGGCCATGGTCCAGCCGATCGGCATCGGGACAGGCCGCCGAGAGGGTCGCAATGAGCACCGGACGGATCGCGTCGTCGGCTCGCTCCGCCACCTCGGCCAGCAGCGCCCGGCCAGCATCGTCGAGGATCCTCGGCTCGATGAACGCCGCGATCGCCGCGCGGACTGCCCCGGACCAATCACCGAGCAGCTCACTGAGCAGCCGGACCTGGAATGCTGCCCGTGGTCTCAGCCCGCCCAGCAGCGCCTCGACATAGTCCAGATCGTCGAGGTTGCTCAGCAGCATCTCCTGGAGAAACGCAGGGGAGGTTTCGAGGCGCCCCGACGTCCACCGAAGCAGGTGCCGCCACTTCGAGGGGGGGTGCTCGCTCAGCACCACCGGCATCACCGTTCGGAGCCACGGCGCCATGTCGAGCTGCTGCAGCACCGACGGCTCATGACTCAGCGGACTCAACAGGACTGCCTGGAGGGCCTGCTCGGGCCAGCCATCAAGCACCAGCCGATGATAGAACCCATCCCAGGTCGACAGGCTCGCCTCGGAGAGCACCTCCAGGAGACGCTTCACGCGCCTTGAGTCCCCGCCGGTCATCCAGCACTGCTCGATGCCATTGTCGAGAGCCTCATCCAGCGGCCCCCACTCCCCCGCCACCATGCGCAGGCAGACCTCAAAGAGCGCGTCTGCGGCCGGATCCTCATCGGCGAGCAGCGCGGCGATCTCTTCTGCGATCGGGGCCGGGTAGTCCGCTGCGAGCACGATGCACAGCGCCACCAGCTCCGGCCCGATCGACACCATCACCACCTCCAGCAGCGCGCCCCAGTGCGACAGGGTTGTGTCCATCATCGCCGCCACGATCGCCTCGGTGTCATCCAGGCTCAGGGCCAGCTCCACCCCCTGCTTGTAGTGTCCGGGGTTTCGCAGCAGCTCCAGGAGTCGGGGGCGCGAGTCGGGGTCCATGGGCGGAGTCTACTGTTTCTGCCTGGCCCGTCGCTCCCGGGCACGCTCCCGGGCCTGCTCGAAGGTCGGCATCATCGACTCGGTGACCTGGGCGGGCGCGGTGGCCTTGCGGGTCTTGAGTCGGACGATGGTGGCGACGAGCAGGAGGACGGGCAGGGTCATCAGCGGCACGATGAGCAGGTCTTCCCAGAGGTGACCGCGGATGAGGACGTCCGAGGATATCAGGCCGATGAAGTGCCCCGCAGACAGGGCGACCGCGGCGAGCAGGGGTGCAGCACCTTCCTTGAGCCGACGGGTGAGCGCGATGATCAGCGCCGGCATGATCACAAACGCGATGAGGATCGCATGCCAGTGGAGCCCGCCGCCGTAGAGGGGGGTCAGCCGGATGAGGGTGTCGGCGAGGCCAAGAGCCACACCACTCGCTGCGGCCATCATCAAGAGCTGTCGCATCACGTCTCCGGTGAGACTATTGAGTCTGAAGCGTAGCCCGGGTTCCGCGAATTGCCGCCTGATCGACCTCCCCATCAGCGACCAGCCGGGCCACGGTCTCCGCCAGGGCCTCCTCAGCGACTCCGCCCCGGGTGTCCGCCTCGATCAGCGCGGCGTAGGTCTCCGCGAGGTGCGCTCGGATCCGGGAGACCTCAGACGCGACCCGCTCAGCGACCCCGGCGAGGGTCTCCGTCAAGGCGGGGTCCTCGGCCATCATCGCCGCGAGGTGCGCGCGCTCGGCCTGGAGAGAGGCGACCCGCTGGCGGGCGACCAGCGCGGCATCCCGGGCCGCGATGCGATCCCCGGCGAGGGCGGTGATCCGGTCGCAGAGCCTGTCGACCGCGGTGGTGGCCTCTGCGGGGTCGGGTGTCGCGGTCAGTCCCAGGCCCTTGAGGGTGCGGTATCGCTGGAGCGTGGCCCGGTGGGCGGGCAGGTGCCGCCTCGGCCCCCGCATTCCCAGGGCCACGATCCCGAGCACCACCACCAGTGCAACCAGCAGCGGCGCCCCGGAGGCCAGCTCCCCCCACCCGGCGACATCATGGAGGTACGAAGTGCCGACCATCCCACTGAGCACCGACGCCAGTCCCGCCGCCGAGAGCCACCGCATTCCGCCGCCGTGCTGTGCGACGAACCGCGCCGCCTCCTGGACCGGGGGCGGCGCGTCTTCGAGGTCATCGGGCAGGGGCGTCGTCATTGTCGGGAGTGTAGCACCCACCTCCCGGGGTTACCGTTCAGACCAGGGAGGCGTGATGGCGCGTCGGCTGATGATCTTCGACGACACCTGCCGCGGACAGGACGGGCGGCTGCCGCTGACCTGGTCCTGGGGGGCTGGCGGTTCGCTGTACCGGGGGCTGGGCCGGCTGGACGAAGCGAAGGGGGTGACCTCCTGGGCGGAGGGGCTGGACTGGCTGGCGGGGCAGACCGAGCCCATCGCCGAGGTGCAGTTCTGGGGGCATGGCCGCTGGGGTCGGGCGATGGTGGGCGCTGACGTGCTCGACGCTCAGGCGCTGCACCCCGACCACCCGCTCAACCCGGCGCTGCGTCGCGTTCGGGCGAATCTCACTGGTCCTGATGCCCTGTGGTGGTGGCGGACCTGCGAGACCTACGGCGCCCTGCCCGGCCAGCAGCTCGCCGAGCAGTGGTCGTCGTTCCTCGGCTGCCGAAGCGCCGGCCACACCCACATCATCGGGCTCTGGCAGAGCGGACTGCGCGGCATCCGGCCCGGTCAGTCGGCGTGGTGGGGGGCAGAGGAGGGGCTGTCGGAGGGCACCCCGGCGGCACCGAAGCGGGCGAAGACCTCCAGCATCACCGCGCCGGACACGATCAGCTTCCTCACCGGCACCATTCCCGATCGCTGCTGGCGGTAGGCGCTACCTGCAGGTCGGCGACGGGATCAACTGCAGCGCACCCTTGGGGATGTCACCCTCGATCGCCTCCAGCGGCCCGGAGACCATCGCCGTGGCGAAGATGACGTGGTCCTCGAAGATGAAGTCCGAGGTCATGAACACCAACACCTCGGTGCCCATCCCGACGATCTCGAAGGCATACTCGTTGATGATCAAGCCGGTCGAGCCGGTGCGCATGACGATGTTGTCCTCAAAGACGAAGAAGCCCTTGCGCAGGTTGCCCTCGGAGAGCACCCCTGCGGTGGCCTCGATCACCTCGCCCTCGCCGTCCCAGAGCGGCACCCGGTCGTCGGTGACCATGGTCTCGATCTGAATCTCAAGGTCTCCTGCGTTCTCAACGCTGATCATCATGAGGTCGTCCTGGATGACGATGTGCTCGCCCTCTGGGACACAGTCAGTGGCAGCAGCGGCGGTCAGGGTCAGTGCGAGTGTGGTCAGCATGGAATCTCCCGGGCCGGTGGGTTGATGTCCGGCTCAGGCTCAAGCTCACAGGGATCACGACCGATGCCATCTATCGCGAGTCTGTCAGCGCCCCCAAAGCAGCCAAAACAAAATCGCCTGCACACTCCCCGGTCCGATATCGAGGGAAAGAACAACCCCATCATCGGAGACATCATGCGCCGCATCATCCCCGCCCTCCTCCTGCTCGCCTCTACCACCGCCCTGGCCGCCACCCCCTTCGCCATCGAGTCCAGCCCCGGCGAGGGCATCCCGGTGTTCACCGCCACGCAGTCCTTCGAGGTTCCGCTGTATGCGTCCTTCTCGGTGGGTGCAGAGACGGCAGGGGTCTGTCAGGTCAGTGACGGCAGCAAGGTAGAGTACACCACCTCAGTGGTCGCCAACCTCGTCCCCACGGTCCTCACGCTGAAAGAGGCAAAGACCACGGACATCATCAGCTACGGTCCGACCGAGCTGCTGACCCAGACGCACTACTACGACGGCGGCCAGTCCGCTGAGCTGAACCTCACGCCAGGCAGCACGGTCGAGCTTCTCGCCTATCGGGCAGAGGGCGCCTGCCTGTTCCGGTCCAACAACGACGTCTTCCAGGCAGGCTGCACCGCGTTCTCGGAGACATCGGTCGCGCTGAAGACCGAGTGGTGGCTTCAGGCCCGCTGTGAGGGCGCGACCGGCTGGGTCAAGGTCGCCGACATCACCGCCTTCACCACAGAGACCCGCGAGTTTTAGTCCCTCTGGGAGCAGGGCTGACAGATCAGTGAAGGGTGGCAGTGCGCTGGGTGCCGCGTAGGTAATGGCAAGCCCAAACTGGAGACGACCATGCTTCGCCGCACCGCCCTCACCGCCCTGCTGCTCCTGTCCGCCGACGCCGCGACCACCGCCCTCAGTCCCCTCGGCGCACCGAGCCTGACCGCTGAGGCATCCGCTGCGGACTTCACCGGGCGGATCAAGCGCGTCCGCATCAAGAGGCGGCGGAGCGGCTCTGGCTACCGGCTGATCACCCAGACCGGCGGAGACACCAGCGGCAGCGTGGCGAAGGTCGAGACCAAGGTCCGTCACCCCAGCGAATTCCTCCAGAAGGATGAGCCCCTGGAGGTCGTCGTGCTGGACATCGACGTCGTAAACCGACTGGTCGGCACCAGCACCGATACCGGCGACATCGCCCCCAACGCAACGGTCACCGTGATGCTCAGCAACATCGAGGACGACGACTTCGGCTGGGATGAGGAGGACGGGTACACCCCTGAGGAGCGCACGAAGCTGGAGATCCTGATGGCGGACGGCCAGGGCGAGGGCGTGGGCGAGGGTGGCCAGAAGGTCCGGGTCCGGGTCACCAACGACGGGGCGCTGCGGGTCATCGTCTCCAACGAGGATCGCGACTGGGATCCCGACACCGTCGCCAGCATCGCAACCACCCTCGACGGGGAGACCATCAACCGGGTCGAGGTCGAGGAGGTCCGCCAGAAGTGGATCGCCGACCTGGAGACGGATCTCAGCGAGTACGACGCGGTCACCGTCGAGACGATCCTGTACGACGCTGACGGCGCAGTGCTGGACACCCAGACTCAGACCGTGTCCCTGACCGATGACGGGCAGGAGCCCGGGGTCAACGATATCAAGCTCAAGGAGACGAACAAGGGTGCGGCGAAGCTGGTCACCTGGACGACGAGCGACGGCGATGCGGCCTCCCTGGAGGTCGAGCTGACCGACTCCGAGACCGGCGAGGCGGTGATCTACACCGTCGACGATGCCCCGGTGCTCACCGAGCGCACCTACCTCTACGAGGGGATCGAATTCGATCCCGGAGAGTCGCCCGAGCAGCACTACTACCTCTGCCTCATTGATCTCATCGATGCCAGCGGCGATCCAGTCGGCGAGCAGTACGAGGTCGAGCTGATCATCCCCACGCTCGAAGAGGGCGAAGACTACGCGGTCTACACAGACTCGTTCGCAGACGGCACCGGCTCGGTCGGCTTCCTGAACACCGGCGACGGCTACCACGTCGTCGGCGCGCTCTGGCACGAGGACGCCGGCCAGGCCGTGTCGTTCAACCTCATCTTTGAGGAGCCCTTTGAGGGACCGCCCCCCCTGGAGACCGGGGTCAACGCCACCATCGTCAGCCAGCAGGACAAGTGGATCCAGAAGGGTGGCGCCCTGCCGTCGTCCTACGACCTCACCGCCACCCTGACCACCGCAGAGGGCGCAGTCCTCGAGAGCATCACCGCCTCCGGCTCTGGCACCGGCTCGGTCTACACGGAGAAACTCAAAGAGGGTGAGATCGTCGCTGGCACGGTCGTCACCGTCGGCGACAAGGAGGTCATTCTCAACATCGGCTTCAAGTCCGAGGGCTGAGTCTGGCGGTACAGTGTCTCATGATCCTCCTGCTGTCCTGCACCGCACCCCACGAAGCACCGCTGCCAGTCGAGGCAGACACGCCGGAGACGTCCGAGGGGGCAGAGGTGATCGAGGAGATCCTCACCGAGGGCATCGCCGGCTCCATCGCTGGCACCCTCGCGGTGGTGATCAACGAGGTGCAGACCGACAACGACGCCACGATCATGACCGACACCCTGGCGTTCTCCGACTGGATCGAGGTCTACAACGCCTCGCCAGAGACCGTCGAGCTCTCCCGTCTCTCCCTCTCCGACAACAACGGCTCAGAGTGGGAGGGTGGTGAGGGGGAGCTGGCCCCGGGGGAGCGGGTGCTGCTGTGGGCGGACGACGACCTGCCGTTCGGGCTGTCTCGGGATGGCGAGAAGCTGGAGCTGATGGTGGACGGCATCGTCAGTGACCGGCTGGCGACCGGGCAGATGGGCTCAGACACCGCCTGGGCGCGCTACCCTGACGGCGGCTCGTGGGCGCTCACCGCCCGCCCCACCCCTGGCTGGACCAACGGCAGCCACCCCGGGGACTCTACCGACCCCTCCGATGACCTCTTCCAGGTCGACCGGGTCACCCCGATCTCTGTGTGGGTCGAAGACGACCAGTGGCAGGCGCTCACGCTGGACCACTACACCTACGTCGAGGCCAGCCTGTCTGCGGGCACAGCGTGGTTTGACCGGGTCGGCTTCCGCAAGAAGTCCACCGTCGGCTCCAACCGCGACCTCGACGACAAGGCCGCGTTTAAGATCGACCTCAACCGCTACGACGACCACCGTCTCGGCGGCCAGAAGATGCTCACCCTGAACAACATGGTCCAGGATCCCACCTACGTCGCCGAGCACCTCGCCTACAGCCTCTACCGGGCCGCCGGCATCCCCGCCCCCCGCGTCGGCTACGTCCGGCTGACGATCAACGGCGAGGACTGGGGACTGTACGCCCTGATCGAGAACGTGGACGACACCTTCCTCGACCGCTGGTACGCAGACGGCTCCGGGGTGCTCTATGAGGGCGCCTATGGCACCGATCTGGTCGAGGGGGAGCTGGAGGACCTTGAGGTCGATGAGGGCGATGCCGGAGATCGTGCCGACCTCTCCGCCATCGCCGAGATCCTCACCTCCACCCCGGACGCCGACAGCATCGCCGCCCTGGAAGCCCGGGTCGACCTCGACGGGCTCCTCACCAACATGGCAATCGAGGCCGCGATCCTCCACTGGGATGGCTACACCACCGCCAACAACTACCGGCTCTACCACGATCCCCGCACCGACCGCATCCAGCTCCTCCCCTGGGGCACCGACCAGACCTTCATCTCCTCCGACTATGCCCCCTACACCGGCTATGGGCTCATGTATACATTTTGTCTACAGGATGCCGACTGCCGGACTCGCTACGGCGACGCCCTGCTGGAGGCCGCCGACCTGATGGACAGTCTGCCGCTCCTCGACGAGCAGGCGGCTGTCCGCGCCATGCTCGCCGACGACATCGCTTCGGACCCCCGCGCCGAGCACAGCGACGACACTCAGGCCAGCTACCTGTCGTACATGTCTGGCTGCATCGCCAATTGTCCCGATGGGGTTCGGGAATCGGTGGAGTGAGCCTTATTCGCAGACGAAGGGCTCGGTGTTGCTGCAGTCGTAGTCATTCCAGATCCCCGCCGAGGACCAGTTGGTGTGCGTGCAGTCCTCATTGCTGGAGTCGTTGGGCTCGCCGGAACCCCAGCTGGTGAACGTCACCGCGCTGCCGTCCTCCCAGACGAAGTCTCCCTCTGAGTCGTGGTCGTTGAACCCGATCCAGAACGTGCTGCTGTAGAGCGCGGCGACGGCGCTGTTCTCGGTGGCATCGTCGATGGTGACGAGGTGGTAGCCGAAGGTTGTGCAGGCCTCAGAGGCATCTGCCCAGGTGAGCGCGTCGGTGCAGACGAGGTAGGGGTCTGAGGTGGTGCAGCCGTAGCACTCCTGGTGCTCGTCGGTCTCGCCGTTGCAGTCGTTGTCGAGCCGGTCGCAGATCTCCTCGGCCCCGGCGTAGCTGGCCGCCTCGGTGTCGTCGCAGTCCCCGTCGCAGATGCTCAGGCCGTCGCCGTCGGCATCGACCGTCTCATCGAGCTTCTCCTCGCCGCAGCCGTTGACCTGCCCGTCGCACACCTCCGGAGCCCCCGGGAAGGTGTCGGCGTTGGCATCGTCGCAGTCACCTGCGCAGGTGGTGAAGCCGTCAGCGTCGGCGTCGAAGCCCTCGTCAGCGATGCCGTCGCAGTTGTTGTCCACCCCGTCGCAGATCTCCGGGAGGTGGCCGGAGGTGGCCGGGTCGCTGTCGTCGCAGTCGCTGCCACAGGCACTGTCGCCGTCGCCATCTTCATCGAAGTCCTCGTCGATGGCCCCCGAGCAGTCATTGTCGATGCCATCGCAGACATCCAGGGCGCCGGGGTAGATGAAGGCGTCATCGTCGTCGCAGTCCCACTCCGAACCGCACGGTGGGTAGCCGTCGCCGTCCTCGTCGAAGCCCTCGTCGATGAGCCCGTCGCCGTCGTTGTCGATGCCGTCGCACGTCTCGGTCGATGGGGTCGT
>JBLHNG010000012.1:0-31710 GCA_047621685.1 Myxococcota bacterium | reverse complement strand
GCTGGCCGCATGCCTGCCGGGATCATGATCGAGTCGGGTCAGGCCGACCTGATGCTGGTCAGCTACCTCGGCATCGACTTCCTCAACCAGGGCGAGCGCGCCTACCGGCTGCTGGGCTGCGAGCTGACCTACCACCGCGACCTGCCCGCCCCCGGCGAGACCCTCTGCTACGACATCCACGTCGATGGCCACGCCAACCAGGGTCCGATCCGGCTGTTCTTCTTCCACTACGACTGCCGAATCAACGGCCAGCCGGCCATCTCGGTGAGAGACGGTCAGGCCGGGTTCTTCACCGTCGAGGAGCTGGCGGAGTCTGCTGGCGTGCTGTGGACCCCAGAGGAGCAGGAGATCCGCGCAGATGCCCGGATGGACGCCCCCGAGGCCCTCACCGAGGCCCGGAGCTTCACCGCCGAGCAGGTCCGTGCCTTCTCAGAGGGTCGCCCGTGGGAGTGCTTCGGCGAGACCCACTTCTGGACGAAGACCCACACCCGCACCCCCACGATCCAGTCTGGGAACATGCTGTTCCTCCAGGACATCACCAGCTTCGAGCCCCAGGGTGGGCCGTGGAAGCGCGGCTACCTCAAGATCGAGGTCGACATCTCGCCGGACGACTGGTTCTTCACCGGCCACTTCAAGAACGACCCCTGCATGCCCGGCACCCTCATGTTCGAGGGCTGCCTCCAGGCGATGGCGTTCTACCTCGCCGCGCTTGGCTTCACGACGGACCGGGACGGCTGGCGCTTCCAGCCGGTCGCCGGGGTCGCCTATCCCCTGCGCTGTCGGGGGCAGGTCATCCCGACCAGCCGGAAGCTCACCTACGAGATCTTCGTCGAGGAGGTCATCGGCGGCCCCACCCCGACCCTGTTCGCCGACCTGCTCTGCACCGTCGACGGCCTCAAGGCATTCCACGCTCGGGGCATGGGCCTGGAGCTGGTGGCAGACTGGCCCATGACCAGCGATCCAAAGCTCCTCGCCGAGATCGCAGCGATCGACGCCGCCTCTGGTCCGGTCGCCACCGATGCGGAGGGCTTTCCGTTCGACTACGCCGCGCTGATGGCCTGCGCCTGGGGCAAGCCGTCGCAGGCGTTCGGCAGCATGTACACCCCGTTCGACGGACACCGCAGGGTCGCCCGCCTGCCCGGTCCGCCGTACCACTTCATGTCCCGGGTCACCCGCATCGACGGTGGGCTGAACACGTTCAAGCCCGGTGTGACCATCGAGCTGGAGTACGACATCCCGCCGGATGCCTGGTACTTCGAAAACAACGGCCACCCGACCATGCCGTTCTGCGTGCTGCTTGAGGCTGCGCTTCAGCCCTGCGGCTGGCTGGCAAGCGGGGTGGGCAGTGCGCTCTCCGTCGACCGCGACCTGTCGTTCCGCAACCTCGACGGCACCGGCACCATGCACGTCGAGGTGGTCCCGACGTCGGGCACCTTCCGCACCGAGGTCACCATCACCAACATCTCCAGCTCCGCGGGCATGATCATCGAGTCGTTCGATGTGCGCTGCAGTGTGGGAGACACCCTGGTCTACGATCTCCAGACCGTCTTCGGCTTCTTCCCCGAGGAGGCGCTGAAGAACCAGATCGGCCTGTCCACCACCGATGCGCAGCGCGGCTGGCTGACCTGTGACAGCGACCTGTTCGTCGACCTCACCACCCGGCCCGAAAAGTACTGTGGTGGTGCTGCACGGCTGGCGAAGCCGATGATGCTGATGCTCGACCGGATCACCGGCTACTGGCCCGATGCGGGAGAGGCTGGACTCGGCATCCTGCGCGGCGAGAAGGACGTGGATCCGGCGGAGTGGTTCTTTAAGGCCCACTTCTTCCAGGACCCGGTCCAGCCGGGATCCCTCGGCCTCGAAGCGATGCTCCAGCTCCTCCAGTTCTACATGCTGGAGGTTGGCATGGCAGACGGCATGGCGCACCCCCACTTCGAGCCCCTCGCCCTGCACCGCCCGATGACCTGGAAGTACCGCGGACAGGTCACCCCCCACAACAGCCTCATCGCCTCCACCATCGAGGTCACCGAGGTCGGCACCGACGATCACGGTCGGTACGCCATCGCCAAGGGCTCGCTGTGGGTGGACGGCAAGCGCATCTACGAGTCCCCGGACTTCGGGATGCGGCTGGTGTCTGGTGAGCCGGCTCCCGAAGACGACGACGAAGCGGACCCGAACCCGTCGATCACCCTCGATCCGAAGACCGACACCTGGCTGTCTGACCACCGACCGACCTTCAACCGCCCCGCCCTGCCGATGATGTCGATGGTCGACCTGCTCGCCGGCGCCGCAGAGGCCGACGCTGGGATGCCGCTCATCGGGCTGAAGAACGTGCGGGTCCACCGCTGGGTCGACTTCGACGGTCCCCGCACCCTGCGCACCGTGGTGGACGGCGACAGCGTCTCCCTGCTCGACGGCGACGAGGTGGTCGCCACCGCACAGGCCACCACCGGGGCCTACTGCATCCCCCCGACCCCGCTCCCGCCCCTCAACGTCACCCCCCGCGCCCTGCCGTATGACACCGGGGAGCTGTTCCATGGCCCTGCCTTCCAGCTGATGACCCGCTGGGCGCTCAGCCACGACGGCGCCAGCAGCCTCCTCGACGCCGCCGCCTCCGGCCTGCCTCCCGGCACGCTCAGCCCTGGCCTCCTCGACGCCGCCACCCACGCCATCCCCCACGACGCCCTGCACCGCTGGGACGATGACCTCTCCGAAGAGAAGGTCGCCTACCCCGCACTGATCACCGAGCTGACCATCCACGGCCCCACCCCACGCACCGGGGAGGTCCGCTGCGAGGTCCGCTACAAGGGCACGCTGGGCAGCGTGGACTACCCGATGTTTACCGTGCAGCTCATCGCTGGCGGGCAGGTCTGGGCCAGCATGACCCTGGTGGAGGCCTGCTTCCCCAAGGGCGCCCTCGGCAGCGCCCCGCCGTCTGCCCGCCGGGACTTCCTCCAGCACCACCGCTACGTGCCTGGCCTCCGTCTCTCCGACGACCTCGGTGACCACTCCGTCCTCCACATCGCCGACGTCGCCGCGACCGACTGGCTGCCCGGCACGGTCCAGGGCATCTACAACACCACCGACCCCGAGCAGATCGCGATCAAGGAGCACGACGCCGCCCGCACCGGCATCCACCCCTCCCTGCTGCCCGACGCCCTGCCGATGTCGATCCTCCCCATCGCGGTCACCCACAGAGACAACGCGATCATCGTGCGCAATGACGGCCCTGAGGAGCTGGATCTCACCGACATCCGCGACTACTGGACCGACTACTTCGACCGCGACCCCTGGCCGGTCGAGGACCTCTACTACGGCCTCATCCAGCGGTTCGTGCGTCGGGTGGTCCTGGCGGATCCCGCGGCGATGTCTGCCGTGCGGGGCCGCAGCGTGGTGTACCTGGGCAACCACCAGACCGGCATCGAGTCGCTGCTGTTCTCGATCATGGCCTCCGCGCTGGGCGGCGTGCCCACCGTCACTCTCGCCAAGATCGAGCACCAGCACACCTGGCTCGGCAAGCTCATCAAGCTCTGCTTCGACTACCCCGGCATCTCCGATCCGCGGGTCATCGCGTTCTTCGACCGCACCGACAAGGCCAGCCTGCCGAAGATCATCGGTGAGCTGGCTGCGGAGATGATCAGCCCCGGGCGCTCGGTGATGGTGCATGTCGAGGGCACCCGCGCGCTGAGCTGTCGGAAGCCGGTGGAGAAGATGTCGGGCGCGTTTATTGACATGGCGCTCAAGGTCAACGCTCCGATCGTTCCGGTGCGGTTCATCGGTGGTCTGCCCACTGCGCCCCTGGATACTCGCATTGAGTTCCCGGTTGGTATGGGTCGGCAGGACTACTGGTTTGGCCGTCCGATTCTTCCCGAGGAGCTGGCGGGGATTCCGTATGGGGAGCGCAAGAAGGTGGTCATTGCTGCGATCAATGGCCTCGGGCCGGACAACGCCGTCGAGGAGCCCATTGGTGGGGATCCAGCGTTTGCCCACCATGTTGAGACGTGGCAGCAGACGGCGGGTGTGACACATGAGCATGCCACGCTGCTGCGGATTCTTCAGTCGTGTGAGTCGCCGTGTGCGCAGACGGCGGCGCTGTTGGATGCGGTGGAGACTCCGCCGATGCAGGTCGCGGCTGGTCTTGAGGGCGCGTGGCTGGCGGAGCTTGGTCGGCGGCTTCTGGGTCAGCGGGGCTGAGGGCTGTGGGCGCTCTGAGGTGTGCAGGAAGGTCCTGTGAGAGTGCGGTGAGTGGTGAGTGAGCGGGTGTCCGGGTGGGGGTGGCAGGGGAGCGGCTCACACAGTGAGTGCAGCCCCCTTGAGCGAAGCGACATAAGCAGGCCGAAGGTCGGCGTTGGAGCGGAGTGGCCAGAAAAAGAATGGCGCGGAGGATGGTGAACCTCAGCGCATGGGTGAGGGAGGACCCTTCGGTATCGAAAGCCACGAGGCTGAGAAGACCGAAGGGCGAGCAGGACAGGTCGGCACTATCAAAAGCAGAGATCGGCGAATCCTTGAGGTCCAGCGGTACTGCCAACCCCGTCTCCGTCCTTGGGCGCTGATCGCCACGGGTCCCCTCCGCGGTCCGCGCTTCACTCCCTGTCGGCCAGCATTCTCAGTGGGTTGCCCCTTCTCTCAAGCCTCGGGTCACTTGCTGCCTCCGGGGCCGCCAGAGAATCTGGCGTGCGGCCCCTCCGACACGGCCCACTCCGGGTGCCCCTTGCGCGCGCCCGGGCGAACTGAGACTCCAGATCAGGCGATCCAAAACAATACAATCAACAAAATCAGGGGGGAAGGCAGCCACCTGACCGGCTTCGTCGGACTCACCCCGTCCCCGTGCCTCACCCCGAATCAGCAATCAGCCCGTCTTACGACCGGCACTTGTCGAACTTGATGGTCAGTACAGAGAGGAAGGCAGCCACCTGACCGGCTTCGCAGGGCTCACCCCGTCCCCGTGCCGCTCCTCGAACAACCCCAGCCCTCAACCTCGCGGTGCCCTAACCATCCCAGTCGACCGCTCCGACAAACCAGGGGATCGGTGAGGGGCAGGTCGAGCACTGCAGGCCGATCAGCCACTGGTGCTCGCCATCAAAGCCGGGGAATTCGGGCACCTCCGAGAGGTCTGCGCCAGCCGCGCCGCCGACCTCCACCCGCCAGATCGACTCCGCCGTGTCTTCGACAGTGATGAAGTCCGCGGCGAGGGCATCGAGGGGGGTGCCGGTGTAGGCGCTGATGATGAGTCGGTCGATGCGGTGAAGCGACAGGGCATCGCCGCCACCGGTCACTGTCAGCTCCGACCAGTCCAGCACTGGCCAGGGCGCTGACACCGACAGGGCGCTGTCGGAGAATTCGGCGTCGACATCAAAGACACCGGACGTCTCGGCCATGTCCAGGGTGGTCTGTGCGCTGTCGGCGGTGGGCTCCAGGAAGTGCAGCCACCGGTAGCGCGATGCCTCCTCGGCGGGTGTAGAGAGCACCCCGACCATCCAGGTGCCGCTGTCTGCATCGAAGTACTGCTCGATGTCTGGGTCCGTGCCGCTCACGGTCAGATCGCTCATCGCGCACCGGGCGTCATCGGGGGCGCAGGAGACATACAGGCCCACCGAGGACTGCGACAGTGCATCCGCGGCGATCTGCGCCTCGACCTCATCAGAAGACAGCTCCGGGAAGACCACGACGACCGCCTCACTGGACTCACCCAGCGGATCGAAGGGGGCACCGAGCATGTCCACCGTCAGCCCGCTCCAGTCGAGCAGCACATTGGCGTACTCCGCGGCCGGGGAGCGGGGGATCTCCACATCAAGCGCGACGGCATAGTTGTGGTCGTCCTCCAGGATGAGGACCTGGGAGTCACTGGTGCAGCTGGACAGCAGCAGCAGCGTGCTAGGGGACCACATCGATGGACTCCATCCATCGGCCGTAACCAAACCCGCTGCCGAAGTCGGCTTCCACACTCCAGACCACCGCACCGGAGGGGTCGTACTCTTCGATGAGGCCGCCGGTGGACCAGATGATGAGGGTGTTGCCGTTGTCCAGTCGCTGCACTCCGCCCAGTCCGAACACCGTGATGCAGCTCTCAAGCCCATACTCTGCGACCTCCTCGGCGGTCCCGTTTGCTGCATCCACCGCGATCTCGACGACCCGGGAGCACTCGCTGTCTTCAGTGAGGTTGACGAACTGGAGGTAGCCGCCGTCGATGACGGTGATCTGATGGGTGATGGTGTAGGGCGACGGCGGGGAGAACGACAGGCCGACCTCACCCGCGCCATGGATCACCCACTGAATATCACCGGTGGCGCGGTCTACGGAGAGCACCATCGGCAGGGTGGCGAGGTTGAGGAGGTAGGCGTCGCGGTCGGCGTCGTAGGCGAGGCTGTTGGCGTGGGTGAGGTCGGGAGAGCCGGTGTTGCCGGTGTTGGTGTCGATCCCGAGGTCGTCGAGGTGCTCGGAGAGGTCAAACACCGTCGTGGTGGTGCCATCCGGGGCGCGCTCGATGATGCCGTCGGTGAAAGCCGTGTCGCTGAAGGTTCTGGTCGACACTGCGGCGATGGTGCCGTCGGGCAGGAAGAGGAAGTCGTGGTGAGCCTCATCGACGAGGAACTCCTCCAGCACCACACCGTCTCTCGACCAGCCCTGCATCGTGGCCCCGCCCATGGCCCACATCGCGGTGCGGTCTGGGGAGAGCGACGCCGACGAGAGCAGCAACACTTCCGGCTTGGGCTGCGCCCAGACGTAGCCCTCCCGATCGAGAATCGCGACCCCGGGTGAGCCCAGTCCGCCGCCTTCCTCCGCGAGCAGGGGCACGACGAGGTAGCCGGGCTCGAGGTCGCCGGAAGACACAACGGTGAGCCCCGGGAGGCTGGCGTCGACGAAGCCTGTGGTGATGGTCTGCACCTCGCTGAGGTGACCCTCGGCGGTCTCCAGCTGCACGGAGACCTCGGCGAGCTGGTGGTGTCCGAGGATGGTCATGCTGTTGGTGGTGGTCAGCCCCGACCAGGGAGAGGTCAGCACCTCGCCCCCCTCCTCCCACGACAGCACCCGGACGTCCGCCTCCACCTCTGCCAGCCAGTCCACAGACACAACGGTCGCCATGTTCGCGCTCAGGGTGAGCTCGATGGCGGAGAAGACCTCATCGCTGAGGGGGAGGCCTTCCGTCGGTCGGCATGCGGTCAAAGCCAACACAGAAGCGAGGATCATCAAGACTCCCAGGCACCAGGGTTTCACTTCTCAGACAGAGCCTGGAGTATGCCTCTGACATCTCGTCGACTTGTTGGGTTCTTGTAAGCATTACGCTATATTGATGCGAACAGCTGGCATTCTCGGCGGTGTATCGGACAGCCTCGCTGTCTTCATCGCGGCTTCGGTCATGCTTCCGGACACGACCCTCTTGAGATCCGTCCAGAGGACTCGCGCCCGGAAAAGATGGGGTCGTCCCAAAGGGACGAGGGAGTGGGGAAGATGCTGCTTCCCCATGAAAAAAAAGCAGCCTCGGTCATCGCCTACAATCCCCTCGTGCTCCCCCTCCTCCTCGCCTGCCACACCGTCCCCCACGATGCTCGGCACACCGACTGCGCCTCCTGCCACTCCCCACAGGCTGCAGAGTGGACAGAGAGCCGCCACGCGGTCGCTTATGACAACCCCATCTTCCAGCTCAGCTGGTCGGAGACCCGCGATCCATGGTGCCTGACCTGCCACCTGCCCGACGACGGGGTGACCTGCGCGACCTGCCATGGGCTGCAGAAGAAGGTGTGTAGTGACTGCCATGAGTTCGACCTGCCCCGGACGCTGCCGGACACCCCGTCGGGCACCCTCGGTCAGAGCACGGTCTCAGAGTGGCAGACCTCGGGTGCGGCAGCGGTCGGGACGGGCTGCATCGACTGCCATCCCCCACACCATCCCGCCGGGGGACACGACCAGGAGCGGGTCCGTGCGGCCGTGCGCGCCGCAGTGATGGCGAAGGGCGACGCGGTCGAAGCAACCATCACCGTCGACGGCATCGGGCACGCCTTTCCCACCGGCGATCCGTTCCGTCGGCTGAGCCTCTCGATCTGCTCGGACCTCTCCTGTGCCCAGCCGATCGCCACAGTCGAGCTGGAGCGTCGGCTGAAGCGCACGGTAGATGGCGGCTGGGCGCTGGATCAGGACACCCGGGTGGCCGCCCCGGCGGTCGGGCTGGACGCTTCCCGGACCTTCTCGCTGCACGCCCCGGATGCGGTCGCCTGGATGCTGGTGATGAACCTCACCGACCCCCGCCATGCCGCCGAATTGGGCAGTCGCAGCGGGTATATTGTCGCTACTGGACCCGTGGAGCGCCCATGACCCTTCGAATTCTCCTGCCGTTCGGCCTCCTGCTCGCCCTGGCCTGCGGCGGTGGTGATGATCCGACTCCGACACCGACTCCCGAGGTCACCCCAGAGCCCGCAGCCGACGACGCGCCGGTCATTGTGTCTGAGCCGCTGGATGGCTACGCCTACCTGCCCGGTCCTGACGGCAAGCCGGAGAGCGCCCGGTTCTCCCGGTTCTCCAACAGCAACACGGTGTTTGTCGGGGTCGACGATGCCAACCTCCGCGACGCAGACGGCAGCATCATCGCCCGCCTCCCCCTGGGCACCCAGCTGTCCATCGTCGAGGTGGTCAGCGAGCCGACCGTCGCCATCGATCGGCTCAACGTCTGGTACACCGTCACGACCACCGGAGTCAGCCAGGAAGGCCGGCTGTTCGGTGGACTGCTCACCCCTTACGGCGGCCGCGAGTATCTCGGTGAGGATGGTGGCGAGCGGGGCTGGGCGGTGACCTTCGCCCCGGACGGTCGCCCCCGGCTGCGCATCGACAAGACCCCGGGCTCCGACGAGGCCGTCACCCTCGACCTCAGCCCCAGCGACCGGTTCGTCGGCGGGAGCCTGAAGGCCACCGCTGGAGTCTGGGGAGACTTTGGCACGCGGTTTGAGGTGATGCAGTGCCGACTCGACGGCGGCGCATCGCCAGAGTGCAGCACCGCCACCGCCCGGATCGGGGACGATGGGCAGTCCTTAGAGCCGCTCACCCCGCCGGATCCCTGGCAGTATGCCGCGCCCTGGGTCGAGCCGGTCTGCAGTGGCGGCACGACTCTGCCCGTCTCGCTGCTTCCTGCCCGCCCCAGCGAGCCGGTGCTGACGGCTCAGATACCGGAGTACCATCGCGGTCCGGATGGCTCAGTGCCGTGCTTTGACGTCGCCACCGTCCGCAGCGGTGCCCACCAGGGCAAGACCGTGGTGTCCTGTGTGCAGCAGGGCACCGACAAGAGCGGCACGCCGTACTCACTCTCCGAGCGCTACCTCCGAGATGCCGACGGCTGGACTCACCTGCCCTGTGCCTCCGACATGAAGGAGGGCGCATCGATCCAGGCCACGCTGGTCAAGGCACGCACCCGGGTCTCCATCGACGCCTCCATCAACACCATCGAGGGACTGGGAGTGGGCCCGGAGACGCTCTCCTTTGGCGACCAGACCGCGACGTTCTCCCACGTCGGTGAGGTCAACCTCGCCACACTCGTCCCAGCGTTTCTCGATGCCACCGCCGGCCAGATCTACGTCAACACCGACAAGGACTACAGCAACAGCGGCGCCCTGGTGATTCCCTACCCCGACAGCTCCGCGCGGCTCTACCGCTGGGCCCCGACGCTGACCTGGGCGGGCACCTCTCCGCTCAAGGGCACCTACGCCACCCAGACCATCGGCTGCGATGGTCAGCCGATCGCCACCATCGACATCGAGCCGGAGGTGAAGCCAGGGGACCTCGAGATCATCGGCACCCTCACCGACGGCCTCCCGGTCGGGCGCCTCAAGTCGACGGCTCATCCGGTCAACACACGCATGTTGGCCTGGTATCGCGAGCTGGGCGAGTATGGTGAGAACCACCTCCCGGAAGGGTTTACGGCCGGCCAGAGCGATGCGGAGGTGCTGACAGGTGACCACTGGCTGTTCATCGGCCTGCCGTGGGGCCAGCAGGTCCGGATGACCCGCACGAACCTGAAGGTCCCGGCCTGGTGTGAGCCGATCCTCTACGTCTACGCCGATCCGCCCGCAGAAGTCACCATCGCCCCCCGTCCGCCGCTGTCGTTCTTCCACACCATCCCCCACGGCCCCGACGGCTGGCAGGGCATCGCGCAGCCCGACGGCAGCGTGGTCGTGGACGGTCGCCGCTGGCCGGAGCTGTTCTGGGAGGGCCGCAGCGGGTGGTTCGACCGGCCTGGTGAGGGCGTGGTGGTCGCGGAAGCAGACATCGAGGCGTACCTGACCGCAGCGCTGGTCGCTCAGGGGCTACAGGGCCGCGAGGTGGACGGCTTCCTGGAGGCCTGGCTGCCGGACCTGCTGGGCCAGGGTGCAGTGTGGATCGGCTTCCATCCGCCCGAGGCGATCAACGCGCTCGGTCCGCTCGACATCACGCCTGCGCCCGACACCCTCATCCGGGTGCTGATGGATGCCACCCCGACCGATGCGGCGCCCGACTGGGACGGCACCCTGCCCCCATTCGCCCCGGTGCCGGAGCGAGCGGGGATGGTGGTGGTCGAGTGGGGCGGGATGACCCGTGAGTAACCGCTAATATACGCCAGTCCAGACCGCAGGTTCGTACTGGTAGAGGTAGCCCATGCCGACGCTGGTGATGGAGCCGTAGTACACGCTGGTGACGTTGGCGGCGTACCAGGGGGCGACCCAGGCGCCGGACTCGTCTTCCCGAGCGATGGTGTTGCCGGTCTTGTAGAAGCCCCAGGACCACGACGGCAGGGTGGCCATCGGGCAGGCGCCCTGCCAGGTCAGCGAGCCGTCGGCGGTGGAGGGGGCGACAGTGAACGAGTAGTCAACCGTGCCGTCCGAGGCCCCCCGGTAGCTCATGCCGACGTCTCCCAGGGAGGCATCGCCATAGGCGATCAGGTAGAGGTCGGCCTCGCAGCTGAACGCATCGCCAGCCCAGCCATCCGGGTTGGCGACCAGCTCGATGGAGGCGCTTGCCGAGAGGATCGCCCGCTGGCCGGCCTGCTGCTCAAGCGACGCGCCGAACCCAAAGTAGAGGGGATAGTTGTAGCCAGGGAACGGGACGAAGTTGGTGGCCATGCTGACGGTGTACGGCCCGCCGCAGCTCCCCTCGCCGTAGCACTCGTCGTCGTCGCAGTCGGTGAGTCCGTCGAGGTCGTTGTCCACGCCGTCGGTGCAGTCCTCAAGGCAGAAGTCGAGGCACTCGTCGTCCTCGCAGTCGGTCAGCCCGTCGTTGTCGTTGTCCACGCCGTCGTCGCAGTCGGTCTCGGAGTCGACCTCCGTGTCGGTGTCAGTGTCGGCGTCGGCGTCGGTGTCCGCATCGGTGTCCGCATCGGTGTCCGCGTCGGACTCTTCGAGGCAGAGACCGTCATCGTTCATCACGAAGCCATCGGGACACTCGGCGTCTTTATCGCCGCAGGAGATGAGCAGGAGCGGGAGCAGCAGGCGGGACATGGGGACCTCCGCTGCACAGCTTACCGATCTATTCGGCCAGCGACTCTGCGAAGTGGTGCAGCACCGCTTCTTGCTCGTCGGTCTCGATGGAGCCGGGGCGGAGGCTGCGGATGTGGTCGATGGCTTCTGAAGCAGTCATGCCCTCCCAGATGAACCACGCCGCCAGGAAGGTGCCGGTGCGACCCTTGCCCGCGAGACAGTGGACCCCCACCGACTCACCCCGACGCATCGCGGGGCCAGCGGTGGTGACAAACCGCTGGAGCTGGTGGAGATCGGGGGCGGTCATGTCGGGGACCGGGATGTGCACCACCTCGATGCCGACCGCCGCGGCGAGGTCTGGGTCGGTGCCAGACTCGGTCAGGGACACCAGCACCGTCATGCCTTCTTCGCTTGCCCAGGACAGCTCGGCCTGGGACGGCTGCGGCATGCCAGCGAGCACATCGTCGATCACCCAGGAGAAGCCAGAGAAGCCGGAGTAGACGTAGGGGCTGGTCATGGAGTCCCCGGTGTCGGTGTAAGGCGGCGGGGCGCAGGCGATGAGGGCGAAGAGGAAGAGCATCACGGACTATTGTACCCCGGTGACCCCCTACCCTTCCCCTCAAGATCGCGACAGAGCCGTCTACCAGACCGCCACAGACATCGGCGGCGAGGTCATCCAGTACGGCGAGAGCGTGCAGGGCAGGCCGCTCCTGGCGATCCGAAAGCCCGGGGATGGCCCGGCGGTGCTGGTGTGTGCCAACATCCACGGCATTGAGTACATCTCCGCCCAGGTGGCCCTCCGGGTCGCTCGGATCGTGGACGTGCCCGCTGAGGTCTGGATCGCGCCGTGCCTCAACCCCGATGGCTACGCGGCGACCTGGGCGGCAGAGGGCCGGGGTCGGCTGGGGGATTTGCGCAAGAACGCCAACGGGGTGGACCTCAACCGCAACTTCCCGATGCCCTGGGGTGCGAAGCCGTCGTGGATCCCCGGGGCGGGCTCGACCAACCCAGAAGATGCCACCTGGCGCGGTCCCTCACCCGCCAGCGAGCCAGAAGTCGCCGCACTGATCGGCCTGATGCGCCGGATCGATCCGTGGGCCGGGGCGAACCTGCACAGCTTCATGGGCACCCTCATCCCGCCCCGCGTCCTCCACTTCGCTGACCACCGTGCCTACGCCACCCTCGCTGCCGCGCTGCGGTCGGACCAGAGGCATGCGCGCTACCGTCGGCTGTGTTTTCCGCCCCTCGATGTGTTTACCGGCGAGCAGGAGGACTTCCAGCACCACATCCTGGGCACCTGGGCGCTGTGCGTGGAGACCTTCACCCTGCCCGCGAGCCTGTGGCAGCGCCGCAAGCGCAATGGACTGTTCTGGCGGTTCAATCCGATCGATCCCGAACCCTGGGTCGCCAGCGATGCTGCCGGTGTCGCCGCCTTCCTCGCCGCCGCTCTGCGCCGAGATCGCCCGCCAAAGCGACCGGGTGCCAGGCCGAACCTGCTGTCAGGGGTAGAGTAGAGGCAACCCGAGGTGTGTGTGGATTACAGTCGCGAGAAGCTGAAGTGGAACGGCTGGGGATGGCTTGAGCAGGACTTCGACCTCCATGGTCGTGAGGAGGGCCTCTGGGAGTTCCTCCAGGCCCAGCTCGGCATCGACGACCTCCCCGACACCCCGGCGGTCCCCCTGGAGGAAATGCCCCTTCCGGAGAACCGTCTCAGCGAATCCCAGATCGAGGATCTGCGCGGTCTGTTGTCGGCGGACCGGGTCCATGTCGACCGCTATGAGCGCCTGTTCCACGCTTTTGGCAAGAGCTACCACGACCTCATCCGGCTGCGGCGCGGGGAGATCGACGAGGTGCCCGACGCCGTGGTCTACCCTCAGTCCGCCGACGAGCTGGTCGCCCTGACCCAGTTCGCCACCACCCACCACCTCGCGCTGGTTCCCTACGGCGGCGGCAGCAGCGTAGTCGGCGGGGTCGAAGCCCTTGCCGGGCGGCTGGCGGGGGTGATCACGGTGGATCTGTCTCGGATGAATCGGGTGCTCAGCCTGGACGAGGAGTCCCTGACCGCCACCGCAGAGGCCGGCATCTATGGTCCTCAGCTGGAGGAGCACCTCCAGAAGCACGGCTACACGCTGGGCCACTACCCACAGTCGTTCCAGTTCTCCACCCTCGGCGGCTGGATCGCAGCTCGGGGGGCAGGGCAGCAGTCCAACCGCTACGGTGCTGCCACAAAGTTCTTCGCCGGAGCCACTGTGGTCACACCCAGCGGCATCCTGCACAGCCTCGCCACCCCCAACTCCGCCGCCGGGCCAGACCTGCGGCACCTCATCGCCGGCTCCGAGGGGGTCTTCGGCTTCATCACCGAGGCCACCGTGCGCCTCCGCCCCCTGCCGACCGCCCGAGACTACCGGGGCTTCCTGTTTTCGGAGTTCAAGACCGGCGCCGACGTCGTCCGGGAGATCATCCAGGAGCATGTGGATGTCGCGATGCTGCGGCTATCGGATGCTGGAGAGACGTGGTTCTTGAGTCAGTTCAAGTCGATCGGCAAGCCGGCGTCCTGGGCGTCGAAAGCGACGAGCGCGGCGCTGGATCTGGTCGGTGTGGGTGAGAACCCGTGTCTGATGCTGGTTGGCCTGGAGGGCACGACTACTTCTACTTCGGCGAGCCGGGTGGCGATTGCACGGATCGCGATGGGTGCCGGTGGGATTCCGATTGGGGCGAAGCCTGGGAAGGGATGGTACGGAACGCGATTCGACATGCCGTATCTGCGGGATGCACTTCTGGATCGGGGGGTGGGAGTCGATACGCTGGAGACCGCGACAAACTGGTCGAATCTGCATCACCTGCATCAGACGGTGCGGAAGCAGATCGCGACGTCGATTCGACGGCATACCCATGTTGGGACTGGAGAGCCGATCGTGATGGCGCATATCTCGCACAGTTACCCGGATGGGGCGAGTCTGTACTTTACGTTTATCTTCCCGGTGGCGCTGGAGAAGCCGGTGGCGCAGTGGAAGGCGATTAAGCGGGAGGTCTCGGACTCGATTCTGGAGAATGGCGGGACGATCAGCCACCACCATGGGGTTGGGACGGACCATCGGGACTGGATGGAAGGCGAGAAGGGGGAGCTGGGTGTCGCAATGCTCAAGGCGGTGCGGGACAGCGTAGACCCGCATGGGCTGATGAACCCTGGGAAGCTGCTGCCGTAGGTGAGGGTGAAGTCAGCCCCCCAACATCAACGCCCCTCAACCAGCGGACTGCCCACCCGTGACGGTCGCTCCGCCGCATCCGTGCCCGCCACCAGCTCCAGCTCCCCCACCAGCACATCTGGTGCAGTGAGCGTCACCGGCAGGCCAAACATCTGCCCCTGATACCCCCGGCGTGGCGGCGGGGTGAGGAACGTCTCGGTGGTCTCCCCGCTCGCGGCGACGATGTCCCGCAGCAACGAGATGCTGCTCCCGGCGAAGTTCAGTCCCCTCACCGGCTCCTCGTGGCCGTCGGCGTAGACCCGCAGCACCTCGATGGGTGCCGGCAGACCGCCGTCATCGTCTCCGCCAAACATGAACATCGCGCCGACATCGTTGCCGGAGAGCCCCGGGTCGGAGAGGCGGCGGACGATGAGGTAGTGGTCGTTGTCGTAGGCACCCGTCAGCTTCATCGCCTGACGGTGCAGCTTGCGGGCGGAGTCCTCCCGCTCCACCGCGACGACGGTGTGAGACGCCATGCCGCGCACGAGGGAGCCGGGGAAGCCGCGGCCGTGGCCGTTGGTGGCGGGGACAGCCGCAGATGGGGTGCGGGCGGCGTAGTGGCTGCGCACGATGCCGTCGACGACGAGGTCGACCCGGCTGGCGGGCTCCCCCTCCCAGTCGTACCGGAAGCTCGACGGCAGCGAGAGATCGGCGGTGGGATCGTCGTGGACTGTGAAGCCAACCGGGAGCATCCGGCGGCGGACCCCCAGCGCGCTGCTGCCGCCGGAGTCGAAGCTGATCACCCGGGAGCCGCGGGGCGGGGCCTCTGGGGACGGGGTGCCCTCCAGGGCGGGCAGCATCAGGTGGCGGAACAGGTCCACTGCCGCACCGTCAGCGAACACCACCGGCCCGATGTACTCCGACTCGGCAGCGGGCAGGTCGCGCCACTCCGACAGCCGCTGGGCCAGCGCAGCCACCTCGGCAGCCATGGCGTCGGCGGGGGGCAGGTCGTCGAGGCTGCGCACGATCCAGGCGACCTCGTCGACCAGGGTGGCGCCGTCGGCGGACCGGGTGCGGGCGACCACTCGGACGCAGATCTCAGAGGTCGGCTCAATGACCCGGGTGCCGAGGCTGTCGATCATGATGCGCCGACCAACCTCCGCGGCCCCGTAGACCGTCGAGGACTCGATCTCAGGGTGATCGAGGAAGATCGAGGAGAGATCGCGGACCTGGGTGCGGAACGCGGCGGCGTCGACGGGCGGAGCCGCGCCGTTGTCGGCCTGCTGGGCGGGGCCGGGGGCGAAGTCGGGGGTCTCATCTGCAGCGATGCGGCGGCGGGCGAGGGCCTCCTTGCGGGAGAGGTTCTCGACGGCGGCCTTGTAGGCGGTGTCGGTGACCAGCCAGGCGTCGTGCTGGATGGCGAGGGAGACATCGTCGCGGACGAGGCGGCGCTGGGTGAAGCCGTCGCTCTCGCCGAGGGCCTCGAAGTTCGCACTGTCGAGCTGCGCGTCCCCGACCCTCACGCCCACTCCGAGCTGCCGGGAGGGTCGGGAGTCGTCGACGAGCAGGCCGCCGAGCTGGGCGGTGACCGTCGTGTTCTGGACGTCGTAGGCGAGGTAGCTGATGAAGTAGGGCGCGGCAGCGTCTTCCAGACGAAGCGTGGCCATGTTGGCGTCGAGCTCGGTGGAGAGGGCGTCGACGAGGACGTCATCGGCCTGGGCGGGCAGGAGCAGGGAGAGAATCCCAATCATGAGTCACCCCCGACGGTGGGCTTGGGCCTGAGCGGAGGCCGGGCGCTGCCGCTCTCCTTCTTCTGCACCTCAAGCTGCCGGATGAGCAGGGTCGGGGAGACCGCAGAGTTGGGCACGCTGCCGCTCTCCGCCCCGCAGAAACCGTTGAACACCTCCGGGTCGTCTCCGGCGGCGAGGACGCTGGAGAGGGCGACCAGCGGGGTGCCGACGAGGTCCACGCCGCGGATCAGCTCGTCGGGCCGGCCGTCGGCGTAGACCTTCCAGGCGTAGGTCGCCCGGACGTTGAAGGCGTTGGGGGTCACTCGACCGGTCATGGTGAAGCCGCCGCCGATCTCGTCGACGATGAGGCCCCACTCCCGGCCCTGTCGGCGCAGCTCGTTGGCCATCATCCGGCGGAGCTGGGCCTCGGACTTCGGCTCGGTGGTGGTCACGATGGTGTTCGCCATGCGGGAGACCGGCTGGCGCCAGGTCTGGGCGCGTCCGTGGCCGTTGCTGGCTGCGAACCCGGCGATCGGGGATCGGCTCATCAGGAAGCCCTGGAAGATGCCGTCTTCTACCAGGACCGCAGGCTGGGCGGGGGAGCCCTCCTGGTCGTAGGTGTAGTAGCCATTGAGGTGCTCTCCAGCTAGGATCTCGACGGTCGGGTCGTCGATGATCGAGAGGCTCTCAGGGAGGATCTGCTCTCCGACCTTGTCGCGGAAGGTGTGGCCTTCGTTCTCGTCTTTCTGACGGTGTCCCTCGACCCGATGGCCGATGACCTCGTGGATGAACACCCCGGCGGCTTTTCCGCGCAGCAGCACCGGGCCGGTGTAGGGCTCACCCTCCTCAGCGGTCCGCAGGGCGACCGTGTCTGCAGCGACCTCGTCGGCCCAGGTCGTCAGGGTCTCCAGATCGGGCAGGGCGGCGGGGTCGTGCACATCCTTCCAGCGGTACAGCCGCACCGTCTGGCCATCCTCGGCCTTGCTCCAGGCGCTCATCGAGATCCGCAGCCACTGGCGGGGCTGTCGCAGCCGGGTGCCCTCGGAGTTGAGGATGTACTGGGTCTCGGCGATGGCATCGAGGGTGACTGCGGAGCCGTGGATCTCAGCTGGGGCATCGAGTCGGGCGGACAGGGCGATGAGGGCAGGCTCCCAGGCGGAGAGGTCGACGGAGAGGCTGGCCCGGGGAGCGATGTCCTCGATGGCGGGCATCTGCGAGAAGTCGGGCGAGGGGTCCTCGTCGGCGACGGTGACCTGCTGGTTGGTCTGGACCCGCAGCCAGGACTCCTGGGCGTCGGTGATCTCCTTGCCGGTGGCCTCCCAGATGGCGGCCTGGATGGCGCGCGCGGAGGCGTCGATGGGCAGCGACTGGCCGACGTGGAGGTTCAGGTTCAGCCGAGACTCGCCCCGGATGGGGTGGGTGGAGTCGCGCTCGTAGGAGCCGACCCGGGCGGAGACGTCGAGGTTGCGGGAGCGGCGCTCGCTGGAGGACGCGATGGCGCCATACCGGGCGGACAGCCGCCAGCTCTCGACGTCTGAGACCCGATAGCTGAGGAAGTAGGGAGCATCGTCTGCCCCGTCCCAGGCGGTCATCGTGCGATCCAGCTCGTCATCGAGGGCAACGAGCAGGGGGTCTGGGTCCGCTGCGGCAGCGGCCAGGATGAGGGCAAGCAGGTGCAAGGGGCCTCCAGGGGTTGGACTCAGGGTAGCGGGTTGGTGTGGGAACATGTCGCCGACCAGTTCAGAAAGGAGCCAACCATGAGCTACTACAAGCAGATCGACGGCGTGAGCTACGACCGGGCCCTCATCGAGGCCGCGGAGGCTGCGGTCGCTGGGCGCGGAGACGGGCGGATCTCAAAGGCAGACGCCGAGACGCTGCTCACCTTCGTCATCGACGGCGGCAAGATCACCACCGCTGAGCAGGCCACCATGGTCTACCTGCGCGACCACTTCAAGTGGACAGACAAGGCTGACGCCTGGTTCAAGGACGCGATCACGCGCTGGGAGGCTGGCGAGCGCCCGTCGACGCCAGCGAAGCCCGCAGCAACCACCCCGAAGGGAGAGCCCGCAGTAGTTGTGCGCATCGGCAGCAAGTACAAGACCGCCTCGTTCTTCCCCGCAGACGCCGCCGCACAGGCCCAGGGCTGCGCCATCGTCATCCTCTCCAAGGTCCCTGGCTCCACCCCCCTGAGCGCGGTCTGGGAGAAGACCCAGCCGAACAAGGTCGCGGACCTGGAGAAGAGCGTCGAGGTCGCGCTGTGCAACAGCGGCTCGGGCGTGGTGCGCGCCAATGTCTGGCGATTCGCTCGAGTCCTGGGCAGCCAAAATGGCATGATCACCTGGCAGAGCGGCTTCACCAATGTGCCGACCGAGGTGCTCATCACGGCGCTGGAGGAGCTGGGCTTCCGGGTGATTGAGGGCGAGACGCTGGCCTGAGCAGACACACCGAGGGGTGTTAGGCCTCCCCCAACCCGCCACCCCGGATGCGCCATGACTACCAACCGCCAGATCCGCCTCCTCCGTCGCCCCGAGGGCGCCCTGACTCCCGACATCTTCGCGCTCTCGGAGGAGGAGGCTCCCACCCCTGGTCCCGGGGAGGTGCTCTGTCGGATCCGCTACATCTCGCTGGACGCCTCCAACCGCGCCTGGCTCGACGCGCGTCCGACCTACAAGCCGCCGGTCGCGGTGGGCGGGGTGATGGAGGGCATGACGCTGTCTGAGGTGGTGGCATCGAATGTCGAGGGCCTGGCAGTCGGCGACCTCGTCGAGAGCTTCAGCGGCTGGCAGGACTACGCAGTCCATCCCGGCAACATGGTGCGCAAGATCCCCGAGGGTGCCCAGGCCGAGCATGCCCTGAGCGTGCTCGGAATCACGGGCCTGACCGCCTACTTCGGTCTGTTCGACATCGGGAAGATCCTCCCGGGCGAGCGGGTGCTGATCTCGGCGGCGGCGGGCGCGGTGGGCTCCATCGCCGGGCAGATCGCCAAGCAGCATGGCTGCACGGTCATCGGCAGCGCAGGCACGGACGAGAAGTGCCGCTGGCTGACCGAGGAGCTGGGGTTTGACGGGGCGATCAACTACAAGACCGAGGACCTCGGCGAGGCGCTGAGCACGCACTTCCCCAAGGGCATCGACGTCTACTTCGACAACGTCGGCGGCCCGATGCTTCAGCAGGCGCTGCTGCGAATGCGAACCCGGGGCCGGGTGGTCTGCTGCGGCTCGATCTCAAGCTACGACGGCACGAACAGTCCCGGAATGCGCGGCGTGCCGCAGCTTCTGGTGGTCAAGCGGCTGCGCATGGAGGGCTTCATCGTCATGGACTACTTCCCCCGGCGGGTGGAGGCAGAGCGGGCGCTGATGGGCTGGATCGCAGACGGCAGCGTGAAGAACCGGGTGGACATCATCGAGGGACTCGACCGCGCACCGGAGGCCCTCATCGGCCTCCTGGCCGGCACCAACATCGGAAAGCGGATGGTGAAAGTGTGATCGTCCCCCGCAACCTCGTCGGCTACGTCGACACCACCGCCTCCCCCGCTGCCGAGCCGGGCCTGCTTGGCTCGGTCACGCTGACCCCAACTCAGCCCGTCGAGGCCCGCTCACACACCACCCTCACCCTCCGCTACACCGTCGGTCAGCACGGACTCGACGACCGGGGGGCGTTCAAGATCCTCATGCGCTTCCCGATGGACGGCGGCGCCTGGCAGCTCACGGAGCCGTCCGCAGACAACTTCGTCTCCGTCACCTCGACGGGTGACTGCAAGTTCCAGGGGCTCTTCGAGTCGTTTGGCGATGCGAGGCCGTGGTTCAAGGTGCTGCGAGTCCGAGTGGTCGGCGGCTGCCTGCGTCGGGGCGAGGTGGTCACGGTCACGCTGGGAGACACCTCTGGTGGCAGCGCTGGACTGCGCATGCAGACCTTCTGCGAGGATGCGCTGGAGCTGCGGTTCCTGGTCGACGTCTGCGCCACCGGTCACTTCGTGGAGCTGCCACAGCGGCTGGCGTTTCCGGTGGTTCCGGGCCCCACGGCGGCTCATCAGGCGATCCTGCCGACCCGCTGGCCGGTCGGGGAGTCGTTCCGACTGGGCGTGAAGGCTGAGGATGCGTTTGGCAACCCGACGGACCAGGGCGGGGTCGTGCACCTCTCGGCAAACCTGCCGGTGGCGGGGCTGCCGGAGACGGTGGACCTCTCCAGGCAGCGGGCGGTGACCCTGACGGGGCTGTCGGTGGCCGAGACGGGCACGCTGCGCATTGAGGTCCGAGACGCGGATGGGGCACTGCTGACGACGAGCAACCCCCTGCTCGCGGCGACAGACCCGGTGCGAAGCTACTGGGGCGACCTGCACGGTCAGAGCGGCGAGACGGTCGGCATCAACACTGCCCGGCGCTACCTGGAGTTTGCCCGGGACCTCGCGTTCCTCGACATCACCAGCCACCAGGGCAACGCGTTCCAGATCAACGCTGCGTTCTGGCAGCACCTCAACGAGCTGACTGCGGAATTCAATGTTCCGGGCCAATTCCTGGCGATCCCTGGCTACGAGTGGTCGGGCAACACCGCAGTCGGTGGCGACCGCAACGTCTACTTCCGCCACGAGCACCGACCGGTCCGCCGCTCCTCTCACGCCCTGCTCACCGACCGCAGCGACATCGGCAGCGACTGCACCGATGCGGGCATGCTGTTTGAGGCGCTCCAAGACGAGGATGTCTTCGCCTACGCCCACGTCGGGGGCCGGTACGCCGACATCGCGGTGGCCCACGACGACCGCATCGAGCGCAGCGTGGAGGTCCACTCCGCCTGGGGCACCTTTGAGTGGATCCTGCACGACGCCTTCGACCTCGGCTATCGGGTCGGGGTGGTCGCCAACTCCGACGGACACAAGGGCCGCCCCGGCGCCAGCTACCCCGGCGCAGCGACGTTTGGTGCCTATGGCGGGCTGACCTGCTTTCCGATGACCGCCCTGACCCGGGACGACCTGTTTGCCGCCATCCGACGCCGACGCCACTACGCCACCACTGGCGCCCGGATCGGGCTGACCCAGACCGTGCGCTTCCCGGACTTCTCAGAGAAATTCGCCGAGGATCCCCGGCTCGGACCATGCGACTCGGAGGTGGTCGAGGTCGCGGACATGGGCGACATTCTGCGGACCGACGCCGAGACGGTCGACGTGGACTTCACCGTGCAGGCCGCCGCTCCCATCGAGCGGGTTGAGGTGCGGGTCGGCACCACGACTGTGCAGACCCTTCGCCCGTACTCCACCCACGGCAGGCGCATCCGGCTCATCTGGCAGGGCGCGAAGTACCGGGGGCGGGGTCGGTCGGTGCGGTGGGACGGCTCCCTCAGCCTGTCGGGAGCGACGATTGAGCGCATCGAGCGCATCAACGCCTGGAACCCGGATCACCGCTTCACGTCCGACGCCACCACCGCCTCCTGGCAGGCAATCACCACCGGCAACTTCGGCGGCCTCGACCTCTGGCTGAGCAACACCGACGGCGCCGTCCTCACCCTGACCACCCCCCACGTCACCGCCACCTTCAAGCTCTCCGCCATCGACATCGAGGATGTGCGGCTGGACTGCGGGGGACTGGACATGGCGGTGCGGCTGTTTGCGATGCCAGAGAACAACCCGGCCCGGACCTTCTCCGGCACCGCCACCGTCGCGATCGCCGAGCGCGGCGACACCCCGATCTGGCTGGTGGTCACCACCGAGGACGGCCACCAGGCGTTCTCCAGTCCCACCTACGTCTTCCGGAGCCACGATGCTTGAGCAGCCCCAGCGGGTGACCATGAACGACGGGGTGGTCCTGGATGTCTCGGTGCATCGCCCGGATGGCGCGGCTCCCGAGGGTGGCTTCCCGGCGGTGCTGCTGGTGCATGGCCACGGGGAGAACGGCAGCAAGGCGATGACCGCCGAGCGGGCGGGTCGGCTGGTCGGACAGGGCTACCTCGCGGTCTGCTACTCGGTGCGCGGACAGGGCGGAAGCGAGGGGCTTTCCTTCCACCTCGGCGCCCGGGAGATCTACGACCTCCAGGACATGATCGACTGGACCCTGGCACTGCCGGGGGTCGGGAAGCTGGCGGTCTGTGGCAGCAGCCAGGGCGGCTGGCACTCCTGGATGGCGGCGATCCACCACCCGGGGGTGACCTGTGTGGTCCCCGAGAACATCTTCGTGGACTACGCCGACTTTGCGGTGCCGACAGGATCGCTGTCGACGTGGTTCTTCACCCGCACCATGCGCCGCCGGGTGATGAGCGCGGGCTTGCAGGACATGGCCCGTCAGTGGGCGATTTCCGGGGAGTGGCAGCGCATCCGGACCTGGACTGCGCCGTCGTCTCCGAGACACTTTGTCGGGCGCATCCGGTGCCCGGTGCTGGTCATCCACGGCTGGCACGATGTCGGAATGCCGGCGAACAACCTGCTGTCCATGATGGAGGGTCTGACCGCGCCGTGGATGCTGTACCTCGGCGGCGGCGGGCACGACGGACAGGATGCGGAGAATGCCGCGACATTCCGTCAGGACCTCGTCGATCGCTGGCTGGCCCACTGGCTGAAGGGCGAAGACACCGGGCTGCTGGCCGAGCCGCGCATCCACTACGCCCGGCGACCGGCCTGGGACCACCTCGCGGCTGACCGGCTGGTCGGGGATCGCGAAGAGACCCACTACCTCTGCGTAGACGGCACCCTCACCGATGCCGCCCCCACCACCGCCACCGCCAACACCAACCTCAACAACCTCACCCGGGATCCCAGCTACGACCTGTCCCGGGCAATCCACACCGACATGGCTGGTGTTCTCGACGCCTGGCCTCGGGAAGAACAGGGCTTCACCAGCCCGCCCGCCCCCGAAGCGCGTGACCTCCTCGGCATCCCCCGGCTCATCCTCCACACCCTGCCCGCCACCGCCGACTACCAGATCCACGCCGAGCTTCTCGACGTCGCCCCGGACGGCACCGCCAGCCTCATCAGCCGGGGCCACGCCGGGAGCCAGACCGCCGCAGCGGGTCAGCACCTCCGACTCGACATCGCCCTGCGGGCCATCGCCTACCGCCTGCCGGCGGGTCACCGACTGAGGGTGGTGCTCACCAACACCAACCCAGCCTATGTGGTGCCGCGGTGTGTGCCGTGGCGGGCGCGGATCTACCACGAGGTCGAGCGAGAGTCGCGGCTGGTGCTGCCGGTGAGCGGCTGACTACTCCGCCCAGGGGTAGCCGTAGTAGAAGCCGGTATGCACCCACCAGGACGGGTGGTGGATGTTGTCGTCTTCGTGCACCGTGTACTTGTTTCGGACCTCGGTGATCGCACCGTCGAGGCCGAACAGGACCCGACCGGCGCCACCGTGCTCTCCCCACGGCTCGCGGAGGTCGGCACGGGTCAGCCGACCGGTGGGATTCAAGGCGACGATTGTGTCTGTGGGCAGGCGGTGGTCGCCGACCTGGGAAGGCTCACGGAGGATGCACTGCGCGAGGGTGCCGTCGGGGTGCAGCAAGACCTTGTCAGCCTCTCGACCCCATCGGCACGGCAGGGACAACACCTCCGGCGCGAGCACGGCGGACTGAATGCGGAACCAGACCGCACCGTCGGGGTGGAAGATTAGCGTCTCTCCAGCTGGATAGCGGCGACCATCAACGGTGAGCGCGGCGGGCAGGGTGGTCTGGAAGACACGCTGGGGCTGCTGGGTGGGGATCAGCTTCAGGTGGCTGTCGGCGGGCAGGGTGAGCGGACCGACTTGGGCAGTCTCGCTGAGGGTGCAGGCGGTCAGCCGACCCTGCTCGATCCGAACCGGCGCCGCAGCACAGGGGACGCCATCGAGGATGGTGGGCTGAGCGAGGCTCCCGCTCCACATCCCGACCATGGCGAAGGGCATAAACGAGTCCGCCTCGACCTCCACCCCGCCGCTGTCAGTCACGCCAGGGGCAAGCTGCCCGGAGGCTTCGGTGATCGTGAGGGTCTGCGCGGCAGCGGTCATCAGGAGGATCCAGGTCCACATGACCATCGGTATAGGTCGCCGTGACACCTTCGGACGTAACGTCCGGTAAATTCCGTGCCCGCCCGCATCGCCTCCCGCCCCTCCCCATGGTGATGATGGGCGTGCCAAAGGCCAGCAGCAGCATCGTCCACGCTGGGAGCAGGGTGAGGGAGCATGCCGCAGTCAGCCCCGAGGTCAGCAGGAGCTTCCATCAACCGATTCTACCCAACCTGGAACGCCTCTTGCTAAAACGAAGAGCATGTCCATCACCGCACTCATCCGACACGCTCACAGCCAGGGCGCCAGCGACCTCCACCTCGAATCCGGGATGCCGCCGGCCATGCGAATTCGCGGCAAGCTTCGAATTCGAGGAGAGGTCTGGAGTGCGAGCCAGACCCTCGCTGCTGCCCGTCAGCTGGTCTCGGAGGCGGACTGGGAGCGGTTCTATGAGCGCCGCAGTGTCGATCTGTCACGACGCATCGGCGGAGTGCGCTGTCGAATCAACATCTTCCAGACCGCTCGGGGGACCGGGCTGGCGATTCGGCTGTTCTCGTCGTTCTCTGCCACCGTCGACACCTTGAACCTCCACCCCACCCTCAAGTCCCTCATCGAGCACTCCCACGGACTCGTCCTGATCTGCGGGCCGACCGGCTCGGGCAAGTCGACCACCATCGCCGCACTCATCGCGGAGATCAACGTCCGGGAGGCCCGGCACATCCTGACCATCGAGCAGCCCATCGAGTATGAGCTGCGCCCTCGGCTCTCCTACATCCGGCAGCGCGAGGTCGGGCGAGACACACCCAGCTTCGAGCAGGCCCTCATCGACGCGCTGCGGGAGGATCCCGACGTGCTGATGGTCGGGGAGGTCCGGCGCCCGGAGACGATGCGGCTGACCCTCGCAGCGGCAGAGACCGGCCACCTCGTGCTCACCTCCGTTCACTCTTCAACCGCCTCTGAGGCAGTCTCTCGCATCATCTCCGCGTTCCCGCCTGAGATCCAGTCCTCAGTCTCCGCACAGCTCGCCGAGTGCCTCGTCGCGGTGGTCTGCCAGCGGCTGGCGTGGTCTGCGGCGGCGAACATGGTGGTGCCGGAGTGCGAGATCATGGTGGCGAACACTGCGATCAAGGCATGCATTCGACAGGGCCAGCTGCATCGGATCCCGGCGATCATCGAGACCGGTCGGGCGGATGGGATGTGGAGTCGGGCGCAGTACCGACGCTGGCTGGAGGAGAAGACCGACTGGCGGCGTCCGCCGAAGCCGAAGCTGGAGGCCACTGAGGATCTCGTCGCGCCGCCCCCGGTCCCGTCTGCTCCCAGGCGTCCGCCGGCTGTGCGTCGGCCCGCTCCGGCGAGTGATGGGGTGATTGTGCTGGACGGCATCGAAGAGAACCCGGACGACATCCTGTTTTAGAGGGTGCTCCGGGTGGGAACTACCCGGCGCTCTGAGGTGTGCAGGAAGGTCCTTTGAGCTTTCGGACGGTGGTGAGTGAACGGGTGTCGGGGTGGGGGTCGCAGGGGGCGGTGACCAGAGTGAACCGAAGGGGAACGTCGGGAATGCAGCCCCCTTGAGCGCAGCGCCATAAGCGGGCCAACGGCCAGCGTTGGTGCGGAGCGGCCAGAAAAAGAAGGGCGCCGACAATGGCGAACCTCAGCTCACACGGGGAGGGAGAACCCGCCGTCATCCATCGCCACGAGGCTGAGAAGACCGAAGGGCGAGCAGGACAGGTCGGCACTATCAAAAGCAGAGATGGGCGAATCCTTGAAGTGCGGCGGTACTCCCAACCCCGTCTCCACCCCTCCACCCCTCCCCCAATCGTCCCGCCCTAAGGCTCCGCCTCAACCAGCGCCGAGAGCCGCGGAGTCGCACCATCAGCTCGCGCAATGGCCGCCTCAACAATCGACCGCGACAGCCCCGAATAAGCGCTCAGATAGGCGATGTCGGGCTCCGGCGGACTTCCAGGTACCCAGCGCTCCAGGTTCGCCACCATGTCCTCAGCGACCGCCGGGCTGACGATGTGGGCGCTCACCTCACCGAAGAACGAATCGTACAGGTTGTACTGCGCGTAG
This sequence comes from Myxococcota bacterium, assembly GCA_047621685.1. Taxonomy (GTDB): domain Bacteria; phylum Myxococcota_A; class UBA796; order UBA796; family UBA796; genus JAQXDW01. Next base: position 5,335 of record JBLHNG010000012.1, on the reverse strand, counting down.
TGGTTGCCGTTTCGCAGCATCTTCAGCATCGGCCAGGCCGCCACACCCAGGCGATCCAGCAGGCAGTACAGCAGGCCGTTGTGGTTGCGGAGCACTGCGTTGTCGTAGCCAAAGTCGAGCCGCATGCACTGCGCCAGCGAGGCCCCGCTGGCGAGCAGAAACCCGCCCACCTCTCGCTGCTGACGCACCTCCCAGTCCCCGCCAGACTCCGCCGCATCGATCAGTGCGTCGATGTCCTCGTTGCCCCAGTCGGCCTGCTCGGGGAAGCAAAACGACAGCATCACCCGTGCCCGGAGGTCGGGGGCCTTCGCTCGGAGCGACGTTGCGCGCTGGAGGGCGGCCTCCCAGGTGGGCTGATCGCAGTAGGCCAGGAAGCGGCGCCGGCGGATGTAGCCAGCGACCTCCTCGTCATAGAGGAAGCCATGGCAGCTGCTCGCCTCCTTCCCCTCCGGTGGCTCCAGGGTGTAGAAGAACGCCCGCGCGGCCTGGAGGACCTCCAGGGTGAACACCGGCCCGGCACACCGCAGCCAGAGGTCGACCACTTTGTCGTGGGGATCCTTGACGTGCCAGTGCCGCATCAGCCAGTAGAAGGCGAGGCGCTCCTCGGTGACCGAGAGGGGCTGGCTCGTGGCCTCTAGGCTGGTGTCCTTCCAGGCGGCACGCATCGCAGTCGCCTCAACCCGGGCACTGTCAGGCAGGTCGTCGGTGAGGATCCCGGACTGGAGGAGCCAGCGGCTGAACATCTGCCGAGACTGTCGGAGGTGGTCACGGAATTCCGCCAGAGACAGCGGCTTGACCTTTGGGGAGCGCTTTGCCTAGTTGGCGCTGCCCCGTGAGATGTAGAGCCTTCGCTTCGCCCGCCGGTCCCAGTGAATGAATGGCACTTCGCTCATCTCTCCCCCAATTTGTCACCAGATGGTTCTACACCACATCCAGCGATCTCCGGATAGTGTGACCGGCAGACGCAAAGCCCTGGAGAAGACGATGCTCCTCATCCTGCTCGCCGCCTGTGACGCCACCGACAAGGCCGACGACGACACCACAATCGACACCAACGAGACCACCGACACCACCCCCGTCGAGGTCATCGAGCCGCCGCCCTACTCTGGCGGCACCTGTCCGGCGATGGAGCAGGGCTGGAACTCCGGCTTTGTCACCGGAGAGTACGAGCGGGAGTACCGGCTGGAGCTTCCGGAGAACCCCGAGGGCGCGCCGGTCATCTTCCTGTGGCACTGGCTGGGCGGGGATGCCGATCAGATCATCGACTGGGCCGGCTTCGATGGCTTCCCAGACACCAAGGGGGTGATCCTCATCGCGCCTGAGACCCGGGGCCTTCAGTTCGAGTGGGACTCCTTCGACGGTGCGGACACCCCGGACCTGCTGATGTTCGACGACCTGCTCTCCTGCCTCTCCCAGCAGTACAGCGTCGACATGACCCGCATCTACGCCTCGGGCATGTCCGCGGGCGGGCTGTGGACGGTCACCCTGACCAACCACCGCTCCCAGTGGCTCGCGGCGAGCGCACCGCTTTCGGGTGGGGCGACCGAAATGGACTGGGCACCCGACGATGCGATCCCGATGCTGCTGACCTGGGGCGGCCCGACGGACACCTACGGCTCCTTCTCCTTCAACGACTCCCAGTATGATCTGATCGATCAGGTCGAGTCCGCTGGTCAGTTCGCGGTGCTGTGCGAGCACGACGACGGCCACAGCCTGCCGCCGGGCGGGGTGGAGTACGTGTGGGACTTCTTTGAGGCCCACCCCAAGGGCATCGATTCCGAGCCCTGGGCGGATGTGCTGCCGGACTCGCTGCCGGAGTGGTGTCGGTACTGAGTCTGCGGGCTACTGGCCGAAGTTCTGGGTCCAGTACTCGCCGTACTCTCCGTTTCCGGAGTAGTAGCCGACCCCGGTGAGGGTGGCGTCGGGGTTCATGAGGTTGGAGCAGTGACCGTCGGAGTCCAGCCAGCCGTTGACCACGCTGCTGGCGGAGCCGTAGCCGGCGGCGATGTTCTCTCCGACCGCGAAGCCGGCGAACCCGGTGCTGTCGATGCGCTCCCAGGGGTCCTCGCCGAGGTCTCCGCCGGGGCTCTCATGGGAGAAGCTCCTGGTGTCGGACATCCACAGGGAGTGGTATCGGGCCGCGCAGCGGAGGTGGGCGTCCATCACGACGGGACCTGCAGCCGCGAAGTTGCCCTCTGAGCCGCAATTGGTGGGGGTCGCTCGGGCCTCGTTGATCAGCTCGACCACCTTCTCTTCCTTGCTCGCCCAGCCCGAGGCCCAGCCCTCCAGGTCCGGGTGGCAGTCCTCCTCCCAGATCGGGTCCGCCTCTTCTTCTTCCTCCTCTTCCTGCTCGGTGTCGGTGTCCTCGGGGAGGGTGTCGGTGTCGTCCGGGCTGAAGCCGGAGTCGTCCTCAAGCTCCGGGCGCTGATCGGGCGGGATCGGACCGGAGGCATCTTCATCGACGCAGCCAGTGAGGAGCAGGAGAAGAACAGGGAGGGTGCGCATGGATTTGGTGTAGCCTCCACACAGCCAGACAACCGGCTGTTTTGCTTGATCTTCACCGAGCGCTGTAGCATCCACAGATGACGTTTTTGCTGCCGACCCTGCTCCTCCTCGCCTGTGATGCCGAGCCTGAGGTCCTGTCCGCCCCCCTGCCTGCACCGACAGCCCACACAGCGCCGATCACCGCGAGCACCCCGACCGCCACCGGACCGGAACTGCCCGAGGCGCTCCCCCCAGATGCCTTCACCGACCTCACCGACGAGGAGCGGCGCTACATCGAGGGCAACTGGAAGCTGCTGTCGACGATGCGCGATGTGCGGCTGAAGCCAGGGGAGACCCTGGAGAAGATGGCCATCACCCCGGGGATGAGTGTGGTCGATCTGGGTGCGGGGACCGGGTACTTCGCCTTTCGATTCTCCGAGCTGGTCGGGCCGGGTGGCCGCGTCTATGCCACCGACATTGCCTCCGGGGCGCTGAAGTACATGGGCGCAATCATCGAGCGGGAGACCGAGAGCGGGCGGGACTTTGGCAACATCACCCTGGTGGAGAACCCGCTGGAGGGCACCGGCGTGGCGGACGGCTCGGCAGACGTCGTGTTTGTCTGCTCCATCCACATCTTCTCCCACCTCAACATGCTCCACCTCTCCGACGAAGATCGGGCTACCGGGGATCCGGTCGCGCTGATGGCAGCAAGCCGCGGGGCGCTGATCCAGAGCATCTTCGACACCCTCAAGCCCGGCGGACGGTTCGTCTATATGGAAGGTCGCCTGGGCAGCCATGATGGCCTCGACCTCGGTCCCGACGCGATCAGCGCGCTGTTTTCGCGGTCTGGCTTCACCGAGGCTGGTCGTCACGACCACCTGGAGAAGATGGACATGCTCGTGATGGAGAAGCCGCTATAGGAGCGGGGTGCCCCTCACCTACGCTCAGCTCCTCCGGCAAAATGCTTCCTTCCGGCGGGTCTGGATGGGGCAGGTGGTCAGCTTCTTTGGCGACTGGTTCAAGACCATCGCGCTGTACACCGCCGTCCAGGAGCTGACCGACTCCGCCCAGGCGCTGGCTGCGGTCCTGGTGTTCAACCTCCTGCCGATCTTCCTGATGACCCCGATCGCCGGTCCGCTGGCCGACCGCGTCGATCGTCGCAAGCTGATGATCGGCACCGACATCGCCCGGGCGATCGGCGCGCTGCTGCTCATCGGTGCCCACCAGCTCGGCAGCCTCGCGCTGATCTTCGCGGTGCAGTTCGTCATGGTCAGCTTCTCGGGCATCTTCATCCCAGCCCGATCCGCGGTCATCCCACAGATCACCAACGCCGAGGAGCTGCCGGTGGCGATGGCGCTCTCCGGCGGGACGTGGTCGGTGATGCTGGCACTGGGTGCGGCGGCGGGCGGGGTGGTGACCGCGCTGGTCGGGGTGGACTGGGCGCTGCTGCTCGACGGCTTCACCTACCTGCTGTCAGGCATCATCCTGTTTGGCCTGTCACCGCAGCCACCCTCAGACACGCCCTCGGATCGAGAGTCCGCCGGATTCTGGCATGGGATCCGCTACCTCCGGGCTCGGCCCTACCTGACCTCGGTGCTCTCGCTCAAGCCGATGATCGGGCTGGCGACCGCATCGGTGGCGATGATTCCGCTGTTTGGTGGTGGGATGTTCCCGGCAGCCGTGGGGCCGATGTTCATCGGGCTGCTCTACACTGCCCGGGGGACCGGCGCGCTGTTTGGGGCGATGGGGGTGCGGCGGCTGACCGGAGACGACCCGGCGGTGCTGCGGCGGTGCATCCCGTTTGGCTTTCTGCTCTCCGCGCTGGCCTATGTCGGGCTGTCAAAGGCGGGCAGCATCCACACCGCAGCGCTGATGTACCTCGTGGGCACCCTGGGATCGGGAATGGTCTGGGTGTTCGCTGGAATCCTCGGCCAGATCGCATCGGATCGGGAGTATCGGGGGCGGGTGTTCTCCCTGGAGTTCGGGATGATGACCCTGGTCTCCAGCATCGTCAGCCTCATTGCCGGTGCCCTGGTGGATCACACCGACCTGGGGCCGCGCGATGTGGTCGCCGGACTGGGGGGCGTGATGGTGCTGCCAGCCCTGCTGTGGTGGGCGGCGATGGGGGTGCTCAAGCCGTCGGGAGATGGAAAAGTTCCGCCGAAGTGATCCGTCGGCTGTGACCGGGCGTACAGAGAGCAGACCCACCACCCTGGAGCGGTCAGCGATGGTCATGGCGACCCGCCCGGTTTCTGCCTTCGACGACCGTCCCGCTTGTTCGAGCGCCGGACGGACCGCCGTCCTTCGGCCTCACGCCGTCGTGTTAGCCTTCCCGAGCATGAACGAGCACGCACAGCTGGTAGAATCCATCGCCCTCCGACAGGATCGGCAGGCTTTCATCGTGTTGTTTGACCACTTTGCGCCTCGACTCAAGGGCTTCCTGCTCTCTGGCGGAGCGCAGGTCGAGCAGGTCGACGAGATTGTCCAGGAGGTGATGCTGGTCGTCTGGCGTCGGGCCGGAAGCTACCGCTCGGATCGTGCCGCGGTCAGCACATGGATCTTTACGATTGCCCGAAACCGTCGAATCGACCGAATCCGAAAGACCCGCCGCCCAGAGCTTGACCCTGAAGATGACAACCTCCGCCCCACCGCGGATCTCGCCCCCGATGATGCCTCCGCTGCACGGCGGCGCGCTGACCGGCTCCACGATGCCCTCAGAGACCTCCCCGCCGATCAGGCCGAGGTGATTCGTCGGGCGTGGCTGGAGGGGATCCCGCAGGCGCAGGTTGCTGCAGAGCTGAACCTCCCGGTGGGTACCGTCAAGTCCCGGCTCCGGCTGGCCATGAGCCGC
>JBLHNG010000011.1:0-32225 GCA_047621685.1 Myxococcota bacterium | reverse complement strand
GATGTGGTGGGGGCCTGGAAGCGCGCAGAAGAATTTGCCGTGCAGGTCAAGCAGTCCGGCTTCACCCGGTTCCCGCTGGCCCGATTCTTCATCTTGATCGCCCAGGGCTTTGCAGGGCTGCTCGCCCTTCGCCACCCGGATCCGCAGCTTCCTGATCCAGCCGCCCTCAAGAAGACCATCCAGGACAGCATCCGCGGTCTTGCCAAGATGAAGCAGGGGTCCTCCTGGGCGGTGTGCGCGCACATGGAAGCCGCTCTGGCCGCCTGGAGCGGCGAGACCGAGGCCGCGTTGGTCCACCTGGCGGACGCAGAGCAGCGGTTCACAGCGTTTGACCAGAAGCTGTATGCCCTCAGCTGTGCCGTTCATGCCGCCCAGCTGAGGGGCGAAGACACCGCTCCGATGATGGCCAGACTCGCTGAGGCTGGCAGCCGAGACCCGGTGGCATGGCTGCGGGCCTACGCCCCGACCTTTCCTGCCACTACACGTTCGAAGTGACCGTCACCTGAGAGGGCATCAGCAGGGTGTAGGGAACTTCTCGGGTCTCGTTGACAGCCTCGATCTCCGCTTCGATCTCGGCAAGATGGACCCGGAACGCGGCCACCAGCGGCCAGGTCCGCGGATCGGTGAACCAGTCCAGGGCGTAGTCGGTGTAGGTGTCATCCTTCATCGAGGTGAGCACCCACAGCGCGCTGGACTGCGTAAACGAGACCTCACCGCTGGCCACGTACTCCCGCCAGCCCCGCTGCCGGACCTCGCGGGGATCGGCGTAGGCAGCCATGGGGGTGATGATCGGCCGGCCACCGAGGTCGTACTGGCCGTAGTTGACCGCGCAGTGGAACGGGCCGGTGCGGAACAGGAACCCGGTGAGGATGTCGGCGAGCTGACCAGGGGAGGTGATGGCCTCGGGAAAGCCTGGGACGTGGGCGCCATCTTCGGCTTCACTCCCCGCCAGCTCCCGACCCCATGCGCCCAGCTCCGTGTCGGCGAGGAGGGTGGCATCGTCGGGGTAGTACAGCGCGACGTACTCGCTGACGAAGCGGTGGATGGCGTTCCACATCTTCAGGCCGTCGTCGCGCAGGGGGTAGTCAGGCAGCAGTGCAGGATCGTGGACTCCGCGCTGCTTCAGCTCCTCGGGGAAGTTCAGCTCGCTGAAGTCGAACTCCCGATAGCGGCGCTTCATGACCTCCAGGGTTCCAGCCTCCAGCTCGCCCGACATCAGCTGATCCAGCAGACCGGTGGGGTTGGACAGGAGCTGACGGCCGATGAAGTTGTTCCACAGCAGCCACTGGAAGTGCCGGTGCAGCAGGACGCCGACCGGGTGGCGGGGGTGGAGCTGGCGGGCGGAGGTGACCACGACGGCTTCGAGGAAGAAGTGCACGCTGAACAGGTGGGTCGCCAGCTCGTGGTGGTTGAAGTCCGCCACGGCATACAGCAGCTTGATTCGATGCCACAGCTCAGCGCCATCTGCTGGGGTGAACACCTCATCCTCCGCAGTCTGACCCAGCTGGATGGCCACCGGGAGCAGGCGTCCCTCGGGGTGCTGGTACAGGAGCGCTCGGGGAGCGGGCAGGTAGCGCTGTCGGGCGGTCTCTTCGCCCAGCTCTCGACCGAAGAAGTCCCGATCCGGGCCGGACTGGCAGGGAAGGTCCGCGAGGATGGCGTAGTCGGTGTGGTACAGCCGACCGGCTGAAGCCGCACTCGCGAGGTTGTCTTCGGGGACGTCGAGTCCATGGGCAGCCAGCGCGCGATGCAGCAGGGCATCGTCCACCGCGAAGCTCTCAGGCAGGTCTGTGAGGGCGGAGACCCGGGTGATGAGGACCGGGTTGAGCCCGGCGAGTGTCCGGCGGGCGAACTCCTGATCGTCCTGGAGCGGGTCGATCATGTCCGGCATCACCAGGAAGCTGAACAGGTTCTTCCATTCGGGCTGTCCGCTCTCGGGGATCATCCCCTTTGTGGTGATGTCCGAGGCAAACCGCAGCATCGCCTGGAGCGGAAGGAGCACCGCGAGCGCGCTGTCTGGAAGGCCCGCAGCCCGTGCCTTCTCGGCGACCACTTCCAGGGAGTCGCCCGCTGTCTCCTCCCGTCCGAAGAGGTTCTGGACCGCGGAGATGACCGTGGCGATGACCCCGCGGTTGTTCTCAATGGAGACGCCGAAGGAGACCCCGATGTCGATGAGGAGGTCATACAGTGCTGTCGAGACCGCCGCGCCGGTGCTGGAGATCGTGTCGTCGTCCGAATTGGAGGCTGAGGAGAGCACTCCGGTGATCACAGCGCGGACCAGCTGATCCGCCCAGCCCTCTGAGTCGGACTTCAGGGTGGAGGACACGCTCCCGAACAGCTTGACCCACTCCACCATGGGCACCTTGTTCAGCAGATCGTAGAGCTGGGGGAGGGACCCGACGAGTTTGGCGATCAGGAAATCGGCTGGCGGGCGCTCTTCGACGGGCAGTCCGACGTACGAGCCGATCACCACATCGGCAATCGCGAGCACGCCGGTGTCCTGGACCCCGCCGACCTTGAGGAACGGGATGGGGCGGAGGATGTCGTAGTCCCACTGGTAGCGCGCACGGATGCCGGCCAGCTCTTCAGTGCGGTCTGGGGAGGAATCGGACTGGGGAAGACACACTGGACTGCTCATGGCGACACTCTTGAAATTGGAGTGGCGATGATACGCGATGTCTTGAGGTACAACGATGCATCAGGCGAAATGGAGTAGGGCATGATGCGGTGGATTGTGGGCGGAATGGGAGTGTTCTTTGTCCTGGTTGCGGTCGGGTGGGTTGTGGCCCCGGAGCTGGTCGCGGAGGGGTTCTCGATCTCACTGACCGGTGCCGACGGACGCAGCACAGCCCGCAGCGATCTGGGTGGGTTCTTCGGTGCGATGGGGGCGTTCTGCCTGCTGGGGAGCCGCGGAGAGGTCGCGATGCTCAAGGCGGCGGTGATCAGCCTGGGCATCATCGCGGTGCTTCGGGTGGTGAGCATGGTGCTGGATGGTGCTAGTTTGTTCACCGGCGCCGCGCTGGCTGTGGAGCTGGTCGGAGTCGGCCTCCTGGTTCTGGCCATCCGCACCCAGCGCGAGGGGTAGTCCTCATGACTGAGGAGATCAAGACGCTGAGAGCCGGCGAGTTGGTGGTGACCGAGGCGATGGATTCGCTGACGGTGTCGGTGAAGGTCCACGTCATCCCGCTGATCCCGCTGACCATTGGCGTGCTGGCGATGTTCAGCGCGCTGACCTGGTGGACATATGGGGTCGCGCATCCGCCAGGAGGACAGTTCATTTATGAGTTCATGTACTTTCCGGCCCTCCTGATGATCCTGTTCGTCTATGGCTGCAACGTGTGGCGCTCGATGTGGCGCTCGAAGAAGCCACACTCTTTGCTCAGCCTGACCGCCCAACAGCTCATCCTGCCTCGACAGGTGATGGTCGGTAGGCCCCGTCGGGCGATTGACCTGGAGGACATCGAGCAGATCACCTTCGTTGATCGTGGGCGCGAGGTGAAGAGGCCGAACATGGGGCTGGAGATCACACTGGCGGAGGAGACGCTCTTCGTGAGGACGCTGCTGATCGGGGTGCCGCAGCGAGGCGCGCTGGTGCGGCTGATCCGCCACCACATCGCGCGCCGACAGCAGGCGCTGCTGGGGGTGGATCGGACTGTGGTGGTGCCGCCGGTGGCGCTGGAGGGGCTGAGGGAGCGGTAGGCGAGGGGTGGTTACGATCCATTTACCATCCCACCCCACCCACCGAAATACGATCAATCCGATGACTGAAAAGCTGCGTGTACTGGTAGTCGAAGATGAAGAAGCCATCCGTGAGGGCATCCTCGATGTCCTGGCATTCCACGGCTACGCCCCCAAAGGCGTCGGCGACGGGACCGCTGGACTCGCGGAGGCCCAGACGGGTCACTACGACCTCTGCGTCCTCGACGTCATGCTCCCCGGACTCGACGGCTTCTCCATCTGCCGAAACCTCCGGGAGTCTCACCCCCGCCAGGCGATCATGATGCTGACCGCCCGGGGAGACGAGGCGGACATCCTGGAGGGCTTCCGCTGTGGGGCGGACGACTACATCTCCAAGCCCTTCTCCGTCGCCCAGCTCGTCGCTCGCATCCACGCCCTGCTGCGGCGCTCCGGTGCCCGACCGGCCCAGCGCTTTCAGGCCGGCATCCTTCAGATCGATGCCGAGCACAGCCAGGCACACCATGGCGAGGCCTTCATCGACATCAGCCCCCGGGATGTCGAGGTCCTCGCCTGGCTGACCGGAGCGGAGGGGCGGACCGTGAGCCGCGCGGAGCTGCTGCAGGAGGTGTGGGGCTACCAGCGGGTCGAGTCGGTGCAGACCCGATGCGTAGACATGCACATCGCCAAGCTTCGCCGCAAGCTCACCGGATTGACCCGGGAGACGGTCATCGAGACGGTCCGCGGGTCTGGCTATCGGGTCCGCACATGATCAAGCAGCGCCGTCGCCTCCAGCTCGTCGTTCTCGGCGCCGGACTCCTGGCGATGATCGGGGTGGTGATGCTGGTGGTCGCTGCGCTGCGGGGGGCGGCGATGGAGGACCGCATCCGCCACGAGGTCATCGCCCAGCGGCTGTTCGACGAGCTGGAGCGAGAGCTGACCGCGCTGGTGGATCGAGAGGAGTCCAGATCGTTTCTGGAGTATCGGTACTTCTACGTGCCCGAGGGGCAGGTGGTCAATCCCAGCCTCGTGCGCTCGCCGATTGCGGAGATGCCCGCCGATGATGTGATCGTCGGCTACTTCCAGATCGACCCGGACGGTCAGCTGTTTACCCCCTCAAACCCACGGGACAACGAGCTGGAGCTGGCTTGCAAGAGCAACTTCGAGATCCCCGAAGAGGGCAACACCCTCCAGTCGAACCTGGAGCGCCTCACCGCCACTGTTGACTGGCAGGACGACGCGCCGCCTCCTGTCGATGCGCTGGCGATTCCAGCGATCGCCACCGTCTACCAGTCTGCGGTTCAGTCCCTCAACCGTGCGCAGATCTCCCGTCAGGGCAAGAAGCTCCAGGTCGATCAGGTCGATGAGACGAACTTCAACGGCTTCACCAACAACGAAGTCGAGATCCAGCAGCTCGTCACCGCAGACAACTGGGCAGCTCCCGGCCCGGCTCCCCTCCGACCCGCCACCGATGCCACCGGGGAGCAGGTCGATGTCATCATCTCGCCACTCAGGGGCGTCCTGGCTGACGAGAAGCTCCTGCTGCACCGCACCGTTCGCCTCGGCGGGCAGACCTACCGCCAGGGCCTCGCGCTGGATGGTGAGGCCCTGCTGTCTCACATCACACAGGTGGTCCTCAGAGACAGCGAGCTGGCCCCGTTCGCCACCCTGACCACCGGCCCGTCGAGTGCCGACTACGTGTTCAGCCACCAGTTCGCCGAGCCGTTCTCCGATCTGACTGTCACCGCCGCTCTCACCGAGATCCCCGGCGCGGTCAGCGGTCAGCGGCTGGCAGTGCTGATCCTGGCCGGAGCGCTGCTGGGCGCGGTCGGGCTGGGCGGGGTGGCGCTGCGCCGGATGGTCGCTGCGGAGCTGGAGTTCGCCGAGCGCCGCAACAACTTCGTCTCGGCCGTCACCCACGAGCTGCGCACCCCGCTGACTGCGATCCGGATGTACGGCGAGATGCTTCGGGACGGCATGGTGCCCTCCGAGGATCGTCGCGCCCAGTACTACGCGACGATCACCAGCGAGGCCGAGCGGCTGAGTCGGCTCATCGAGAACGTCCTGACGCTCTCTCGAATGGAGAAGGGCAAGACGACGGTGCGCCCAGTGGTCGGCTCGGTCGGCCCGATCCTGCGGCAGGCTGCCGAGGTGCTTGGTCCCCATGTCCGCAGGCACGGCTTCACCCTGTCAGTGACGGTGCCCGAGGGGCTGCCAGAGGTGATGGTCGACCCGGATGCCCTGTCTCAGGTCCTGGTCAACCTGGTGGACAACGCAGTGAAGTTCTCCGCGGAGTCCGACAACAAGCACATCCTCCTCCAGGCCGAGCGGGGAGAGGGCGGGGTGGTCCTGGTGGTGCGAGATCACGGACCAGGGGTGCCCACGCGGCAGCTCACCCGCATCTTCCAGCCGTTCTTCCGCGGAGAGCGGGAGCTGACCCGCAAGACGAAGGGCACCGGCATCGGGCTCGCACTGGTGGCCGGGCTGGTCGATGGCATGGGCGGACACATCGCGGCGAAGAACCACCCCGGCGGCGGGCTGCTGGTCTCGGTCACCCTGCCAGTGGCGGCTTGACGAGCGGTATCACGGCCAGTGGGGTGCCACCGGTGCGCGGGTTTGGTACGCTGAGTCGCCACTCCGCCCGAGGTCTCGATGCGCCTGCTGACCACCCTCCTCCTGCTCTCCGCCTGCACCGGTGACAAGATCGAGGACGACGACGAAGAGGCCGGCTCCATCCTGCCCAACCTCGACACCGACGAGACCGACACCGCCACCGAGGACACCGACACCGACACCGAGGGGCCGATCGACACCGGCGATCCGGTCGACACCGGGGAGGAGCCGGAGGAGCATGGGGTCATTGAGGTGTCTCAGACCTCCCTCAAGTTCACCGCAGATGGCACGGTCGCGGTCGACCTCTCAAACACCGGAGAGGCGGGGCTGACCATCTCAGAGATCGCGGTGAGCGGCGAAGGGGAGGAGGCGTTCTCCGTGGGCAGTCCCGGCGCGACCACCCTCGCTCCCGACAGCTCCACCTCCTTCTCCGTCACCTTCGCCGCCCCCCTGGAGAGCGGTGGATGGCGGTCGGAGATCGCGATCACCTCGTCGGATCCAGACAACGAGACGATCCTCATTGAGGTCGTCGGCGGTGTCGGTGAGCCCCAGCTCGACTTCGACGAGAACCCCCTGGAGATCAGCGACGCCTACCTCGGCTGCGAGACCATCGGCACCGCAGTGCTGCGCAACGACGGCGGCGGCTTCATCGAGGTCACCGAGCTGCTGATGGAGGGCGATGAGGCGATGACGCTCGGAAAGTCCGACGCCGTGCCGTTCAGCCTGCTGTCGGGTGAGACCGCCGATGTTGAGATCAACTACCTGCCCACCGATGAGCTTGACGACTCCGGCTATCTGGTGGTCACCACCGAGGGCTCCAGCGGCTCCCTCAAGATCCAGGGCACCCCGCTGGTCTATGACGAGGGCGCGGAGTTCTTCGAGCTGGACAAGCCCACCACGATCTTCAAGCTCTCCGATGTCCCGGTGGAGACCACCATCGAGGTGAGGGTCGACGGGGTCGATCAGAGCGGGAGCTTCACCTACGACACCAAGACCAACGCGGTGTTCTTCAAGGGCGACAGCGTCCCGGCGTCTGGATCGGTGGTGGAGATCGAGTACGCGATCGCAGGTGGCTGTTAGCCGTAGATGCGCTGAAAGTCCGCCAACAATGCCACGACGTCTGCATCACAGAGTGGCCGGAGCGGGCGGGCGGGGCTGACCGGTGTGCCCCGGGCCCATGGCTTGCCAGTGAGCATGATCGACAGGCTCGGACCCCCCAGCGGGCGAACGTCATGCCAGGCGTCTGGGTCGGACATCTCGTAGCAGGAGCCTGCACGGAGCAGGATGGTCGCCATGACCGGCGGAGTCGTGGTGCCCGCGCCGTAGCCCACCGCCATCCGGTAGGTCCCGCTGAGCACCTTCATCGCGCTGGGCCAGGGGTGGGGGTGGAACAGCGCGTCGTTGACCTCACAGGGCCAGATGCGGTGGAGGTTCAGACGCAGGTCGCGCCAGGGGCGGTAGAGACGCTCGACCCGGGGCGGATGGTAGTCGATGTCCAGGCTGCGCCAGCCGCCGTCTGCGAGCAGGGCAGGCAGCTCGGACTCGACATCGGCCAGAAGCTCAAGCATGATTCTCTCCTGTGCATGAAGACCACCAGAAAGAGCAGTACTTCTTCGACCCGCCGACTGTCCAGCGGCTTGCGGATCGGCTGGCGAACTATGACAACCCCTGCTGCCTCTGCTCGCCGATGATCGCGAGGGAGCTGGCGGCTCGGGGTCGACCGGCGCGGCTGCTGGAGATCGACGATCGGTTCGCGGAGGTTCCGGGCTTTGTCCCCTGGGATCTCTACCGACCCCAGCACCTCGACGAGCGCTTCGACGCCATCCTGGTCGATCCGCCGTTTCACAAGGTTCGACTCAGCCAGCTGTTCACCGCACTGCGCACCCTGTGCCACGGCGACCTCAACACCCCGATCTTCCTCTGCCACCTGGAGAGCCGGGCGGCAGACGTCTGCGGCACCCTCGCGCCGTTCGGGATGCTGTCGACAGACACGATGATCGGCTATGTCTCGGTCAAGCCAATCCCGGAAAACCGGGTGTGTCTGTATACAAACACCGGAGGCTGATCAGGGAATCGCCACGCCCTCTGCGGCAAGCAGATCGACGAGTGCGATGAGAGGCAGGCCGATGAGGGCGTTGGGATCCCGGCCCTCCAGGCGCTCAAACAGGGTGATGCCCCTGCCCTCCAGCTTGAAGCTGCCCGCGCAGTCGTAGGGAGTGTCTGCGCGCAGGTAGCGCTCGATGGCATCGGGGGTGAGGGTGCGGAAGATCACCGAGAACGGCTCGATCATGACCTGACAGTTGCCCGTAGCGGCGTTGAGCAGACACAGCCCGGTGAGGAACTCGACCCGCTTGCCCGATGCCGCGGTGAGCTGCTCGATGGCGCGCTCGTGGGTGTGGGGCTTTCCGATGATCTGACCGTCACGAATGGAGACCTGATCCGAGCCGATGATCAGTGCGTTTGGGTGACGCTCGGCGACCACGCGCGCCTTGGCTTCGGAGAGGCGGGCGACGAGGGCGTGTGGGGTCTCGCCGGGCAGCTCGGTCTCGTCGAGATCCGGGGCGTCCCAGGTAAACGGCTGGCCCAGACGCTCCAGCAAAGTCCGGCGGTAGGTCGAGGAGGAGGCGAGGACGATCATCACAGCTCCGGGGTCGGGAAGGCTGGCTCGACCACCGTCCAGTCACCGGGGATGGCGGCCTCGACGGATGACTTCAGCGCGGTGAGGTCGCCGACCACCAGGATCAGCGCCCCGGTGAGGTCGGCCCGACCCGTCCAGGCGGCCTGCATTGCGGCGGTGTCCACAGCGGCGGCGGCGGTGATGCTGTCGCCGAGGTCGGTGGGTGGCAGGCCGATGGTGTGGAGCCCGGCGAGGCTGGAGGCGGTGGCGCTTCGGCTGCCCATCGACTCGATGAGGTCTGTTCGGAGCGAGCCGTAGGCCTTGCCCTGCTCCTCGTCGATGAAGCCCTCAGCAGCGGTCCGCAGCACGCTGAGCATGTCGGTGAGCCCCTCGGCGGAGGAGTCGACCTGGACAGAAGAGGACGCCACGACGAGGCCGTAGTCCTCCGTCGAGATGACCCGGGCACGGGCGCCGTAGGTGTAGCCCTTCTCCTCTCGCATCAGCCGGTTGAGGCGGCTGGTGAAGGTGCCGCCGATGGCGATGGTCGCCAGCTCTCCGGCGGCGAGGTCTTCAGCTCCGGCGCTCCAGCCGGGCATCACCACTCGCAGCGCGGTCTGGGCTGCACCGGGGTTGTCCACGAACACGAGCCGGGGACCATCGGTCACGCCGGCGGGCGGGGGGAGGTCTGCGGCGGGCTCTCCAGCACTCCAGCCCGCCAGTCGGGACTCCAGACCGGCGGTGATCGTCTCGGCGCTTACCGCACCGACCACCACGAAGTGCGCCCGGGAGGCCACGTAGCGACTCGACCAGGAAGCCCTCAGGTCGTCGTCGCTGATCTTCGCGAGCCCCTCAGGGGTGCCGATGTTGGGGTGGGCGAGGGGATGGGACTCGCCGAAGTACAGGCGGGAGGCGACCCAGGGCGCGACGGTCCAGGGCTCGTCGAGGGACTGGGTGATGTCACCGATCTGAAGCTCCCGGACCCGGGCGAGATCCGCCTCGGCGAGTGCGGGGCGGAGGACGGCGTCTGCGAGGAGGTCGAGGGCATCATCGAGGCGATCGGTGTGGGTGGAGAGCCGCACGACCGAGGTGGTGCCGAAGGTGCTCACCGACAGGTCGATGGCCTGCTGCTCGACGAACTCAGCGAACGCGACTGCGTCTCGATCACCGGCACCGTGGGTGAGCAGGCTGTCGGTCAGCCAGGCCAGGCCGGGGTGCTCTGGCGGATCGGTGGCTGCTCCGCCGTCGATGACCAGCCGGATGCTGACCAGGGGCAGGTCGCTGCGCTCCTCCAGCCACAGCCCCACACCATTGCTCAGGGTGATCTCCTGGGGCACGGGCGGGGCGTAGGCCGCCGGATCAGCGACGGTGGGGCGGAGGGAGAGGGGGTCGGCGTTCATGTCAGGCTCGATGTTCTTGGGACCACAGGCCAGGATAAGCGCGATCATTCTTCGCCTTCCTCTTCGGGATGCACGCGAATGAGGCCCATCCGCTCCGGAGTGAGGGTCGCTGCGGCGGCCTGCACGCTCTGCACAGTCGCAGCGCGGTATCGATCCAGATCGGCCTGGAGGTAGCCGGGATCGCCAGTCAGGTACCGGTATCGGTTGAGCTTGCTGGCCCGCTGCTGGAGGCTCTCGAGCCCTTGGAGGAACGCGACCTCGTACTGGTTGCGGGCACGGGCCAGCTCGACCTCGGTCGGACCCTCTGCGGCGAGCCGGGCGATCTCTTCGGCGATGATCGCCTCGATGCCCTCCAGGGTGCCAGACTCAGTGGGCTTGAACTCGATGAGGAACAGCGAGCTGAGGAGCTGGCTGTACTGACCGGCGTCGACCTCCAGTGCGAGGCCCTCCTCGTGGACAAGTCGGCTGTAGAGTCGGCTGGAGCGACCCCCGGCGAGGACGGAGGAGACGAGATCGAGATCGGCGTCTCCGGGTGCCATCGCGGCAGAGGTGTGCCAGAGCATCACGCTCTGGGGGATCTGCACGCTGTCGGTCAGCTCGATGAGAGACGTGATCGGAGCATCCGGCGCGGTGATCTCGGGGCGGGTGGGCACCTCGATCGGATCGAGGCCGCCGAACAGCTGCTCGACGAGCGGGCGGACTGCGGCGGGATCGAAGTCTCCGGCGATGACGAGGCTGGCGTTGGCGGGGATGTACCAGGTGTTGAAGAACGCGACCACGTCGTCGAGCGTGGCGGCCTGGAGGTCCTCGTGGCTGCCGATGACGGTGTGGGCGTAAGGGTGACCGGCTGGGTACATCATCTCCGGCATGACCAGCCAGACCTCGCCATAGGGCGCATCTTCGGAGGTCTGTCGGCGCTCATTGCGGACGACCTCGCGCTGGAGGTCCAGCTTCTCCTGGGTCATTGCCCCGGCGAGGCCGTCCATGCGGTCAGCCTCCATCCACAGCAGGGTCGTCAGGAGGTTGCTCGGGCCGACGTCGTAGTAGTCGGTGGCATCCTCGGAGGTCCAGGCGTTGTTCCAGCCGCCGTGGGACTCCATGAGGTCGTCGAAGCCGCTGTCTGGCAGACGGGTCGTGCCCATGAACATGAGGTGCTCGAACAGGTGCGCGAAGCCAGAGCGGCCCTCGACCTCGTCCTTGCTGCCGACGCCATACCAGAGGTTGACGACGACCTGGGGTAGCGCCGGATCGGGGTGGAGGATGACGTTGAGGCCGTTGTCGAGCTGGTACTGCTCGAAGGGGATTTCAATCGCGGAAGCAGTCATTGACGCCAGGAGGAGGTGCACACAGACCTCAACAGTGAGAGGGCTGTCCTGACTAACTCATGGTGATGATTTTTCTTCATCTGCCGGTGAGGTTGTCTTTTCTTCACCTGACTTCCCTCACCGGTCTGTCAGAGGTTGACTCTCAGGCGAGATCCCGATAGATGCGGCGATGTTTGGAGCTCGGATGCCTCACCCGAGACTCCCCCAATCGAATCTCGGAGCAAATCATGGCTAAGAAGGGCAACCGCATCAACATCATCCTCGAGTGCACCGAGGCCCGCGGTCTGGGCAAGTCCCCGTCCCGCTACCACACCACCAAGAACCGCAAGAACACCCCGGCGCGCGTTGAGCTGAAGAAGTACAACCCCAACCTTCGTCGCCACACCATCCACAAGGAAGTCAAGAAGTAGACTTCTTGATGGGTGCCTGATGATGGAGCGCGGCCAGTCGGTCGCGCTCTCTTCGTTTGAGTCTGGTCGTTTGAGTCTGGTCGTTTGAGTCTGGTCGTTTGAGTCTGGGAGGTCGTGATGTCCGAAGCGCTGAGGCTGCTTGAGAAAGCAGAAGCTGCCAACGAACACAGAGCAACCCGGGGTGGTCGGCTTGCCGAGCAGGCTCTGACCGCCGCGATTCGAGAAGACGAGCTGCCCCTCGGGCTGCGCGCGATCCTCCTCGCCAGTAAGATCCGAAAGAGCCGTGGTGATATCACCGGCTGCATCGCCCTTCGGGAACGAGGGGTGGTCTGGCTGCTGGAGGCTCGGCCGACGCTTGAGTCCACCCTCCAGCATGGGGTGGTGCTCTTCCTGTACTGGGCGAGCGGCAACATCAACAACCTCCGCGGCAGCTTCGACGACATCCTGGAGCGCATCGATGCGATGGAGGCGCTGCTGGATGCCGCCGAGCTGTCTCATCGCCGCGATGGGCTCGCCTACATCCGCGCCATGCTCTGCTCCAACCGCGATGACCTCAAGGGGGCGCTATCTTCGATATCGGAGGCCATCGAGCTCAAGGAGGCTCACCCGAATTACGGCTGGGGCTTCTCCATGGAGAGCTACCAGCGGATTCGGGTCAGCTGGTTGCGTCAGCTGGGGCGACGAGAGGAGGCCGAGGCGGGCATCCAGGCGATGCTGCGCGTTGAGCGCGATCAGGGGCGACGGGTCGAGCTGCTCTGCATGCTGGCGCGCTGCGCACATGATGCCGGCGATCTCGACCTCGCCCGGCAGCGCATCGGAGAGGCCCTCCAGGTCGCGGCGCTGGGAGGGCTGGAGATCGAGAAGCACTGCCTGGGGGCGTCGGTGGACATCTACCGGGCCTGTGGGGACTTCGACGAGGCCCGGCGGTGGGCGGAGCGATACCTGGATCTGGTCGAGACCACCGGGCGGCGGTTCTACCTGAGCATGGCCCTGGAGGATGTGATCAGCACCGCCCTCGATCAGGGTGACCTGGCCGCTGCGCGTCGCTTCCTCGACCGGGCGATTCCGCTTGCGCATGAAGTGGACGAAGGCCGCGGCGCAACGGTCCGGGTGCCGATCGTCGAGGAGCAGGAGGCCCGACTGGCTGAGCTGGAGGCCGACTGAATGCTGCGGGTTCTCCAGGTCGACACTGCGGAGGAGTGGCGGGGTGGGCAGGTCCAGACCCTCTACCTGGCCCGGGGCATGAAGGCAGCGGGCTGGCCGGTGGTGGTGGCGTGTCCACAATCCGGGCGGCTGTGGCGAGAGCTGGAGGGCATCGCCGATGAGCGGCTGGCGATCCCTCCGGGGCGTACTGTGCGGTGCGCGATGGTGGCCCGGTCTGCCCGGCCCGACCTCATCGCTGCCCAGACCAGCCACGCCCACACCTGCTGCGCGCCGCTGTCGATCCCCCTGGTGGTTCATCGGCGGGTGGACTTCGTGCCATCGGGGGGCTGGAAGTACCGCCGACCGGAGCGCTACATCGCGGTCAGCGCGGCGGTGGCCCGGATCCTGTCAGGAGTCGGCGCGCCGCAGAGCGTGGTGGTCCACGACGGGGTGGCGGCCCTGGCTGTGATGCCGCCTGCTGTGGATGGGCCGACGGTGCTGGCGGTGGGCGCCCGGGTGCCGCACAAGGGCCACGCGGTGCTGGCGGAGGCCGCGAGGATGCTGGATGGCGTCGACATCGGGGTCGCCGGGGACGGGCCGCTGGTCTACCCCGGGCTGCGGTGGCTGGGGCAGCGCAGCGATGTGCCCGCGCTCCTGGCTGCGGCCTCGGTGTTCGTGCACCCCTCTGTCGAGGAGGGCATGGGGCAGGCAGTCGTCGAGGCGATGCACGCCGGGCTGCCGATCGTGGCCTCGGATGCCGGAGGGCTGCCAGAGGTCATCGGAGACACCGGGATCCTCGTCCCCCGGGGCGATGCGGTGGCGCTGGCGGAGGGGATCCGGCGCGCTCTGGCTGGCGATCACCCTCCAGTCGCCGCCGCACAGCAGCGGGCCGCCGAGCAGTTCTCGATTGAGGCGATGGTCGCAGGGACGCTCGCAGCCTACCGAGACGCCGTCTCGTAGAGCTCGATGGTGATGTGTTCGATGCGGTCGCCGGGCTGGATGTCTCGCAGCACGCCCATGCCGCGAACGACAGAGCCGAACACGGTGTGGATGCCGTCGAGGTGGGGCTGGGGGGCGAGGGTGACAAACCACTGGCTGCCCCCGGTGTCTGGGCCCGCGTGGGCCATGCCGAGTGCGCCCTCGGTGTAGCGCATCGGGTTGATCTCATCGGGGATGGTCCAGCCCGGTCCGCCCGCGCCGTCGCCCCTCGGGTCGCCGTCCTGGACGACGAAGTCGGGAACCACCCGATGCACGATCAGGTTGTCGTAGAAGCCATCCTCCGCCAGCCGGGCGAAGTTCCACACCGTCAGCGGGGCCTCCTCGGGGTACAGCTCGACGGTGAAGGTGCCGCGGGTGGTCTGCACCTGAGCCATGCGGATGGTCTGCACCTCGACGAGGGGCACCGAGCGGATCGGCGGGTGGCTGGGGGGGAGTCTGGTCCGGGTGGCGGCGGCCAGCTCGACAGCGACCGCTCGGATGGCGATCTCATGGTGGAGGGAGAGGGCCTTGATGGCGTCTGAGGCACCGAGAGCCGGTCGGCGGACCTTCGGGTAGCTGCCGGAGTACAGGGCCAGCAGGGCGTCGGCGACCTCCTTGAGCAGGTCGATGTCGGTGGCGTCTTCCAGTGCGGCCAGCAGCGCGCCCTCGGCAGAGGCGACCGGGTTCTCGGAGAGCCAGTCGGCACCAACTGCGATCACCATCGGATCCAAAGACGACAGCAGGGCGATCATCACCGAGGCGCCCGGCTCCAGCTCAGCGAGGTGCCAGGCGGCCATGGTGCGGACTGCGGTCTCGTCGTCTCCGATCGCGAGGGCTTGGAGGATCGCGGTGTCCTCCGATATTGCGGCGGCGGCCACCCGGATGCGGGTGGGGCGGGAGGAGTCGAGCCAGCCAGAGACCTCGCCGATGAGGTCTGAGACCCCCTCGACCTCAGAGCTTGCCAGCGCGCTGAGCACCTCGGCAGCCTCGACCACTGCCGGATCGCCGGAGACCCGGTTGGCCTCGGCGGCCTCCAGGGTGCTGCCGACCTCAAGCAGGGGGAGGAGCAGGGCGGCGTGGTCGAATCCCTCCATGCCAGCGATGGCGGAGATGGCCTCGCGACGCACCCCCAGCTCGGGTGCATCCAGCAGGGATGCGACCCCCATCCAGCCGGCGGGCTCAGCGGTGCGGGCCAGGGCAACCCGAACGCCGGGGTCGGGGTCAGAGAGGAGCGGTGCGTACCGGGCATCCCGATCGGGGAGATCGAGGTTCATGGTGGCGTAGATGAGCCGGGTGCGGGTGTCGGGGTCCCGGATGCGGGCCAGGGCGACCAGGAGCCGGTCGGTGTCGGCATCAGACAGGCTCTCGGGACGGATCCGGGAGAGGGCATAGGCGGCAGAGCGCCTCACCTCGGGATCTCCGCGATCGAGCTGGCTGAGCAGTGCGCTGATGACCTCAGGGCCCTTGATGCCCTCGACCTCCCGGCGGGCCATGATGCCGAGCGCGTGCCCGGCAGCGACGGCGACCTCTGGGGACTGGAGCATCACCGGGCGCTCATCGAGGGCGGCGATCAGGGGCGAGATGGAGCGCTCAGCCCCCACCTTTCCGAGGCCCTCGACCAGCACCGCCCGAACCATCAGGTCCGTCTCGACGGTCAGCTGAGTCAGCAGCGCGGGCTCTCCGCCGGGGGTCTGTCCGAGGGCAAACGCTGCCTCGTAGCGGACCCGGGGATCGTCATCGGCGACCAGACGGCGCAGCGGGGAGAGCGCAGTGGCGGTCCGCAGTCGACCCAGCGATCGGGCCGCACGGGCGCGGGTCTCTGGATCGTCGTGGTTGATGTAGCCGGCGAGGGACTGGGGCGGGATGCGCTGGGCTTCGAGCTGGAGCATGGTCTGATCGTCGATCGGATCGAGGGCCAGCGCGGCGGAGATGAGCAGCCATGGTGTCATGCCTGAGGCTTATCCGACTGGTGAATCCGACGAGATTTTCCATCGCAGCGTAATCAATCAAACGTTTGATTGGTTACGCTGCGCGCATGTCCAGACCGGTCAATGCCGACGCTGCTGCCACCCGCCAGCGCATCCTCTCCGCCGCGCTGCAGCTGTTCGCCAGCCAGGGAGAGCGCACCTCCATCCGCAGCATCGCCGGAGAGGCTGGGGTGAGCATCGGCATGGTCCACCACTACTTCGGCAGCAAGGACGGGCTGCGCGATGCGTGCGTGGAGGAGATGTACGCCGAGCTGTCGGCACTCCAGGACCGCCTGATGCCGACCCTGCTGACCGGTGACACCCTGGCAAACGTCCTGCCGGCTGCGGTCCGGCTGGGCTTTCAGTTCGCCTGCGAGCATCGCCTCGCGGTGAGGCTGCTCAACCGGCAGGTCATGGCCGTGGGCACCCTGAGCACCGACCGGAGGATGCGCTTCCAGGCGCCGTTCCTCGATCTGCTCACTGCGGCACTGTCTCAGACCGGGCAGCCTCAGACCACCATCCGGCTCTCGCTCCAGACCGTCGTCATGCTTCTCGCCCGGTACGCCATCAGCGCCCCAGAAGAGCTTGCCTTCTTCGTCAATGATTCCGAGCAGGAGCCCCTGGTTGCTGTCGAGGACCACCTCGTCACGGTCGCCTGCAGCTTACTTTTGAGGAGTCCCCAGTGAGCACCGATGCTTAGACCGCGGGTCGAGCCCACCGAGGTTGATGCGGTCCCGGCGGCCCTCATTGATGCCGGCCAGCCGAAGTCCGATGACGCTGGAACGCCGCTCTATCACCGACTCTCCGCACCCTTGGATCGGTTCACCCGGGTTGGATGAGCGTGCCTGTAATTGTGGTGAGTGCACGCGGTGGTCTGTTCGGGCCATAATGCAAAATGATGGAGCCAACGGCAATTCAGACTTTGCTTGAAGGGGTGCGATCTCGGGGAGAGATCAAGCGCCTCGGTGCGCGCATCGATCAGGATCCCACGCTCTGGGATGCCGTCGTGCGCCTCGCGGATGCCCAGGGAGTCGAGGTGGAGTCGGACTGGTCGGGAAAGCGACTGGTGCGTGCGCTGCTGGGCCGAAGCGGAGACGCACAGGTGCGAAAGAACCCGATCCGGATCGATGAGTCCTTCGCCTGTGTCTGGTGCTCCGAGGCTGTGCCTCATGGCGGCGCCCGGGTGCGGGATCACTGTCCCCGGTGCCTTCGCTCCCTGCATGTCGATGTCGTTCCGGGCGACCGGGCTGCGGACTGTGGGGGCGTCCTCCACCCCACCACGATGACCCTCTCCGGCGGCGAGGTGGTCATCCAGTATCGGTGCGGCCAGTGCCAGGCGACCCATCAGGTCCGGGCACATCCCACCGACAAGCTCCCACCCTCGCTGTCCCCCGCAGACCTCCCTGGTCGTCCGGCAGCGGTGAACCCCCGTGCGCGCACCCTGCCGCGCCGGGTCCTGGACTTCATCCGTCGGGGTCGGCTGTGGTCGCCTGGGGAGCGAGTGGCGGTCGCGGTCTCCGGTGGTGTGGACAGCACCTGCCTCCTGGAGATCCTCGCGAGAACCGAGGGTGCCCACGGCGGGCGACTTGAGGTCGTCAGCTTCGACCATGGACTGCGCCCGGAGTCGAAGGACGAGGTCGAGAAGGTCGCCGCACATGCCGCCCGTCTGGGGCTGCCGTTTGTCAGCCGGCGTCTGAGCATCCCGCTGGGACCGAACCTCCAGGCCCGCGCCCGGATGATCCGTCGGGCAGAGCTGCTGGCTCGGGGGGCTGATCGCATCGCGACCGGGCACCACCGGACCGATCGGGCCGAGACCGTGCTCTACCACCTCCTGCGTGGCTCTGGTGCCCGGGGGCTGCGGGGGATGCTTCCGCTGGATCCCCCCTGGTGCCGGCCGCTGCTCTCAGAGCCCCGGACGATCCTGGAGGACTGGGCGCGGCAGGAGGGCCTGTCGTGGGTGGAGGATCCCTCCAACCCCGACTCACAGCGCGGGGTGATCCGAGAGCTGATGCCGCGCCTGGATGCCATCCATGGTGGTGCAGAGGCTGCGCTGGCCCGATCCGGTCGCTTGCTCGCCCGAGATGACGCCTTCCTCAACCGGCTCACGGACACCGCCTGGGAGCGCTTGAGCCGGGGTCGGGGTCTGGATCTGGCCGGGCTTCGGGCGGAGGACGAGGCGATTCAGCTGCGCCTCCTGGTTCGTCTGACCGCTCCCTGTCCCCGGCCGGTCCGAGCGGATCAGCTTGAGGCGTTCCTCGACTGGAGGCCGGTGGAGGGCGGGGGGATTCCTCTTCCTGCGGGCAATCGTCTGGTGCTGCGGGATGGACTGCTGATTCTGGAGGGAGCCTGATGCCCGATGAGAAGTCGAATGCACTGGCTGAGGAGATCGCGCGCGGGCTGGCGCACAACGTCAACAACGTGCTAGCCAGCATCATCGGCAACATCTCGGTCGCGCGCGCAAGCCTGCCCAGCGGAGATCCCATCCGGAGTCGCCTCGATGCTGCTGAGCGGGCCTCGTTCCGGCTCCAGGATCTGACCGAGCGCCTCCAACTCTACGCCCGCCGGATCGAGCCGATCCTGGAGCCGGTGGCGGTGGAGCGGATCATCAGCGAGGCGGTGTCCCGGGTTGGCGTCGATGTGGTGCGAGACGTTGAGTCCGGCTTGACGGTTGCCTGCGACGCCCCGCTGATGATTCGCGCGGTCCAGGAGCTGCTGGAGAACGCCCGGGAGGCTGGCGGCGTCTCAGTCTCGATCACCGCGCGGCGGATTGGGGACGATGCCGAGATCGCCGTTGTCGATCGGGGGCATGGGCTGGAGCCCGAATTCGTGAAGACCATGTTCGATCCGTTCACCACCACCCGGGCCCGTGGTCGGGGACTGGGGCTGCCGATCGTTGCGGCGATGATGCGCATCCACAACGGTGAGGTGAACTACTCTGCCGTGTCTGGCGGCGGCAGCAAGTTCCGTCTCTGGGTTCCCAGTGTGAGCCTGGAGCCTCAGGAAGCCGCCGGAGCTGGGGCTCGTGTGTTGGTGGTGGACGACGAAGAGGCCCTCCGGGATGTGCTCGGGGACATGCTGCGCCTGCTCGGCCATGAGGTGACCATCGCCGGGGATGGCTCCGAAGCGCTGGAGCACTTCAAGCGTGCCCGCCTCAACGATCGCCCCTTCACCCTCGTCGTGCTCGATCTGATGATCCCAGGCGGGCTGGGTGGGGCGGACATCCTCAGTCAGATGCGGGCCGATATCCCCGACCTCAAGGCAATCGTCAGCAGCGGCTACTGGGCAGAGGCGACCGGACTCCTCGGGGCGAAGGGGTTCCAGGCTGCGCTCATCAAGCCGTTCACCATGTCCGACGTCAAGTCGGTCGTTGAGCAGGTGCTCAGCGGAGCGAAGGGACGGTAGCTCAGGGAAACCGCAGCGCCTCGATGAGATCGCTGGCGGTGGCGCGCTCGGGGAGCCTGAGCCCGGCGTGAGCATGATGCCATGCCCCGGTGGCCGCTGCGCGCTGTGCAGGGAGGCTGGCGGCGAGGCAGCCTCCGATGAGCCCAGCGAGCACATCCCCGCTGCCGGCAGTGCCCAGCGCGCCGCATCGAACCGGCACTACCCAGGTCCCCTCTGGTCCGCTGATGAGGGTGTTGGGACCCTTGAGAATGGCTGTCGCCCCGAGATCGGCCAGCGCGGCGGCTGCGGCGAACCGATCGGCGTCGATGGAAGCGCGGGTGGTGTCGAGGAGCCGGGCGGCCTCCGCGCTGTGCGGGGTGATGATCCGGAGGCCGCCGGGCACCGGGCGCTGACGGGCGAGCAGGGTGAGGGCATCGGCGTCGGCGAGGAGGGCGCCGGGGAAGTCCGACCACAGCCCGTAGACCTCCTCAGCGATCTCATCGGTGAGCCCGAGCCCTGGTCCGAGGACCAACACATCGTGTCGTCGGGGACTGAGGGTGTCTGGCTCGGCGAGGATGACTTCGGGCCACAGCCCATGCAGGCTCGACCATTCTTCGCGCGGGGCGAGCAGGGTGACCAGCCCGGCGCCGGCTCGAAAGGCACCATGAGCCGCCAGCACCGCCGCCCCGCCACCTGCCCGGATCGCGACATGGCCCCGATCCCACTTCGCCTGACTCTCAGTGCGCACTGCCCGCCAGGCGGCGATGTCGGCGGGCTGGAGGATGTGGGCGTCGGGGGGGATGTGGTGGTGGAGATCGGCGATGGCCAGACCGATGTCGATGCAGAGGACCTCACCGCACAGGGTCGCGCCGGGCTCGCAGAGCAGCCCCGGCTTGTGGCGTCCGAAGGTGACGGTGAGGGCGGCGGAGAGGCTGTCTGGCCCGAGGCTTTGCCCGGTGTCCGCACACAGACCGGTGGGCAGATCCATCGCGATCGTGGGGATCCCAGCAGCCCGGATCGCGCGGACTCCAGCTCGGATCGCCCCCCGTGGGGCAGACCGCTGGCCGGTGCCGAGGAGGGCGTCCACCACGAGCACCGCACCGCGCAGGGCGTCCTCAGGGGTGTCGCAGACCATCATGCCCATCGCTGCACACAGCGCGGCGTTGCTCTGGGAGACGGGCGTGGTTGGGGGGGCTGAGGCCCACAGGCGCACCTCATGGCCCCACAGTGCCAGCCAGCGGGCGACCACATAGCCATCGCCGCCGTTGTTTCCCGGTCCGCAGAGCACCGCGACCTCTCCGAGAGGCCAGCGCGCCTGGATCGCGTCTGCGGCCCCGCGTCCGGCAATCTCCATGAGGACTGGGCTGGGGATCCCAAGCTCCTCAATGACGATGCGATCCAGCTCTCGGACCACCGCGCCCCGGCTGACCGGGATCACGCCTGAAACTCCGCGGCGATGCGCTCCAGCCAGGCCGCGGCATCCTCGCCCTCCACCAGGATCCGCAGCACCGGCTCGGTCCCGGAGTAGCGGATGATCACCCGCTCGCCAGCAGCCCGGGCAGCATCGGGGGTGGTCAGGGAATCGAGGGGGCGGCGCTGCCCGGAGTACCGGATGCTGCGCTGGGCAACCGGAAGGCGACTCCAGCCCGGAACCCGGGGGTAGCCCTCGGTGGCCTTGATCACCCGCAGCGCGGCGTACAGGCCGTCTCCGGTGGGCATGCCGTCTGCGAACAGGACGTGCCCGGAGGTCTCGGCCCCGACGAGGGCGCCGCTGGTGGCCATCAGGTCCGCGACGTACTTGTCGCCCACCTTCGCCCGCAGCAGCCGCTCTCCCAGCGCCCGCTGGAGTCCGCCGTTGGTCATGACCGTGCCGACTACCGGGCCGTCAGTGACCTGTGCGAGCGCCCAGAGGATGTCGTCGCCGTCGAGGATGCCGTGCTCATCGAGGAGGAGGATGCGGTCGGCGTCGCCGTCGAGGATGATGCCGAGGTCACAGCCGGCGAGGTCGGTCGGGGGGTGGGTGGCGCCGACGCCGTCGTTGATGTTGCGCCCGTCCGGGCTGCAGCCGACCTCGACGACCTGAGCCCCCATGCTCCTCAGCACCCCCGGGGCCGCAGCCGATGCCGCACCGTGGGCGCAGTCCAGCAGGATGCGTGCCCCGGTGAGGTCGAGGGCAGGCATTGCCATGCGCCAGGGGGCGAGGGGATCCGCTGGGGTGGTTCTGCGCCCACCGCCGGGTGTCGGTGCGACGCCGAACAGGGCCTCAAGCGCTGTGATGTCGGTGGGCTTTCGGCCGCCTGCGTTGAGGACCTTGATGCCGTTGTCGTGCCAGGGGTTGTGGCTGGCAGTGAGCACCACCCCGGCGGCACACCCCCCGCTAGCGACCGCGCAGGAGACCGCAGCGGTGGGCATCACGCCGCCGTCGAGGACGTCGGAGCCCCCCTCGTTGAGCCCGGTGATGATCGCCTCTGTGAGGGCGGGTCCAGACGCTCGGGTGTCGCGTCCGACATAGACCGGCCCCTGCTGACACCATGCCGCGATCGCGCGTCCGATGTGTCGGGCGCCCTCTTCAGTGATTGGCCAGTCTCCCGACCGGCCTCGGACTCCATCGGTCCCGAATTGAATCGGCTGCATCGTTCCCTCGTTACTCCGGCGGGGTCTCCGCCGACAGGTTGATGATTCCCGGTGCGAGCTCGATCACCACGATCTCCTCGGAGCCTCCGTGGAGGACTTCGATCCCAGCGCCTGGGTTATCGGGCATGTGGTGAATGGGGAAGGGGGTGACCCCGGGCGGGGGATCGGGGAGGTGCGCGACGATCGAGACCCGGGTGCTGTCGATGGCCCTCACGTCGGCGACCGGTCCCTGGAGCACGACCCGGACTGCGCTGATGTCGCTCTCCCAGCCCTCGCCGCGGATCATCACCGGGACCTCAGTGAAGGTGCGGGTGATGAGGATGGCCTCGGTGTCGATGGTGACCTTCACCCGGGGCGGGGTGAGGTCGACGCGCATGTTGCCGCCGGGCTGGAGCGGCACCTCGACGACCCTGTCCTCGCTCAGCTCGGCGATGTCGATGATGTCGGTGGGGATCAGAGAGGTCTCCAGCACCTGACTCTGCGGTCCGATGATGCGCACCATCTCCGGCTCGACGGTCACGCTCACCAGCTGAAAGCCGTCGGCAAGCTCGCCTACGGTGATCGGATCGACCCGGACCAGCCGATCGCTGGGGTTCTCCAGCATGATGTCGGCTTCTGGTGGGGAGATCTGGCTGATGGTGAGCGGGCTGGAGTCGGACAGCCCGTTGAGCTGGGCGGTGGTGAAGTCGACGAGGTTGTCGCCCTCAAGCCCGGCGGTGAGATCGATCTCGACCCAGAGCTGGTCGGGGTCAATGCTGCGGACCATTCCCTGCGGCCCCTCCAGGGTGACCACCAGCCGGGTGGGATACTCCCCAACCCGCACCAGCTCCTCGATGGAGGGCCAGGCGTACTTGATGCGTGCCCGCACCCGCCGGGTCACCACCTGCTCGCTCTGCACCCACGCCCAGAGCGACAGGGCGAAGCTGAGGGAGAGCAGCTTGAGCGGGACGTTCTCCAGCAGGGCGCCGATGAAGAACTCCCGGATGCGCTCGCCGATTCTCATCGCTCGTCCTCCCCGACAACCCGTGGGGTCTCGACGGGCTGGAAGACCTCCTGGAGCTTCTGGCGCAGCTCGTTGGCGTCGGCCATCGGCACGATGATGCCCTCCTTGACCAGGGAGACGGTGCCGCGCTCCTCGCTGACAATGATGACCACTGCGTCTGTGGACTCGGTCAGCCCGATCGCGGCCCGGTGGCGGGTTCCGTAGACCCGGGAGACTTTCTTGGACAGCGTCAGCGGCAGGAAGGCCTGTGCGGCAGCCAGCCGGCCGTCCTGGAGCACCACCGCCCCATCATGGAGGGGGGAGGTGGGGTGGAAGATCGACAGCAGCAGATCCTGACTGACCAGGGCATCCAGCCGGGTGGCGGGCTCGACATAGTCGTCGAGCGAGGCCTCCCGCTCGATGGCGATCAGCGCTCCGAGCCGTCGCGCACCCATGGTGAAGCTGACCTTGACCAGCTCCTGGACCATCGGCAGATCGGAGTTGGGGCCGAAGCGACTGGGCAGGATGCGGCCGGCCCGGGCCAGGGCCTTTCGGATGTCTTCCTGGAAGATGATGATGATCGCCAGGAGGATGTGGGTGGAGGTGGTCTCCAGCAGCCAATTGATGCTGCTCAGGCCCATCCGGGTCGAGACGGCGTACAGGGCCACGAGGAACAGCAGACCGACAAGGCTCTGGACCGCGCGGGTGCCCTGGATGAGCAGCAGGCCGCGGTAGATGAAGTACGACAGCAGCGCGATGTCGATGACATCGGCAGGCTGCAGGGTTTGCCAGTACCAGAGCAGAGCAACACCTGACTACGGTGCGGAGTGGATTGCCGTCAGGAGATCGACCACCTGACGGGTCGCCGCGACGTCGTGGACTCGAAGCGCGGCGGCGCCATGATGATACGCCGATGCGGCTACGGCGAGGGAGCCCGGCAGGCGATCGGCGGGGTCTGAGATGCCCAGCGTCTGCCCGATGAACGACTTGCGCGAGGCGCCCACCAGGACCGGCAGACCGGCGGCGACGATGCGCGGCAGGTGGCGCAGCAGGGCGAGGCTCTGTGCGGCGGACTTCCCAAACCCGATGCCCGGGTCGATGTAGACCGCATCGGCGCGGGCGGCTTCGGCGCGCTCCAGGAGGAAGTCGGTGACCTCGGTGACCAGATCGATGTAGTCCGTGCAGCCCAGCGCGCCGTAAGTGGTCCCGCTGCCGATGCGCTGGGGGGTGCCCCGGCTGTGCATGATGACCACTGCA
Organism: Myxococcota bacterium; assembly: GCA_047621685.1. Classification (GTDB taxonomy): domain Bacteria; phylum Myxococcota_A; class UBA796; order UBA796; family UBA796; genus JAQXDW01. Next base: position 7,846 of record JBLHNG010000011.1, on the reverse strand, counting down.
GCAAAGTCTGCGGAGACGGCGATCATCTCCGGATCACACAGCCCGGAGACGTCGTTGAGGATCGTCGCCCCGGCTGCAGCCGCGGCCCGAGCTACCGCGGGCTTGGTGGTGTCGATGCTGATGGGGATGGAGCCGGCGAAGGCGGAGATGATCGGCAGCACCCGCCGACACTCCTCCTCCACACTCACCACAGCGGCGCCGGGTCGGGTGGACTCTCCGCCGACATCCAGCCAGTCCGCCCCCTCCGCGATCAGCCGCTCGGCATGCGCGATGGGGGAGGGGTAGCGCCCCCCGTCGTAGAACGAGTCCGGGGTGACGTTGACGATGCCCACCACAAGCGGTGCTGCGCTCATGCCCCCTGCAGGTTCGGCTCGACGGGGTTGAGGCTGGCGACGAGGGCGCCGAACTCCTTGGAGCCGAGGGTCTCCTTGTCCAGCAGCAGCTCGCTGACCCGCTCCAGGATGTGGTTGTTCTCGTTGAGGATCTTCGACGCCAGGGTGTAGGCGTCCTCCAGCAGCCGGCGGACCTCACGGTCGATGAGCCGGGAGGTGTCCTCGGAGTGAGCCTGGACCTTGGAGTAGTCCCGACCCAGGAAGACCTCGCCCTGACCCGACAGGTTCATCGGGCCGATGGCTTCGGACATGCCGTACTGGGTGACCATCGCGCGAGCCAGCTCAGTGGCCTGCTTGATGTCGTTGTGAGCGCCGGTGGTGATCTCCTTGAAGATGATCTCCTCCGCAGCCCGGCCACCCATCGCCACGGCGAGGCGCGCGGTGAGCTGATCGGTGGTGGCCTCCAGGCGGTCCTCGTCGGGCAGCATCACGGTCATGCCCAGCGCACGGCCTCGGGGGATGATGGTGATCTTGTGCACCGGGTCGGAGGCCGGGATGAGGTGGGCGATGATGGCGTGGCCGGCCTCGTGGTAGGCGGTGCGGCGCCGGACCCGCTCGGGGATGACCATGCTCTTGCGCTCGACACCCATCGCGACCTTGTCCTTGGCGTCCTCGAAGTCGATCATCTCCAGCTTGTCCTTCTCGCGGCGCGCGGCGAGCAGGGCGGCTTCGTTGACGAGGTTCTCCAGGTCTGCACCGGAGAAGCCAGGGGTGCCCCGTGCGATGACCTCAAGCTGGACCCCGTCAGCGAGGGGAGTGCGCCGGGTGTGGACCTCCAGGATGCCGAGTCGCCCCTTGACGTCTGGGTTGCCGACGACGATGCGGCGGTCGAACCGACCGGGACGCATCAGGGCGGGGTCGAGGACGTCGGGGCGGTTGGTCGCAGCGACCAGGATGACCCCGTCGTTGGACTCAAAGCCGTCCATCTCGACGAGGAGCTGGTTGAGCGTCTGCTCCCGCTCGTCGTGGCCGCCGCCCATGCCGGCACCGCGCTGGCGACCGACGGCGTCGATCTCATCGATGAAGATGATGCAGGGGGCGTGCTTCTTGCCCTGCTCGAACAGGTCGCGGACCCGGCTGGCACCGACACCGACGAACATCTCGACAAAGTCCGAGCCAGAGATGGAGAAGAACGGCACGCCGGCCTCTCCAGCGATGGCGCGGGCGAGCAGGGTCTTACCGGTTCCGGGGGGGCCCATCAGCAGCACACCCTTGGGGATGCGACCGCCGAGGCGGGTGTACTTGCGGGGGTCCTTGAGGAACTCGATGATCTCGATCAGCTCTTCCTTGGCCTCGTCCGCTCCTGCGACATCCTCGAAGGTGACCTTGCGGCCATCGTCGGAGAGGAGCTTGGCCTTGGACTTGCCGAAGCTCATCGCCTTGCCGCCGCCGACCTGGAGCTGACGCATGATCAGCAGGAACAGCACCAGGAACAGAACCATCGGCAGGGCGGTGGTCAGGACCGTGATGAGTCCGCCATTGGGCTGGGGCTCGTAGTTGGGCACGATGTCGTTGTCATCGAGGACACCCAGGAAGTAGTCGCTCTCCGTGGGGCCGACGGTCTTGAAGCTCGTCCCATCGCTGAGCGTGCCGAAGATCTCCTGGCCTTTGATCGTGACTTCTTTGATCTGGTGCTGCTTGGCGCTGTGAACGACCGTGGAGAAGTTGACCTCCTCCTGCTTGCCGCCCATGTCCGGGCCAACCATTGTAAAGGCCAGCATGACCACGAGGGCGAGGAACACCCACAGGAACAGATTCCGACTGTAATTCTTCATACCCGTCCTTTAGCTCTGCTCAACTGTATTCACCGCTCAGGCGATGGTCACCTCATCACAGAGGTAGACGTCCTGAATGCTGTTGAGCAGCTTGATGCCTTCGGCCCGTGGGCGCTGGAAAGCCTTGCGACCAGAGATGAGCCCCATGCCGCCTGCGCGCTTGTTTATCACCGCGGTGCGAACGGCCTGAGCGAAGTCGTTGGACCCGCTGGCACCACCGGAATTGATCAGCCCTGCCCTGCCCATGTAGCAGTTGGCGACCTGATAGCGGGTCAGGTCGATGGGGTGGGGGCTGGACAGCTCGGTGTAGATGCGATCATCGAGCTTGCCGTAAGAGGAGTCCCCGGCATTGAGCGCCCGGTAGCCGCCGTTGTTGGTCGGCAGCTTCTGCTTGATGATGTCGGCCTGGATGGTCACGCCGAGGTGGTTGGCCTGTCCGGTGAGATCTGCGGCGGCGTGGTAGTCCACTCCGCCGGTCTTGAACGCGTTGTTGCGGAGGTAGCACCACAGGATGGTCGCCATGCCAAGCTCGTGGGCCTTGGCGAAGGCCTTGCTGACCTCGACGATCTGCCGACGAGAATCATCAGAGCCGAAGTAGATGGTGGCGCCCACTGCGGTGCAGCCCATGTTCCAGGCATTCTCGATCTGCCCGAACATCACCTGCTGGTAGGTGTTGGGCATGGTCAGCAGCTCGTTGTGGTTGAGCTTGAGGATGAACGGGATCTTGTGGGCGTATCGTCGGGCGACGCTGCCGAGCACGCCGTAGGTGGTCGCCACTGCGTTGCAGCCGCCGTCGATGGCGAGCTTGACGATGTTCTCCGGATCGAAGTAGTCCGGGTTCTTGGCGAAGCTCGCGCCACCGGAGTGCTCGATGCCCTGGTCGACCGGGAGGATCGATACGTAGCCCGTTCCAGCGAGTCGACCGCTGCCAAACAGGCTCTGGAGGGAGCGGAGGGTCTGGATGTTGCGGTCGGACGGACCGAAGATCCGATCCACGAAGTCGCCGCCGGGCAGGTGAATTTTATCGGCGGGGATGGTGGTGCAGGTGTGGGAGAGCAGATCATCGGCGTCGGCGCCGAGGTGGTTGAGAATCTCGGAATAGGCGGACATCGGGCCTCCAGAATGTTGTCTCATCTAATCCATGAAGGCACTGCAGACCACAGCCGGATAGCGATCCGGGATGCCACGACCAAGCCACCGGGTCGATCTTCTGTTCGTGCCCACCAGCCTCACCCTTGTTCCGGATGCCGCTGCGTTTGACGCGCTGAAGCAGGCCTGGACCACCGAGGGACGTATCGGAGCGGGGGCGGACCCTGACCGCATCGTCCTGGGCGGCTTTCGTCGGCTGTGGCTGGACCTCCCGGGCCGGCTCACCCTCTACGCCAACCAGCAGGGTGGCTACTACGTGCGCTGCCCTGTTGATGGGGGCAACATTGTGCCGGCCTTCTCCGCAGCGGTTCAGGGGTGGCGGGGCGGCGGAGGCTTTTCGCTGACCTGCACGTCGTGTGGCGCGCTCCATTCGCTAGATGCCGTGACCCTCGCGCCGCCCGGTGCGTTCGCTCAGGGGGCGGTGGTGCTCAGCAACGTCGGCGGCCTCACCCTGGCAGAGGGAGTGGCCGCGCGCTTGTCTGCGGTGCTCGGGGGGAGTCACCGCGAGGTGGTCCGCCGGGTGGTCTGAACCCCCCGACGTGCCTGCTCAGCGGGTGTGGACTCAGCGGGTGTGGATCTGTGCGAGGGCTCGGGCCGCAGCCTTCTGGACCTGCTTGCTTGGGTCCTGGAGGGCAGTGATGAGCGATCCCATGGAGCTGTCCTCGCCGAGGTCACCCAGCGACAGCGCAGCGAGCGCGCGGATCTCAGCCTTCTTACCAGTACGAAGCTGGTCAATGAGCGGCGGCATGGCGTTGGAGCCGAGGGTCTTGAGGACCTGGGACAGCTCCTGATGCCACTCGCGCTCATTGAGGATGAGCGGCACGATGCTGGCCTCTCCGAGCCGGGCGAGGGACTGGAGGGCGTAGCCGTTGAGGTAGGTGTGGGGCCGCTCCTCGGCGACCTCCATCAGCGGCTCAACCGCAGTGGCGTCTCCGAGTCGGCCCAGCGCCTGGATGATCCCGGCCCGGCCTGCCTGACGAAAGCCTGACAGTTCCTGGATGAGCGGCTTGACCGCGCGGGGGTCGCGGAGCGCGCCGAGGGCCTCGACGGCGTAGGTGCGCAGCTTGTCGTCGGGGTCGCCGACGGCGTCGATGAGCGTCGGGACGGGCTCCCGGCTGCCGAGCCGACCGAGGGCGCGGGCGGCCTCGGCACGGATGTGGATGGTGTCGCGGGCGGTCTCGGCCAGTGCAGCGATCAGGGGCTTGATCGCACGACGGTCGCCGAGCAGGCCAAGCACCCGAGCAGCCTCTTCGCGAAGTCGCGACGTTGCAGAGGCATCCATGATGATGGACAGCATCGGATCGACGGTTCGTGGGTCGCGGATCTTGCCGAGCACCCGGGCCACCTGCTCCTTGAGCTCGGGGGTGACATTGTCGAGGTCGGGATCGTCGCTGAGGTAGCGGAGCAGCTCCTCGACTGCCGGGGTCCCGATGCGCAGGAGCGCAGCGGAGGACTCCATGCCGCAGTCGTCTTCGGTCAGCGAGGGGAGGAGATACCGAACGGCGCGGGCATCCCGGAGGGCACCGAGACGTCTGGCGGCCTCTGCACGGTAGGGGGGCTTTCCGCTGCGGAGGAGCTGGACCAGTGCCGTGAGGGCGGAAGCGCCCAGGCGGGTCATTGCGGCCTCTGCCTCGCGCTGGACGACCCGGTCACCTTCGGCGATGGCCTGGAGGAGGAACGGAACGGTGCGGCCATCCCCGAGCATGCCCAGCGCGGTCCCAGCAGCGAACCGGACGGTCTCGTCGGGATCGAGGAGCTGCTGGAAGATGCGATCGCGGGTCTGAGGGACCGCGATCCGACCAAGAGCGCGCACGGCCTGGGTGCGGATGGAGGCGTCGTCGTCGTTGAGCAGCGGCAGGAGCGAGCGGGACGCCCGACGCTCACCGAGCATGCCGAGTGCACGGGCAGCGCGGGCTTTCAGTGCACCCTCTGCACGCTCGAGAACCGAGAGGACCGCGGGCAGCGCATCGCTGGACTCCAGCTCGCCGAGGGCCGAGACGGCTTCCCAGTCCAGCTCCGGCCACTCCGGTCGAATCAAGTCGATGATGGCCTGCGCACCGTCGGTGTGCTTGATGCGACCGATGGAGCTGATGAGGGTCTTCTGGACCGTGGCGATGTCGCTGGGCTCTCTCTGCTCGCGGCGCTTGCCGAGGGCAACCAGCATCTCGACCAGCTCCGCGCCGATAAGGCTGCGAAGGGCGGCGGTTGTGGCGGTGGCGGCCTCGGCATTGAAGCCGCTCTCCTTCATGAACGCGACCAGTGCCTTGGGAGTCGGTCCCCACCGCTTCGGGGGGAGGTCGACAAACGATGGCCAGTCGATCTTCATGCCCAGAAAGACGTCCCAGTTCCGCAGCGCGAAGCCGATCTCACCGAGCTGCCATGCTGCGCGGGAGCTGGTCTCAGGCTCGAAGGTGCCGTGCCGGTTGTTGGAGATGCCTGAGACCAGCAGACCGATTCCGGTCTGCTTCCAGATCGGGGCATCGCCGCGGGTTGCCGGATCTTCAGCCTTGTACGCCTGCCAGGCCTCCAGATCCGAGCGGGCCTTGAGGATCTCGGTGGCCCCCAGGGTTTCGAGCGCCTTGTTGGCGGTCTGACAGAGGGGACGGAACTCTGGTTCCGTTGGCACCCCTCGGTCTGTGGGCATCCACAGTCCGGCTTTTTTTCCGCTGACCTCTAGGAGATCAGGAACCACACGCGGGTCTCCCTGCTCACCGAGCATGGCCGCGGCTTCATGCCTCGCCGCTTCGTCTGAGCTGCGAAGCTGCTCGGACCACTGCTTGAGACTCCAGTTGCTCATCGTTTCTCCGGGGACCAAGCCCGATGCTATCGAAGTCAACCCGATTTTTGGTCGGGGATACTGCAGAGAGAAGGATGAACCATTACCACACTCCGGTGATGCAGCCGTCGATCACATCGAAGTGCAGCGCCGACGGACTCCTGGGCAGTCCGGGCATCCGCACGATGTCACCGGTCAACACGACGAGAAGACCGGCACCGGCGTTGATCTGAATCGACTGGACATTGAGCGGGAAGCCAGTGGGGCGACCGAGCCGCTTTGGATCGTCGGAGAGGGAGCGATGGGTCTTGGCGATGCAGATCGGCAGACCAGTGAGCTCGAGCTTCTTGATGAGGCGCATCGTGTTGGTCGCAGCATTGGAGTACACGACCCGATCCGCACCATAGATCCGCTTTGCCACGTTCTCGATTTTTGTCGGGATCGGGTCAGACCAGCGGTACATCGGGCTGAGCGGCGGCGCGGTGGGGGCGGCGTGGGCGATGACTGCCTCTGCAAGGGCAGCGGCACCTGCCCCTCCCTCCGCGAAGTGGCGGCTGACCGCGACCGGCACGCCCAGCGCCTCACAGAACGACTCGATGACCGCGACCTCGTCGTCGGTGTCCGCGCCGAAGTGGTTGATCGCCACGATCACCGGCACCCCGAAGCCCTGGGCACTCTCGATGTGCTTTGCGAGGTTGGGGAGACCCGCCTCGACCGCAGCCGGGTTCGGGGTCTTCAGCTCCTTGAGGCCCACGCCGCCGTGCATCTTGAGCGCCCGAACGGTGGCGACTAGCACGACCGCGGACGGGGAGAGCCCGGCGGAGGCGCACTTGATGTCGAAGAACTTCTCGGCACCGAGATCGAACCCGAAGCCAGCCTCGGTGATGGTCCAGTCCGCCGTGTGCAGGGCCATCTTCGTGGCGAGCACGCTGTTGCAGCCGTGGGCGATGTTGGCAAACGGCCCGCCATGGACCAGGGCAGGGGTGCCCTCCATGGTCTGCACGAGGTTGGGCTGGATGGCGTCGCGGAGGATGGCGAGCATGGCCCCGGTCGCCCCGATGTCGTCGGCGGTGACCGTGTTTCCGTCCTCGTCGAAGCCGACCAGGGTGCGGGCCAGCCGGGTGCGGAGGTCGTCGAAGTTCTCGGACAGACAGAGGATCGCCATCAGCTCGGAGGCGGCGGTGATGTCGAAGCCGGTCTCCCTGGGGGTGCCCTGGCCCCGTCCGCCGAGCCCGACCACGATGTTGCGCAGCGACCGGTCGTTCATGTCCATCACCCTCCGCCACAGGATGCGCTGGATGTTCAGCCGCGGCTTGCTGCGGAAGTGCAGGTGGTTGTCCACCATCGCGGCGAGCAGGTTGTGGGCGGCGGTGACGGCGTGGAGGTCGCCGGTGAGGTGCATGTTGATGTCGGCGGTGGGGATGAGCTGGCTCTTGCCGCCACCCGTTCCGCCGCCCTTGATGCCGAAGCACGGCCCCATCGAGGGCTCTCGCAGCGCGAGGCAGACCGACTCGCCCGCTCGCTGGAGTGCCTGACCGAGCCCGATGGTCGTGGTGGTCTTGCCCTCACCTGCCGGGGTGGGGGTGATCGCGGAGACCAGCACCAGCCGCCCGACACCATCCCGGGTCCGGGGACGGTCGAGAACCGACAGATCCACCTTGGCTTTGTCGCGGCCGTAGGGGATGAGGTTGTCTTCGGAGATGCCGAGCCTGGCGGCAATGTCTGGAATGGGCTGCATGGTGGGACTCCCGGTT
>JBLHNG010000010.1:0-34282 GCA_047621685.1 Myxococcota bacterium | reverse complement strand
GCAGCCGGGTCCGGAAGCGGATGATCGCCAGCGCACCGACCAGCGAGAACGCTCGGGCGATGTTGTTGCCGATGATCATCATCACCATCGAGCCGATCATCGCCAGCAGCACCAGCGAGGCCTGCATGGGGGGAGAAGCGATGCGCTCGTTGACGCTGTAGCGATAGACCCCCATCACCATCAATCCGAGGATGAGGGCGAGGAGCTGGGTCTCGAAGACAGCGGGGAGATCCTGATTGAGTGCTGGCGCAAAGGCCAACTCCAGCTCATTCACGAGGCAGCCTCTGCGGCGGTGGTGTTGGTGTACAGCTCAGGGCGAGCGAGGGCGCCGATTCTGAGGAGGGGTGTGGGGGTAAAGAATCGGATCTCATAGGGATTGTCCGCACGGTAGCCGAGAACCACGGAGAGGCCGAACTTGGAGATCGGGACCGCACAGAGGCGCAGCTCCCGGACCAGTCGGCGCATCCAGCCGGGGCGGTTCTCATCGAACTTCAGCTCCAAAACCGCCCAGTCCCGGGGGATGAGATCCACCGTGGCGGGGGCGTATGGGTCCATGCTGGGCGGTCGGGTGGTGGCGGTGACGTTGCGATCGATGGTCAGCCGCACCTTGGGGTTGTCTGGGTCACGGTCGACGAAGACCTCCCGGAGGTAGTGCACCACCGAGACCGGCCGGCGGTTCTCCAGGTGCATGCAGAAGTTGTTGTACGCCAGCTTCTTGCGACCCTTGATCCGGTGGGCGAACTCTTTCCAGGGGGTCGATGTGCGGGTGCAGGCCTCGGCCCACTCGTCTGCGGTGCAGATCCACACCCGGGCCTTGACCACCCGGTTGTCCCGCTTGCGCTTGTTCTCCAGGAAGATCGGCTGATCCGCATCTCCGCGGGCGCCGTAAGTCCGCACCCGGAGGCGATCGCGGATCTTGTGGTCGCACAGCCGCTGGAAGTAGTCCCCGAGGGCCGGCTGCTCGTCGGCATCGACGGTGTCGAAGTACACGCTGTGGACCGCGTAGCCGAGCCCACCGCCGGGCAGGCGGACGCCGTGGGGGTCGGAGGTGATGTGGTCACCGGCGATGTCGACGATGCGAGAGCACAGCGAGGTCGGTATGGCGTACTTGAACTCGTACCGCCCGGTGTTGATCCGGCCGAGGCTCATGGCCCGATCACCGTCCGCCACAGGCTGCCGAAGCTGCCGCCGGTGTAGCCCGAGATGGTGAAGTGAACGGTGCCGCTGGTGCCGGGCAGCAGGGCGCCGTCGGGGTTGTCGATGCGGGCGCTGGCCCAGAAGACCTGCTGGCTGTTGAGGGTGCGGGCGGTGTCGCTCAGTGCGACCAGCTCAGCATCGTAGACGCTGCTGTCGAGACCGGTGAACCGGACCTTGTCGCCCACGGTCAGCCCGGTGATCAGGGTCTCCTCGATGGGGAACCGGGCGAAGACGGTGGAGGAGTCCTGCACGGAGAGCAGGGTCATGCCGGTCTCGGTGGGGATCCCGGCGGACAGGGAGAGCTGCCCGTCGATGGGGCTGGTGATCTGCTCGATCGTGAGCGCCTTGATCTCTTCGATCTGGTTGGCGATGCCGGTGAGCCGGGCGTCGACCTCCGCGAGGGCAGCGGGCTGAGAGATGGAGCCGGCGACGGAGACCTCGGCCTGGGCGAGGGCGACCTCGGTCTGGCTGACCCGGTCGGCCAGCTCGGCGTCGTTGAGGTCGGCATCGGAGGCCGCGCCCTGGGTGTGCAGGCTCTGGATGCGGTTCAGCTCCACCCGGGTGACCTCGCGGCGGGCCTGGGCGACCCGGACCCGCTGGCGGGCCGCGCCGATCTCGATGTCGCCGCCCTGCTCCAGGCGATCCCGGCGGGCCTGGGTGGCCTGGAGGTTGGCTTGAAGCGTCTTGAGCTGTCGCCGCCGACTGGCAGAGGTCAGCCCAGCCAGCTCGGTGCCGATGGTCACCATTGCGCCGTGCTCCAGTCCGTTGGTCCGCAGCTCGACCCGATCCCCCCGATCCACCAGCAGCTCATCCCGGCTGACCACTGCGGCACCCTCTGGCGCGGGTCCGCTCAGCAGGGACCACTGGTACAGACCGGGCTCTGGCTGACTGAGGGTGAAGACCTGGGCGGCGGAGAGCACCGCGCGCTGCTGACCGGGACCGCCCGAAGGCAGCGCCAGCGCCATCCCGCCGATGGCCAGGGCGGCGAGGCCACCGACTGCAATTCGCACACCTTCTCGCACTAATTCTCCGTTCCCGGGGTGGGGGTCACTGCGGACCACTCGCCAGCATCGGGCAGGCGTCCCCAGGAGATGTCGGTCTCCTGGGCGCCAAACGCGACCCCGTCGAGCAGGACCGGCTCGCCGCCGTCGTCGATGTAGCTCAGCCCCAGCTGCTCACCGCTCTTCTCCAGGGCGAACGGCAGGTGGTAGTCCCCCAGGTCGCTCTCCTTGTCTGCCCACAGCAGCAGGTAGCCGCCTGCTGGCACCGTGAGCTCGGCGGACAAGGGATGGAAGAGGGGCTCGTCGAGGTCGTCGGTCATGTAGAACCCGTCGAGGGACAGGTCGACCTCGGACTCGTTGTACAGCTCAACCCAGTCGACGTAGTCGCCGTTTACGTTGGCGATGATCGAATCGTTGGCGGCGAGGAATTCGTTGATGTAGAGGTCGAGGGAGGAGCCCTCGGCCTCTACAGACTTGTCACCGCATGCAGTGAGCGCACCAGCAGTCAGAAAGATCAGCACTTTGGTTGTCTTTTGAAGCGTCATAAATTCATCTTCTACCCGTCACGCCCTCGATTTTGACTGCGTTGTGCAAGGTTGTCCATCGCTGGCGGGTGGTGTGGAAGCTACGATGGGTGCCAATGTTGACTCTACCCCTGCTCTCCCTGATCGCGACCGCCGCTGACGATGGCAGCTGCGATGCGTGGTTACCGGCTAAGATCGTTGCTTCTGTCGAGAACAATGCCCTCGATGAGATCTCGGGGCTGGTTGCGAGTCGGACACATGCAAACATTCTGTGGGGACACAACGACGCGGGCAACGACGCCCTGATCTATGCAATCGGAGTGGATGGAGCGGACAACGGCGAGGTGTTCATCTACGGCGCAATCAACGAAGACTGGGAGGACATCGCGATCGGTCCGTGCGCCTCCACCGACGACGGCTGCTCCTGCCTCTACATTGGCGACATCGGCGACAACGACCTCACCCGGGAGGGCGGGGTGGTCTACCGGCTGCCGGAGCCAGACCTCGTGACCGGCGACGGGCAGGGACAGGGCGATGCCCCCGAGGCCCTGCCGTTTCGCTACCCCGACGGCGCCCACGACGCCGAGGCCCTGCTCGTCCATCCCATCTCTGGCGAGACCTTCATCATCACCAAGAACGACCCGGCCGGCATCTATGCGTTCCCGTCGTCCCCGCCGGCTGGCGGCCCTGAGGTCGAGCTGGTCCTGATCGCCACCCTCGATCTCACCGCGTTCGGGGTGGACTCGCCGTTCATCACCGGGGCGGACTTCTCCCCACGTGGCCGCCGGGTCGCGGTTCGCACGGACGCCGACGTGCTGCTCTTCGACGTCAGCACCACCATGGCGGATGCGTTCTCCGACGGGCCGGACTCGCTGCCAGATCCGCCGGAGCAGGACGCCGAGGCGGTCGCGTTCTCGGTAGACGGAACCGTGCTCTATCTGATGGGCGAGTCGGTGGCCCCGGAGCTGTGGGAGATCCGCTGCGTGAGCATGGAGAGCGACACGGCGGACACTGCGGATCCGCTGATGGACTGTGAGGAGGAGGAGGAGAGCTGTGGGTGCCGGGGTAGCGGGGCGGCGATGTTGTTGCCGCTGATGCTGCTGTGGCGAAGACGCCGAGGTTCAGGACGGTCCGGGAGGCTGCGGGTGTCCGGCTGGGGTCCGCTGGGCGAGTAGTCCAGGGGGAGCAGCCGCCTTACAGTCCCCACATCGCCCGAAGCGTGTCGTCGCGAGTCCCCTTCCAGGCCCCCAGGTCCGACTGATACCAGCCAACACTCGAATCCGAGCACTCCCGCCGCTGGTCCGCGTCAATGTAGGGCGCGATCATGTCCTGGGTAAACTCAAAGCGATCGTCGTAGCCGATCTCATCAACGACCTCAATGACCTCCGCAATCCTCGATATCTGATCGGCGCGGCAGTCGGCATCCGCGAGGCAGAGGTTGGTCAACCGTCCGGTAGGATTGGTCCACGAGAAGCCCCATTCGCTGGCCGATAGGAACGCGTAGTCGTGGTCCCAGGGCTGGATGGTCATCGGACCGTCGGGCTCGAAGTAGACGAGGTAGTTGTTGCGGTTGAGGCTGTAGCCGTCGTTCTGACCGACCCACATCTCCGCGGCGACCATGCGCTGGTGGTGGTCCCAGTCGATGCGATCGGCGGTGGCGGTGTAGAAGTCTGCGGTGCCACCCAGCGCGTCCAGCATGGCGGCGATCTCGGTGAGGTCCGCTCCACCGATGTCCTCGCCCTCTTCCTGCTCGAAGTACTGGCTGAGGGTCGTGAAGAAGTCGAGCACGGTGTAGGAGCCGTCGTCCCACAGGATGTAGTCGGCGTCGTAGAGGTTGCCTTCGCTGTCGTCGTGGTGCCGCTCCAGGTAGACGTCGTCGATGCTCTCGACGTTGAGGTAGAGCCCGTAGCCTTCGCCGTTGACCGTCATCCAGACGTGTGCAGTGCGCGGAGCCGGCACGCCCATTGCCTCATAGACGGGGTAGGCCATGTGCTCTCGCATGAACGAGCAGTCGATGACCATGTTGTTGAAGGTGAGGCTCTTGATGCCTTCGAGGTCCTGGCCGTCGACGTAGCGGTTGAGATCGAGCTTGATGGAGGGCTTGCCGTCGAAGCTGCGCCAGGAGCCCCACCGCCCCTTCAGCCGCATCCCGATGCTCGGCAGCGGGAGCCCGTCGTAGGTGGCGTCGACCTCGACCCAGACCGTCTCGGAGCTGTAGGCACCGGACTTGTCGTTGAGGGTGTCGATGTTGTCCTGAGAGATGGTGATGTCGAGGGCGTGGACCATCGCGGGGTTGAAGATCCAGGCATCCCCCGAGCCCGCACCCTCAACGGACTCCGGCCCGGTGTCCTCAGGCTCGGTGTCGGCAGGGGTGGTGTCTGGGGCGGTGTCTTCGACCGGGGGGGGCGTGTCGTTGACGACGGTGGGCTGCTCGATGGAGACCGGGGTGCAGCCGAGGAGGAGGGGTAGCATCCCGCCATTGTGGCGGGTCGGGAGTGCGCCCACAAGATCGATGTCGCGATAAGGTGGGCAGCATGAATTGGCAGTGGTCCCCATTTGATGCCCTCAGCACCACCGATCTCTACACCGTGCTCCGGCTGCGGCAGGAGGTCTTCGTCGTCGAGCAGGACTGTGTCTACCTCGACGCCGACGGCGGCGATCTCACCTGCCACCACCTCCTCGGCTGGCAGGACGGTGTGCTGGTGGCGTACCTGAGGGCCTTCCCGCCCGGCGGCGATCCACACCCCGAGGTGGTCATCGGTCGGGTGCTCACCGCCGAGTCGGTCCGGGGGACGGGGCAGGGGCGGGTGCTGATGGAGGAGGGGCACCGCCAGGCGGCTGCAACCTGGGGGCCGCAGCCGATCTGGCTGTCGGCTCAGGCTCATCTGAGTCGGTTCTATGGCTCGCTGGGCTATGCGGTCGCCGGGCCGGGCTACGACGAAGACGGCATCCCCCACCTCCCGATGCGCCGGGAGTGAGTCGGATCACCGCCGCCGGAGCTTGATCTCCTCGATCCGGTGGCTCCCGGCCTTCTTGAGGATCAGGGTCGCCCGCTCCCGGGTGGGCAGGATGTTCTCGATGAGGTTGACCTCGTTTACGTCCGTCCAGATCGACCGCGCGAATTCGTCTGCGACTTCGTCACTCAGCAGGGTGTAGCGGTGGAAATAGGAGGCGGAATCGCGGAAGGCGGTGTCTCGAAGGGCGCGGAACCGCTCGAGATACCAGCGACGGAGGTCGGGGAGCACCGCGTCGATGTAGATGGTGAGGTCGAAGAAGTCTGAGACCCAGAGCTGGCCGGGGCTGGGAGAGGGCTGGAGGACGTTGAGGCCCTCGATGATGACGATGTCTGGACGGTGCACGATGATCGGATCGTCGGGGATGACGTCGTAGACGAGGTGGGAGTATCGGGGGCAGGTCACGGTCGCCTCGCCGGACTTCAGCGCAGCGACAAACCGCAGCAGCGCCCCCCGGTCGTAGCTCTCCGGGAAGCCCTTTCGGCGCATCAGGCCCCGCGCGCTCAGCTCAGCGTTGGGCATCAGGAAGCCGTCGGTGGTGATCAGCTCGACCCGAGGGGCGTGGGGAAGGCGAGAGAGCAGCGCGCGCAGGACCCGGGCGGCGGTGCTCTTGCCGACCGCGACGCTGCCAGCCATGCCGATGACGTAGGGCGAGGCGACGTCGTTGCGCCCGAGGAAGCCACCGACCGCGTGGTGCAGTCCGCCAGCCGCAGCGACGTGCAGGGAGATGAGCCGGGCCAGCGGCAGGTAGACCTCGACCACTTCCTCCAGCGACATCGCGACGTTCAGCCCGCGAAGTTCCTCCAGCTCCGAGCCGCTCAGAGTCAGGCGGGCCTCACCGCGGAGCTGACTCCACGCGGTGCGATCGAAGATCATGTGGGGGGATCGGGCCATCGGCTCTCCGCGAGGCCCCCTATCGTCTCCTCACGATGGCGGCTTGACCTTGTCGCGCAGGAGCCGGTCCCGCATGCAGACGACCTTCCCATACCGGGCGGGAATCGTGGGGGACGCGCCGGTAAGTACCCAGAGCACGTCTACCCCTGGCGGCGGGGTGGTGGGGGCAGGGCCGCAGCCATCGGTGAAGTAGACGATGAGGCCCGGCTTGAGCTGGCGCATCATCCTGGGGGAGAACGGCGGCCGGAGGTCGGTGCCGCCGCGGCCCTTGACGGTCAGTGTGGAGAAGTCGGCCTCGAGCCAGCGGACCTCCTGGATCTCGGTGTCGCACTGCACCACCGCCACCCGCAGCCGGCTCCGGGCGAGGCTGCGCAGCTCCAGGGTGATCTGCGACAGCTCCTCGGGGCTCATCGAGCCGGAGGTGTCGACTGCAGCGAGGACCACCGGGCGCTCTCGCTTCCGTCGGCGTCCGGGGATGATGCCGACCTGATCGGGGAAGCGTCGGCTGGGGAACCGACGGCTGGCGATCCGTCGGTGGAGGGTGGCCGCCCGGCCGCGCAGGACCGCGTCCCACTTCATGCTGCCCATGCCCTCCGGGTCGAGGTGGATGCAGAGCTGTTCGATGGAGCTCAGTCCGCTCTGCTTGATCGTCTCCAGGGTCGCCCGGTCGATCTCCCTGCCCACCAGCTCCGCAGCTTCCATCAGGAGGTGGATCGGTTGCATCGGCTTTCCGCCAGTGTGGTCGGTGTGGTTCTTCGGATCGGCGACCAGACGCCAGGTGAGCATGCCGCCACAGGAGCGCTCGGGCAGCCCGGGTCGATCCTTGAGCACCTCGTAGCGGGCTGCGGTGGACTCCATGGGGGGCAGGTCCATGACCTTCAGGGTGATGGGGTTGCCGGGGAGGGAGAAGGAGATGAACTCGTTGGCGCTGCACTCACAGGCGCACTGCCAGGCGGTGAGGTTCTCGGTGCCGTCGGGGACCTGGAGGTGTCCGAGCAGCACGTGGTTGATCTCATGCTGGAGGACCCCCTTGCACTGCTCCCGGCTGATCCGGCGCACGAAGTCGGGGCTGAAGAACAGGATGAGCTGACCGCGCTCGGTGACCCCGACCGCCATGGTCGGCAGGGTGGCATCCTCGCGGATCTCGGCCATCGCCAGGATGACCCAGTGCATCGGCAGGTCCCTCAGCAGCGACTCGATGCAGGCGTCCAGTCGGCGGCGGGCGGTGCTGCCCTGGGCGGGGCGATCGATCTGGAGGGGGGCGATCGTCCCGCTCATGCCGTTGGGTGCGAGCCGACCACCCTGGAGGTCTTGGATGAGGTGGAAGGCTTCTCTCAGACCGCAGCCGGTCTCTACTCGGACCTGCTTGACGGCTCTGAGGCGCTGGCCGGCGTTGGCCTGATCCATCAACTCCATGAGCACCGACCAGAGGATGAACGCGCCGTTGGTGAGCCGGTAGCCCGGCGCGTCGGACCTCGGAGCCGCCTCAGTGAGCCCATCGGAGGAGAACCACTGGCCGGTGGGCAGCACGCCGCTCCTCGTCGAGAAGTCATTGAGTGCGAGAGCGGCAGCGACCGGCTCCATGCCAGCACGGAACAGCATCTGCCCGGCGATCCGTCGCCCTTCCTCGGTGTGCTGGAGCATGCCCTCAAGGAAGCGGTGGATCTCGTCATCGCGCAGGCGCGGCGGCTGGCGGGTCGGGTAGAGGATCCGCAGGCCGGTGAGGGGGGCATTGTCCTTACACCAGGCCTGGAGGAGGCCGCCGATCTCATCGAGAGTGGGCCTGGGTCCCTTCCACCAGGGGAGCATCCGGGCGGTGTGCTTCTGGAGCGCCTCGCTCTTCCAGGGCACCCGGTCGGTGGCTTGAAGCCAGAGCGCCCACCACGCCAGCTCGATCACCCCGTCGTCGTGGATGGGGGGATCGGTGGGCTGGAGGTCGGCGGGCCAGGGAGTCACAGGGACTCGACGAGGTCGAGGATCGGCAGGGCGAGGTCGGGTGGGGTGGTGTCGAGGATGCGGATCAGCCCGGCGGAGTCGATTCGAGCCGGCGGCGGACCGTCGAGGAGGCGCTGCCGGAGCCCTTCGAGCAGGACACCGACGATGTCCAGCCGCCCCTGGCTCATCCAGGTCTGAAACGCCCCGACATACTCCGAGGCTGCGGAGAGGAGCTGATCAGGGGGGATGGTGGGCATGACGTCGGGCAGGTCCAGCAGCAGCGCCCGGGCGGTCATCTGGCCGAGGACCGGGTTCAGCAGCACCTCCAGCTCCGGCACCGACCAGCCCTGTCCCAGCGCGGCGGTCATCAGGCTGGCGGCCTGGGTCCAGGTGCGCGGCGGAGCGCGGTCGAAGGCCTGGGGAAACTTACTGACGAACCGGACCACCCCGGGATGAACCCCGCTGTGGCGTGCCCACTCCAGCCAGGCGTCGTGGTCAGGACGAACCAGGAGCGAGACAAACCGGCTGGCCAGGGCCGGATCGAGAGCATCGACCTCATAGCCGGCGTCCTCGGGGTTGATGCAGGCGGTGAGGAAGCAGTCGGAGGGCAGGCGGTAGTCGTTGAGGCGCCGGGTGGTGAGGAGCTGGAGGCAGGGCTGGCGGACGCTGCGATCGCATCGGTTCAGCTCTTCGAGGACCAGCATCGTCGGGGCGATGGTGTCTGGATCGGGGAGGGTGGAGGGCGCAGCGAACCGGGTCCGGCGACCCTCGATGTAGGGAATGCCCGTGAGATCGGTGGCTTCGAGCAGAGACAGGTCGAGGACATGCACCGACAGCCCGCGGCTGATGGCGTATCCCTCTAAGAACTGGCTCTTGCCGATCCCGTGGGGACCGACCAGCATTGCAGGCAGGTCAGCCAGCCGGATCGCGTCCAGCGTGCGCCCCAGGACCGGGGAGATCGGCAGCGGTTTGTCGCTCATGGTGGCTGGACTGTAGTCGTCAGTGCGCAGACCACCAACCGCTGTTTGAGCGGTCGCGCGCCAAAAAAAACACCGCACAAATCGTGCGGTGCTTCTGGTGAAAAATCAGGCCCCCCCGGCCCTGATATTTCTGGTCCCCCCCGGGACCGTGCAGGTTTCCCCGCTGGTCATGCTCACACTGAGCAAGCTTTGTTCCAGGGCTGAGTAGCGTGTAAGGCATTGATCTTACGTGGCCGAGTGTCTGAAGTGAGATGCGCGCGCATCTCCGCGCATGCGCGCGCACTCTGCTCTGCGTCGTTTTGGAGTGTCGTTGGGCTTTAGCGGGCAGTGTCATATGCTTCATGACATGTGGTTCACATCTTGTTGACTTGAGATGACCGATTCTGAGAAGCTGACCTCCCCCTGAGGATTGTCATGCTTGCCGTCTTGCTTGGATGCTTTCAAGGCACAAATGCCCCGGCGGCTCCAGAGAGCCTGTCCGAGACCGATGTGTTCACGGCAGATGCTCAGTCGAGCACGTCCGCACCCGGAGTGCTGTTGATCGTCCTCGATGACCTCGGCTACGGCGACACCTCGCTGCCGGCCATCACCGAGGCCATCCAGGAGCTTGCCCCGGAGTGGGAGCCAGACATCCAGACCCCGTCCCTCGAAGCGTTCTCTGCGGAGGGGCTCAGCCTCACCGCCTTTCGCGCCGACGCGCCGGTCTGCGCCCCGACCCGCGCCGCACTGATGACCGGCCTGTCGCCCCACGCCGCGGGATTCTGGAGCGCGAACAGCTTTCAGTTCGGCGCGGAGAACCAGCTCGGCCTGCGCCCGGGGCTGGTGCTGCTCCCGGAGCTGCTCTCTGACGCCGGAGTCGCCACCTCTATGGTCGGCAAGTGGCACCTCGGTGAGCACGACACGGCGTGGGATCCGACCGGCGGCGACGCGGACTGCCTCGCGCCAGACACCCCGGATACCCGAGGGTTTGACCGGGCCTTCGGCTTCCTGAGCGCCACCCACAGCTACACCATCGATGAGGACTGTGGTGCCCTGCTCGAGGGCGGTGCCGGGGTCGGGCTGGTCTCTCCGGCGGACTCTGATGGCTGCCCCTACGTTGGAGAGCACACCACCGAGGTGTTCACCGAGCGTGCCATCGCAGAGCTGGACGCCCTCCAGTCTGCGGCCGATCCCTGGTTCCTCTACGTCTCCTACAACGCGCCGCACACCCCGGTCGACGACGGAGCCAACTGGATCCGCGAGGCAGCAGCGTCCGACCACCCTGACGCAGCCCGCTATGCGGAGATGGTGGAGGCCTGTGTGGCACCGGACAACCGCAACCTGGAGATGGGCGGCAGCGACTACTGCCTGCTGGTCTCTCACCTCGACCTCCACCTCGGCCGGCTCCTCGACGCCGCCCCGGACGACGCCCTGGTCATCGTGATGTCCGACAACGGCGGGCAGGAGGGGGTAGGTGCCTCCAACGGTCACTTCCGCGGCACCAAGGGCAACATCTACAACGGCGGCACGGTCGTCCCGCTGGTCGTTCGCGGACCAGACCTCCCCGCTGGCATGGCCCTCGACGCCCAGGTCACCAGCGCCGAGCTGTTCCCGACCATCCTGGAGTTCGCCGGGGTCGAGGTTCCGGAGAGCCAGCGCGTGGCGGACTTCCCAGAGACCTGCGACGCCCCTGAGCCTGAGGTGGAGATCCCCTTCGCTGGCAAGAGCCGGCTGGCCCTCCTCCAAGACGGTGATCCGGGCTGCCGAGGGGAGATATTCCAGGAGAACGACAGCCAGGTCGCCCTGATCTGGCAGGACGAGGAAGCGGGAGAGAGCTGGAAGCTGATGGCGGAGCTGGTGTACTCCAGCGGTGACCTCACGGTGCCCTACTGCTCACCGAACTGGCAGCTCTACGATCAGCGGCAGGATCCGATCGAGCAGACCGATGCCTACGACACCGAGCCCGAGCTGGCTCAGGACATGCTCGCGGCCATGGGGGAGCAGCTCATCAACCTCCCCTACGCCCACGATGGCGTCCGCTGGCACGTCTGCTGCTTTGAAGCGGGAATGACGGCCTGCATGGAGACCTGCGGGGAGTGCATGATCACCCAGTGAGGTGAGTGTGTGAGTGTGAAGGATCAGTGAAGGCACCGCGACTGGGCGAATCCTGGCCAATAATCCAGGTGTAAAACTCATCCCGGATTCGTGATGCTTGTTCTCCTGCTCGCCTGCACTCCTGAGGTCCCCTCCGTTGAGGATGCTGAGACCGAGTGGATCACAGAGATCGAGGTGACCACCGGCGCGCTGATCCCGGCTGCCCTGGAGGTGACGTTCACCTCCGCGGAGGACGCTGTGGGATGGGTGGAGTTCGGGGTCGGCAGCACAGACACCTTCACCACTCCGCTCACGACCTCCGGAACTGCCCACACTGCGGCGGTCATCGGCAACCCGGCGCTGACCGAGGTGAGCATGCGGGTGGTGATCGAGGTGGACGGCACCCGCCATGAGAGCGGCACGTTCACCGCAGAGACCGGCCAGCACCTCCCAGAGACCCCGATCATGGAGGTCACCGTCAACAATTACGACGCCCCGGCAGGGACGAGCCTGCTGATGAGCGTGTTTGGGATGGTCAACTACCTGGTGATGATGGACCTCGACGGCACCACCACCTGGTCGCTGGCGCAGGGGGCTGAGGATGAGTACGGCGGCCTCGGCGTGGTGCCGGTGGACGACGGGCTGATGTACAACCGGCTTGAGATTGGTGATGGCGACGATGCCTCCATTGAGCATGTCGACTTCCTCGGCAACCCGATCTCATCGTTTAACAACCCCTCTGCCCACCACTTCTTCACCATCGGCCCTCAAGAGGAGCTCGTCTGGCTGGAAGAAGACGTGCGCTTTCAGGGCAACACCGAGGTCATCGGAGATGTGGTGATGCGCCGGGACACTGCGGGCAAGGAGGATGTGCTGTTCTCGCACTGGGACAGCTTCACCAACCCTCAAGACACCGAGCAGCAGTACCTGGACTGGACCCACGGCAATTGGATCGACTGGGACGCCGAGCGGGGCAGCTACCTGCTGAGCAACGCCTTCACCAACACGATCGCGGAGCTGGATGCCGATGGGGTCCCGCTGCGCATCATCGGCGGACCGGGGGCGGTGGACTCGGAGTACATCTTCGGCAGCTTCGAGGAAGCCTTCGAGTATCCCCACGGTCCCCACTGGGCGGACAACGGCGAGCTGCTGGTGTTCTCCACCGTCGACAAGGTCAGCCGGGTGGTTCGCTATGAGGTGGACGATCAGTACAAGCAGATCCACGAGGTGTGGAGCTATGGCGCCGACTATGAGTATGAGGCGCTGTGGCTCGGCGAGATCCAGGAGCTGCCGGATGGCAACCTGCTGATCAGCTGGGGCTCCGTGGGGCTGCTCCAGATCGTGAGCCCCGACGGTGAGCTGCTCTGGGAGGCCGCCGCGCCGTTCCAGTCGTTCTTCAACCAGACCCACCCGATGAGCGACCCGTACACGCTCTGGGAGTAGTGCTCAGGGTCAGGTGCTCCGGACCCGCTGGAGGGTGCGCATCAGGGTCGCGGTGACGGTGCGCTGGATGATCCGGGCGCGGTCGCCGTGGTGGGTGAGGTGATGGTGGGTGGTTCCATCGGGGCCGGCGATGGCGAGGTGGACCGTTCCGATGGGCTTGTCGGGGCGTCCGCCGGTGGGGCCGGTGATGCCGGTGATGCCAAGTCCCCAGTCCGACCCCGCGACGCGCCGGATGCCCTCAGCCATCGCCCGGGCCACCGGCTCGCTGACCGCGCCGTGGGTCTCCAGGTCTGCCGGTGACACCCCGCAGACCCGGACCTTGGCGGCGTTGGAATACATCGTTGCGCCCTCCAGGAAGTACCGGCTGGCTCCGGGCAGGGCGACCAGCCGGGCCGCCAGGGCGCCGCCGGTGCAGCTCTCGGCGACGGCGAGGGTCTCGCCCCGATCCGCGAGCTGGTCTGCGAGGGCTGCGGCGGAGTCCAGCGACCCCACGCCGACCACTGCATCCCCGAGGCGTGCGAGGATCTCCGTGACGAGGGCCTCGCGCACGCCTTCGGGCACCGATGGGTCGAGCCGAAGCTTGACCTCGTTGCCCGTCAGGGAGGCTCGGAAGCCGACGGAGAGCGCCGCTGGCTCCAGCCCTTCGATGTGCAGACCCTGGAGCTTCTTCTCCAGCACCGACTCTGACATCACCACCCCGATGCGCACCAGGATCGGCGGGGTGAGGTGGTGTCGGACGAGGATGTCGGGGGCGACGAGAGCCTCGAACATCGGTCCCATCTCATGCGGCGGACCGGGCAGGAAGTACAGCCGACAGCCTCGGTGGTTGAGGGCGAAGCCCGGTGCGGTGCCGTTTGGGTTCTCCAGGACCGTGCTGCCGACTGGGAGGACCGCCTGCTTGCGGTTGGTGTCCGCCATTCTCCGGCCCATCGCTGCGAACCGGGCCTCCACCTGGGCGAGGGCCTCGTCGCGAAGTGCGAGGGGCACCCCGCTGGCTGCTGCAGCGGCCTGAGCGGTGAGGTCGTCCCGGGTCGGACCGAGCCCCCCGGTTCCGATGACCACATCCGCAAGCCCGGCGGCCTCGTCCATGACCGCGATGAGATCATCGAGTCGATCAGGCACGGAGAGGATGCGCCGAACGGTCACGCCCATCCCCCACAGCATCGCAGCGAGTCGTCCGCTGTTGGTGTCGATGGTCTGTCCGCAGGTCAGCTCATCGCCCTGTGCCAGAAGCACTGCAATTACCGGCTCACGCATTGTGTCCTCCGGGTTGATTGAGGGTCATCCCGTGGGGCGCATGCTCCCCAGGCGTGAAACCGTATAAGCTGGCGGCCATGGTCGAGATCCCCTCTGATGATCGGCAGAGAACCCGCATCGGGGTCGCGATGGTGGTCCTCAACACTGTGCTGGTGTTGTCTGGACTGTCTATCGGATGGGCACCGCATGACGAAGGACTGCTGGCTGGAACGGCCGAGCGGGTGATGGCCGGGGAGCTGCCGCACGTCGACTTCGCGGACACCTACACCGGCGGGCTCGCGATCCTCAACGCTGCGGCGTTCTCGATCTTCGGCATCCACTCCACCGTGATGCGGCTGGCGATGATGCCGTTCTTCATCGGCTTCCTCGTCGCCACCTATGCCATCGCCCTGCGCTGGAGTCGTCCGCTGGTGGCCGCCGGGATCGCGACCCTGGGCGCGCTGCTGAGCGTGTACAACTACAGCGCCCCGATGCCCTCCTGGTTCAACCTGTTCTTCTCGACGATGGGGCTGTGGGCGGTCCTGCGTGGCATGGACACCGGGCAGCGTCGGTGGTGGCTGGTCGCGGGGCTGACTGCGGGGCTGTCGATGACCTTCAAGGTCACCGGGCTCTACCAGATCGCTGCGGCAGGGGTCGCGCTGCTGCTGTTCACGAGCCGACCGGGATCCGGCAGCCTGGTCCTGCCAGGGATCAAGGCGGCAGGCATGGCGGTGCTGGGACTGGCCGCGCTGCGGGTGAGCTTCAAGGACGATCAGGTCGCGGCCTGGGTGTGGCACTTCGGGCTGCCCTTCCTCGCGCTGCCGGTGATCTGGGGCGGTCGGGTCTGGCGGGATCGCGGCGGCTCGCTGCGAGAAGGACTCTCCGCGCTGCTGCCCCGGCTGGCGGCGCTGCTGGTGGGGGTGTCGATTCCGGTGACCCTGTTCGCGCTGCCCTACATCCGCATCGGCAAGCTGTGGGCGCTCATCGACGGGGTGTTCATCATGCCCCAGCAGCGTCTCCATCGGATCACGATGCCCTTCCCAGACGCCTGGACGGCCCTGCTCGCGCTGCCGCTGCTGGGGATGTGGCTGTGGGGAGAGGGCAAGGTGCGGGACGACCGGGTGGCGGCGGGAGTGGCGGCGGTGCTGCTGGGCGGTGTCCTGGTGGCCTCGTCTGACGCCGACGTCGCCCGGCTGGTGTTCTGGACGCTCCGCCAGTCGATGCCCATGCTCGCGATCGCCGGTGCGGTGATCCTGGTCCGCCGTCGCACCGGCCCGGCCCTCTCCGCGGTCCTCATTGCTGCGGTGATGCAGAGCCTCATCCAGGTGCCGTTTGCCGGTCCGCTGTACTTCCTGCACTTCGCCCCGCTGGCGGTGCTCGCCTGGGTCGCCCTCCTCGATGCACAGCCCGCTCCGCCCCGGCGACTGCACGCAGTGTTCATGGTGTTCGTGCTCGCCTTCTCGGCGATCTGGATGGGGTGGCCCCACCTGTCGTGGTATCGGGGGGACTCCGTTGCGGTCGAGCCGGTCCCGCTGGGGCTGGAGCGCTCCAACCAGCGGGTGCCCCTGGGGGATGTCATCGCCTACACCGCCCTGGTCGAGGAGATCAACAAGCATGTCGAGCCCGGCGACACCATCCTCGCCATGCCAGACTGCCCAGAGGTCTACTTTCTGACCCAGACCCGCAACCCGACCCGATACTTCTATGAGTTCATGGCCTCCCCAGAGGAGTACCAGCCGGCTCGGATGCGGGCGCTGATCGCGTCACAGGACGTCAAGATGATCATCTTCCAGGAGGAGATGCGCTTCTCCCTGCCGCTCCCCCCCGCCTACCGTGCCGTGCTGGCAGAGGGCTTCCCCAACGTCCGCGAGATCGCCCTGAAGAGCGCCGACCCGAGCCAGCCACCCCTGCTGCGGTTCACGGTCCACTGGCGGGATGCGCCATGAGTGTGGAGATCAGCGTCGTGGTGCCCCTGTTCAACGAGGAGGCCAACCTCCCTGTCCTGGTGGCCCGGCTCACTGCGGCCCTGGCAGACGAGTCCTACGAGCTGCGCCTGGTCGACGACGGCAGCAGCGACACCACCGCCGCCATCCTCGCCCGGCTCGCCGTGGAGGATGCCCGGATCAAGCCGGTGTACCTCGCCCGGAACTTCGGCCATCAGCCCGCAGTCACCGCCGGACTCGATCACGCTGAGGGCACTGCGATCATCGTGATGGATGGCGACATGCAGGACCCCCCGGAGGTGCTGCCCGACCTCATCGCGAAGTGGCGGGAGGGCTTTGAGGTGGTCTACGCGGTGCGGACCCTGCGCAAGGAAGGCCCACTGCTGCGGCTGGCGTACTTCGCCTTCTATCGGATTCTGGACCGGGTCGCGGACACCCACATCCCCCTCGACAGCGGCGACTTCTGCCTGATGGATCGCATGGTGGTGGATGCCCTGGCGAGCCTCCCGGAGCGTCAGCGGTTCGTCCGGGGGCTGCGCAGCTGGGTCGGGTTTCGGCAGACCGGGGTCACCTACGAGCGCGCGGCCCGGCAGGCAGGAGACTCGAAGTACTCCATCGGCGGGCTCACCCGGCTGGCGGTCGAGGGCCTGGTCAGCTTCAGCGGTCAGCCCCTCCGGGCAGCAACGGTGCTTGGCGGGGTGGCGGCGGTGCTGTCGCTGGTGCTGCTGGTGTGGGTGCTCTGGGACTCCCTCTCCAGCGGGCGGGCGCCAGAGGGCTGGGCCAGCATGGTCACGATTGTGCTGTTCATGAGCGGCGTTCAGCTCGTCAGCCTCGGGGTTCTGGGGGAGTACATTCGCATCATCTTCCTCGAATCCAAGGCTCGGCCGACCTACATCGTGCGGCCGCCGAGGAGCCAGAAGTGATCGAGACCTGGTCTGAGGGCGATGCCGACGAGCACATGAGCGAGGCGATCCTCGTCGAGCTTGCCGGGCTGGTCGAGGCGCACCCCTGGTGGCGGGCGCGGTCGCGGCTGACCCTGGAGCTGCTGGACCGCTGCGGGGTGCGGCGAGGGCAGCGGGTGCTGGACGTGGGCTGCGGCTGGGGGGTGACCCTGACGGCCCTGGAGTCGGCGGGCTTCTCAGCGGACGGACTCGACATCTCCCGTGGGGCGATGGAGCGCATCGATCGCCCGGATCGGCGGCTCATTGTCGCCGATCTCACGAAGCCGATCCCGGACGTGGACGGCTACGACGCGGTCCTTGCACTCGATGTGCTGGAGCACCTCGACGACGACCGGGCAGCGGCGGCGGTGCTGGGGCGGCTGGTCGCGCCAGGGGGGCGGGTGGTGGTCAGCGTGCCGGCACTTCCGGCGCTGTATTCGGAGTTCGATGCCGTGCAGGGACACCGTCGCCGGTATACCGAGCCGATGCTGCGCAGTGTCTTTGACGACAGCAACCTGGAGATTGAGCATATGTTCTGGTGGGGTCAGTGGATGGTGCCGCTGCTGAGGATGCGGCCAAAGACGAAGAGCGGCGATTCACCGATGGTGGTCTACCGCAGACACCTGAGGCTGCCGCCCGCTCCGGTTCGCGCCGGGCTGCGGCTGGCGTATCGCCTGGAGCATCGGCTGGCGCTGGCGGGTCGGCTGCGCACCGGCACCTCCCTGTTCGCGGTGGCAAGATGCCGATAGTCTGCATTCTCGCCCTCGATGTCGGCACCAAGACCATCGGCGTTGCCCGCGCCCGGGGGGCCATGGCCTTCCCGGTGACCACCCTGCGCCGGAAGTCGGTGCGATCGGACGCCGAGCAGCTCTACCAGCTCTGCCGCAAGAGCAAGGCTACTGCGGTGGTGGTCGGTCTGCCCTACGAGCTGGACGGCAAGGAGGGGCGCTCCGCACGGCTCGCCCGACAGATCGGCACCGCGCTGGGCGAGCGCACCGGCCTGCCGATCCACTACCAGGACGAGCGCTACTCCACCGTCGAGGCCAGCTGGAGGCTGTCTGAGCAGGGGCTCACCTCCCGCCAGCAGCGCGGGATCATCGACCAGGCTGCCGCGGCGGTCATCCTCCAGGACTGGCTCGACGCACAGGCTGCGGAGGAGTGATCGGCGCGCCGTCCTCCAGGGCGGACGGGCTGCGGAGGAGCCGGGCGAGGTCGATCAGCTGCGGCAGAGCCTCCCAGACGGGAGCGAGGGAGGTCGCGGAGGTCGTCAGCCGGATCCGCCCGCTCTTGATGCAGCCACCCCGACCATGGACCACCTCCATCAGCGCGGCGTAGCAGTCCGGGTCGCGGATTCGCTCGGCGAGGGCCGAGGTGTCGGTGCTGCCGCTCGATGAGATCCGCAGCACCGAGTCGGCCACTGGCTCGCCGATGCGGATCTCTGCGGGTGCGGTCGGGTTGCTGGTGATGGAGAGGTGGAGCAGGTCGGCGGCGGGCAGGTCGACCTCCAGCTCGAACATCATGTCCCCGGTCCCCAGTCGCCAGCCGCTCAGCTCTGCCGAGACTCCGTCGATGGTGCCAGTCAGGGTCGGCAGTCGGGGGGCAGGCAGGACGGTGGGGGTCAGTCCGGTGCGCTCGGCAAGGATGAGCCACTCCTCGCAGGCCCGCTCCCAGGCGGTGACCCGAAGCGCGACCCAGTACATCAGCGGGACGAACGCTGCGCCGGTGATGAAGGTGAGGAGTGGCGGGACGGCCAGCAGGATGACGCTGGGGATGCTGGCGGCGAGGGTGGTCTTCCACAGCGCCCCCCAGGCCAGCGGCTTCCACCCGGCAGGAGGATGAGCACTGGTCATGGCCGAGGCCATGAGGGTGGCGTCTCGGTTGGCCAGCCAGGCGAGGGTGAGGTGCGCCTGACCGACGACCACCGCGCTGATTCCGATCCACCTCGACATCTCACGCATGTCGGACCCGGTGAAGAGGAGGACGATGCAGTGGAGGGTCAGCGGGGCGAGGAGCGCGAGCCCGATCATCGGCAGCCGCATGCTCCAGGGTGCGAGCCGGGCAGCGGCTCTGGCGGGGTCTCGTGCGAGCGGCACCCAGAGCGGACCGAGCAGCAGCGCCAGCGCACCGACCACCCATCCCGTCGCCATGACCAGCGGTCCGAGGTCGACTGCGACTGCGGCGATGATCGTGGTGATCGCCGTGACGATGAGCACCCCGCCAGCGACCGCGCGAGCGCATCGGGCGCGGTAGAGTCGGGCGTGGGTGGTGGTGGTGGCGTCCATTACCACTCAGACTACGCGGCTGGACGCCTCTCGGACAGCGCAACGATGTCAGCGGTTGTCATCGCTGCGGTAGCGGTCTGGATCACCCGGTGAGCGGCTACTTGATCTCGAACGGGTAGGCGATCTGAAGCTCGCGGGGGAGCTTGGCGAGGGCCTCGGGATCCTTGCTGGTCAGCATGTCCTGGGTGTGGAATGCGTAGTGACCCGGCGGCAGCGCTTCCTGGGGCTGGATGAGGTAGTAGTGCTCCTTTGGCATCACGACCAGATCGTACTTGACCGGCTCGCTCGCCATCCAGAGGTTGATCGTGACCTCGACATCCCCGGTCACCCCGGCGACGGTCGCGCTGGGCTTGAACTCCAGGCGGTGAAGCTGGAGGTTGAGGCGGGACAGCTCGCTGGTGGAGGCCTCGGAGCTGAACACGAACTCGGTGTTGCCGCCGATGATCTCCGGATCTGCCGGCAGACCGGTGTAGGCGCCCAGATCGGTGCCGACGGTCTTGAGGTTCATCTGCGCGATGGGGCTGTAGGCATCAGCACCGATCGCGTGGAAGCCCTGCTCGGCGGTCTCCGGGTACAGCTTGATGATCATCTCCGGAACCACGGCTTCTGGATCGGCCGGAGGCATGATCTTCAGCGTGTTCTTGATGTAGCCATCCTTGCCGGCGACGAACCGAATCGGCCCCTCGCTCTGTGGGAAGGAGAAGACACCGCCGTCGCCAGACTCGGTGGGCTCTGCGCCCTCCATCTGGACTGTGGCACCCGAGATGGCGTTGCCCCAGATGTCCTGGACCTTGCCGTCGACTGTCGGCGGATCCTTGCAGGCGCCCAGGGAGAGGAGCATGGCGAGAAAGACAGGAAGATTTCGCGACATTGGACAACCGGGGAGTGGGGCTCTGAGAGGGGGCTTTTATAACAGATCCGACGAAGGGGAGTGCTCAGCCAAAGCCCTTTCGACGCTGGTATCGGGCCTCAGCGACCTGAGCCTCCTGCGAACTCATGCCCAGCCGACTGGCGAGGTCCATGAGCTGCTGGCGAGCGGTGGTGTCGTGTCCGCCCCAGGTGAACATGCGCTCCAGCACCTGATCGAGGATGTAGCCCTGGGCGGAGGTTCGGGCGGTCTGCACCTGGCTGCTGTTGAGCTTCAGGCCCTTGGCGAACCCCTGGAGGACCGCGTTTTCCTGATCAGCGAAGTGCTCGTCGGCGAGGGCGAGGGTCCAGGCGACCATCAACATGGTCTGTCGGGGACCGCCTGCGGATGCCTCTCCAAGTTCCGGGCCGGACAGCGGCGGGCGGGCGGTGAGGTCGCGAACCGAGCCGAGGTCCGGGGCGATGAAGTCGGTCAGCCAGGAGCTCTCTTCGTTGGACAGCCGACCATCTGCACGGGCGACCTCCACGAGCATCCGGGCGAGCACGGTGCGATCGTAGTTGTGCTCGACGGGGTGCTCGCCGAGCTGGCGCTCGAAGGGAGAGAGCAGCTCGCCAGCGGACTTGGCGGAGATCCAGTGACCGCGGTTGCTGTCCCAGACGAACTTCTGGCTGACCTTCTTGAAGGCCTCCAGGGTGGCGTCGCGCTGCTCGGCGTCGGAGAGGGTGTTGCGGTTGGTGTTCTGAGTGGCGCTCTGCACGGCGGATCGAGCGACATCCGAGGCGACCCGGCCGACCATGTTGTAGCCGAAGACATCTCGGATGGTCGAGGAGACGGCACGCTGGAGGCTGTACATCATCGACCGCTTGGCGGTGTTCATGAGCTGCGAGGAGGCGGCGGGGCGACCGGAGACCGAGTGGTTGGCGTTGAACTGATCACCGGAGACCGGGCAGCGGAAGACGACCCGCACGCTCCGACCGCTGCTCTGGAGGTCGGCAATAAGGGGGGCGATGTTGTCATGAGTGGGCTGGGGCATGTCTCACCTTGTCGAAGAACCAGAGTGTATCCGCCCACTGACATGGACGGTGCGTCGCTTGAGCGCGGCCAGCTCTTCTGGACGAAGCCCGTAAGCCAGTGGGCTGGTCGGCGGGGGAGCGGTGCCGGTGATGGCCGCGCGCAGCTTGCCGGCCTCCCACGACAGCAGGCCGAGGGGCTCTCCCACCTCGAAGCGCTCCAGGGCAGACAGCGCGGCGGGGGCATCGCCGATCGCGGCGGCGGACTGTGCGAGGGCCAGCCACATCCGGCGCTGGTCCAGCGGAGAGGCGGCCTGGAACCGATCGGTGCAGCCTCGCCACGCCCGGTTCCACGCCCGGCGATCCCCCAGCGCTGCTGCGGCCCGCGCCCAGGTGGAGAAGACTGCGGCGTCGGTGGGATCCGGGGGGCGGGTGCGGGCCTCTAAGACCAGGGGCAGCAGGCGATCGACCGCAGCGGCGGCGGCCGGACGACCAGGGCGGGCCTCCAGGGTGGCCCGTGCCCGGAGCGCGTGGCTGATCCGGCGCTCCTGGAGCTGATCGGAGGCCTTGGCGAGCGCGGTGGCGTCGGCGAGCTGTCGGGCAGCCTCGCCGTGCAGGCCGGTGTCGAGCAGGACCTGCCCGAGCACACACCGGGCGCGACACTCCATGCTGCGGTCGGCCAGGCTCGCTTCGACGGCATGTCGGGCGCCCGCGAGGGCCGCAGCCAGCTCTCCCCGAGCGCTCTGGAGGAGGGTTGCGCCGAGGATCTCCTCCACCGAGGTCGGGGCTGGGTGGGTGTCCTGCCAGTTGCGTCGGATCGTGTCGGTGCGCTCGGTGAGCCCCTCGGGATCCGGCGCGCGACTGAGGGCGGAAGCGGCGAACAGCCCCGCGGCCAGTCGCCACTGCCCCTCGGTCTTCCGGACCAGCCCCAGCCGCTTGAGGTCTTGAAGACCCGGGCTCGCCGGGATCATCGCGATCTCCTCGATCAGCGACGCCTGTGCCGGGATGTTGATGGCCGCCATGGCCGCGAGCAGGTCCAGCTCGTCGAGGTCGAGGCCCTCGAAGAAGTCCGCCACGCTGTCTGGCTCCGGCAGCTCGTCTGGCAGGACGAGGGCGGCACCATCGGTGTACTGGGAGATGATCGGGATCAGCAGCGCGGGCAGTCCGCCAGTGAGGCGGTACAGGAGGTCGGCGGCGCGCGCGGGATCCGCAGTCAGCGGCGCGGCGGAGACGAGGGTACGGCGCACGTCAGCGATGCCCAGCGGTTCCAAGCGGATCTCGGTGACTGGAATGCCGTCGGGGGACTCGAAGTCTGGCGGCAGCACCCCGAGGAGGGCTTCGCCGCTGGAGAGCCGCGCGCGCAGGCTGGCCTCGGTCTCTGGTGGGGTCCAGACCCCGAGCTTCCGGCGCCTCGCACCATGCAGCAGCGTCTCGGTGAGCCAGCCCCGATTGGTCCCCGGCACCCCCCGGGCGCACACCACCAGCCCCTCGCCCTGCTGCACCCGGTCGAGCAGCGCGGTGACCTTGTGGATGGTGCGCTGCCGACCAGCCAGGGAGACGTCCGAGGACCCGCCAGTGGAGAGCACCCGAGCGACCTCCCGGGCGTCGACGTAGCGGCTGCGGGGATCCGGAGACAGCAGCCGCATGATCACCGCCTCCAGGTCGGCGGGGAGGTTGGGGTCGTAGCGCGAGGGCAGGGGCGGCAGCTGCCCGCGGTCGAGGTCCTCAAACGGGCGGGCGAGGGTGAGGAGGTAGTAGAGGGTCGCGCCGAGGCCGTAGAGGTCCGCCCGGGGACCGACCTTCTCGCAGCGGATCTGCTCCGGGGCGGCATAGGCGACCGTGCCGATGAGCTGGCCGACGGAGGTGTGGTCGGCGCTGGCGGTGTCCTTGATGACGCCGAAGTCGGTGAGCACGACCCGGCCGGCGCTGTCGACGAGGACGTTGGAGGGCTTGACGTCTCGGTGGATGAGCCCCTGGCCGTGCATCACGTCGAGGGCCTCGGCGAGGGCCTGTCCGACGGTCCGACACCGGGAGTAGCGCTCGGCGGGCGGACGAAGATGGAGCTTTCGGGCGTACTCTCTGAGGTCTGAGCCGTCGACGTACTCCATGACCAGGAAGGGGCGGCCGTCGAACACGCCGTGGTCCCGGAACCGCACGATCCCAGGGTGGGCGAGCTTCTTGAGGGTCTGGATCTCCAGCCGAAACCGACGCAGCAGCGGGGGGTGGGGGTGGTCGAGCCACTTCAGCGCCGCTGGCCCACCGTCGGGCGCCCGACACAGGTAGACCGCCGCCATCGCACCCCGACCGAGGAGGCGCTCTGGCACGTAGTCACCGATGCGTCTGGGGAAATCCGAAGGACTCAAGTGGGTGGCTCGTCAGCGAGCGGACAGGAGTGAGAGTAGATCAGGCTGGTGGATGAAGGTGTCTCGGAGGTCTTGGGGGACTGCTGCGAGCAGCTCCGCCACCAGTCGCTCGCCCGCCGCAGCGGTCGTTGCGACCTCGTCATCCGGTGCAATTGAGCATAGCCGCGCACGCGCCCGAAGTGCCACCACCTTGAGCCCGGAGGTGGTGGCCAGTCGCCCGGCCCCCTTCGCAGAGACCTGCGCGGCGGGGTTGTCTCCGAGAGCTTGCTGGGCAAGGGCCATATACAGCATCACCTGGCAGCGCCTGGGGGTGGGGAGCTGGTCCAG
The DNA here is from genome assembly GCA_047621685.1 of Myxococcota bacterium. Taxonomy (GTDB): domain Bacteria; phylum Myxococcota_A; class UBA796; order UBA796; family UBA796; genus JAQXDW01. The sequence goes on along the minus strand of JBLHNG010000010.1, from coordinate 10,251 downwards.
GCGGCTGGCGAGGTTGCTCAGGAGTCGGTGAGACAGCTCCGGCTTGTCTAATGCACACCAGCACCACGCCAGCAGGGCCTGGAGGCTGGGGGCGTAGGACTCCGGGTCCTGCTTTCTGGCCGCGATGAGGCCGGCCTGGAGGTGGGTTCGGGCGGACTCTGGCTGGCCCCGACGCACGCTGAGCAGTCCGCTGACATAGCGCGCTGCGACGACATCCTCGGACAGCCCGAGCTCCTCGGCGAGGGCGAGGCTCGGCAGGATGTCTTCCTGAGTTCCTTCCAGATCGCCAAGTTCGAGGCGGATCATTGCCCGGACCCGCAGTGCGTTGCCCTCGGCCTCGCGGTGGAGGACCTCCCGGGACAGGGCGATGGCTTCGCCTGCCCGGATCATCGCCTCGGCCAGCTCCCCCTGCCACAGCAGCAGCTCGGCGAGGTTGCTCAGCACGGTCGCCCGGGTGTTCTTCCGCCCCAGCTTCTTGAGGATGCCCTCAGCCTCCGACAGCCCGGAGGTCGCTGCCTGGAGCTGACCGCGGGTGGCCTGCACGGTGGTCAGGGCAAGCAGCACCTGCGCGCGGGATCCGAGGAGCGCGGGGCTGGTGGCGGCGATCAGGCCCTGGCCAGCGAGCCGCTCGCAGCCGTCGAGGTCGCCGTCTTCCCAGGCGATGGCGGCGAGCTGGTGGAGGGCGTCGATCATCACGCCGTGATCCCCGCGGGCCTCGGCGCGCTGGAGCACCGAGCGGATGAGCCGGGTGCCCTCGTCCCGCTCTCCCAGGCGCCGCAGTGAGCGCCCGAGCTTCAGCTCTCCCTCAGCGGCCAGACGCCAGTCTCCGGCCTGTCGAGCCGCCAGGAGCAGCGCCCGCCAGGTGCCCGCTGCTTGCTGCCACTCCCCACGGTTGAGGTGGAGATCGCCGCGGATCTGGAGCAGCTCTCGGCGGAACCGGGCGTAGTCCTCGGGCGGCAGGGTGGCGCGGGCGGTGGCCTCCATCGGGGAGAGGCGGGTCATGATCTTCTCGGCCTCGCCCAGCAGGGAGCGCTGCCAGAGGTAGCGGGCGGCCTGAGCGAGTCGGCGCCAGGCATCGGCGTGATCACCGGCCTGTCGGTAGTGCTCACCGACGGCCTCCGCACTGGCGGGGGTTTTGCCGTGGAGCATCTCCAGGGCCACGGCGAGATGGCGGTGGGTGGAGGTCCGGCGTCCCTCGGACAGTCCCTGGACGATGACCTCTCCGAACTTGCGGTGGGCGAAGTCGTACAGCAGCTCCAGGCCGACCCGGCGCTCCTCCAGGATGCCCTCCGCGATCAGCCGGTCGATGCGATCCAGGGCGTCGTCGTCGTCCCCGCCGAGCACATCGAGCAGGGCGTCGGCCTCCAGGGGGCGCCCGGAGACGGCGAGAATGGAGACGATGTCGCGGTCCTCTGGCGACAGCGGCTCCAGCCGGCGGTTCACCACATCCCGCACCCCCACCGGGATCTCCAGCTCTCCGGTCGCCAGCCGCTTGGGATCCTCCGCGAGCGCCATGGAGCCATCGTCGTTGAACAGGATCGCGCCGCGCTGGATGAGGGAGCGAATGAACTCGGTGACAAACAGCGGGTTGCCCTCGGTCTCGGCGTGCAGTCGATCCGCGAGCAGGCCCACCGGGCTGCCGAGCAGCGAGGTGACGAGCTGGCCGACTTCGTCCAGGCTCAGCGGCGGGAGGTGGATCTGCTGGGGCGGCTCCTGGAGGACCCGTCCGTCCAGCAGCGCACGGATGGCTGTGCTGTCGAGGTCGGTGCGCACAGTGCCGAGGATGAGCAGCGGCAGCTGCTGTCGGCCGACCAGGGAGCGGGAGATGTAGCCGAGCAGATCGACGGAGGGACGCTGGGCGTGGTGGAGGTCATCGATGGCGATGATCCGGGGACCATCCTCAAGCAGAGTCTCCAGGGTCTCTCGGACCGCGTCGAACAGCTGGTAGCGGAGGTCGGCGTCGATTCGCATGGACGGCGGGATCTGGCTGACGGTGAGCAGCCCCGCCGGTGCCTGCTGGCCCAGCTCCCGGCCCAGGGCGGCAGCCAGCCGGGTGGCGGTCTCCAGGGCGCCCTCGTTGGGGGTGCAGCGGATGTGGTGTACGCCGATGCCCATCAGGGCGGCATGCTCCAGGCTGACCTCTAAGAGGCGGGTCTTGCCGGCCCCCTCCGGACCGCAGATCATCGCCCCGCCGCCCTCGCTTCGAGACAGGGCGGAGATGATGTCGCTGACCCGACCCAGCGCCCGGCTCCGTCCGATCATCGGCGGCTTCCAGCTCGCGACGACCTCCGGGGGCAGCTCCTCGGCGTCCGCGCTCTCCAGCTCTTCGAGGATCTCCCGAGCGGACTGGTAGCGATCTCGGGGGGCCTTCTGGAGGAGTCGCAGGCAGATGCGCTCGAAGATCTCAGGCACCGCCGGGTAGAGGGTGGATGGCGGGCGGGGGGCCTGCTTCTGGTGCAGGTCGAGGTAGCCGGACATGTTCTTGGCGGAGAACGGCCGCCGCCCGGTCAGGCAGGCGTAGAGGATGACCCCGAGGCTGTAGAGGTCGCTGCGGTGGTCCAGCGGCTTGCCGGTGATCTGCTCGGGGGAGGCGTAGGCCCAGGTGCCGACGAGGGTGTTGGAGACGTGGGCGTCGGAGGACGGATCGAGGTCCTTGACGATGCCGAAGTCCGTCAGTCGGCAGCGGCCTTCCCGGTCGATGAGGATGTTGGAGGGCTTGAGATCCCGGTGGATGAGGCCGCGTCGGTGGATGTACTCCAGGGCGCGGGCCATATCGATGAGGATCTCCTCAATGCGCTTCCACCGCCGCTCCGGGGAGATCTCCCGGAAGCCGCGGATGGTCTTGTGCAGGTCGGTGCCCTCGACATACTCCATGGCGATGTAGGGGTGGCCGTGGATGTCGCCGTAGGATTCCACGGCGATGACGTTGGGGTGGCGCAGTCGGGCGAGTGCGCGGAATTCGCGTCGGAATCGGGTGAGCCCGGTCTTAAACCGGCTGGCCTTGAGCACCTTGAGCGCGACCGGATCTCCACCGGGATCCCGAGCAAGCAGCACGTTGGCCATCCCGCCCTTCCCGATGGGGCGCTCGTATCGGTATGGTCCGATGTGATCCCCAGGTTTGAGAGTCACACCCGCCATCTCAAGGTGTTCTGGATCCGGCTCTGCCACGTCCGCTCCCGGTGACCTGTCGCGATCATGGTGGCAATGTATCAGCTTCTTTTTTCACCTTGCCAGCAGGGTTGCCTTTTCGCTCCCCACCAGTCGGTGAAACTATCCCCAACGACTCGAGGGACTGCTCTGCTCGGACAGCTCTGCCTCCAGCACCGCGTTCAAGTGCTCCACCCGGGTGCCGTACTCGCCACCCAGTCCCAGCGCTCGCCCCAGCCGGGCGGCCTCCAGGGCCAGCAGCGACAGCTCGCCGCTGACGAGCCGGGCCTCCGCGCGCCTCAGGGCGACGATGGCTTCTGCTCGATCGCCCAGGGTGCTCAGCGCGTGGGCGGCGTCCAGCTCGATCCGGGCCGCGGCCCAGGGAAGGGCGGCGGGGGTTCGGCTCAGGGCGTCCCGCGCCATGGCGCGGGCCTGGGCGGCACCCTGGCTGACGGTGAGGCGGGCGAGCAGGGCGCGGCGCTGGCCGTCGGGGTCGTCGAGACCGCGCTCGTCGAGGTTGAGATCGGCGGGGAGGACCGCCCGGGCGCGGTCGAGGTTGCCTAGCAAAGCCCAGGTCCGGGCGAGGGGGAGCTGTGCGCGAAGCTCCTCCGCAGAGCCCTTCAGCCCCCGGGCGTCCAGCAGTGAGGCCCCGCTGCGCACCAGCCGGGCGGCCTCGCCGTCTTCGCCCATCGCCCAGGACGCCCACGCCGCCATGCCCAGGCAGCGCACGCAGGTCAACACTCGGGGAACCTCCCGGGCCAGCCCCTCGGCCTCCCGAGCACGTCGGCGGGACTCCAGCAGTCGCCCGGCGGCGTGGTCCAGCTCGCTCAGCAGCAGCAGCCGTCGGGCCTGCTCCAGGTCGGTGCCGTGTCCGTGGAGCAGCACCTGCGCACCCTCCAGGCGCTTCCGACCCTCGGTGAGCTGACCCCGGGCGAGGCTGATCATGCCGAGTCCAGCGACCGCCTCTGCCCGAAGGGAGGCCGAGTCGGTGGCCCGGCTCAGCTCCAGGAGGTCCCGCCACAGCCCCTCGGCGCCGTCGATTTGTCCGGACTCCAGGCGCGCGCTGGCCAGGGCACGGGCCACCCGCGGCCACATCGGATCCCCACGCTGGAGCGCGGTGATCGCCTGCTCCAGCCCCGCGGTTGCGGCCCCGATGTCGCCCTGGGCGTTGAACGCCAGCCCCAGACCAGAGCGGATCCGGGCGATGGTCTGCTGATCGCCTTCGTCTTCTGCGGCGACCAGGGCGCTCTCCCAGGCCTTCACCGCCCCGGTGAGGTCGCCTGCCCGCTCCAGGGTCTCGCCCTCCAGGGTGTACAGCAGCCTCAGGTTGCGGCTCAGCTCGTCTCCAGATAGGCCCTTCTCAGCGGCGGGGCGGGCATCCATCGCCAGCCGAAGCAGCCGCCGGGCCGCGATGACCTTTCCGGAGCGCATCTTGCGCTGGGCGGCGATGAGCAGCAGCGGCCAGGCCTCGGCGACCTGCCCCCCTTGCATCAGGTGGCGGGCGATGATGCCGGCCATCGGACCGAGCCGTCGTCGGCTCCGTCGGCGGAGGGTCCGAGCGATGCGGATGTGCAGCGAGGCACGGTGCTCGGGCTCGATGGTGGCGTAGAGCTGGTTGCGGTTCTGATCCTCGGCCAGCGACAGCACCTCGGTCGCGCCCTCCATCCGGCTGGTGACCATGCCCTCCTCCAGCAGCACCCCGACCCCCTGGCTCACGGTGCCCGGGTCCAGCTCGGTCAGCCGACCCATCAGCGCTGCGGTGCCCTCCATGTTCAGGACGACCAGGACCTCCAGGATCGCCCGTGCGGCGAGGGGGAGCAGGGAGAGGCGGACGGTGGTGGTGTCCCGGATGCGATCGGAGACCGGCAGCGGGGCCTCTCGCAGCTCGTCGATGCTCCGGGTGGCCCTCAGGTCGCCCTCCATCGTGGAGACCATCCAGCCCGCGGCGACCAGGGCGGTGATCTGATCGAGGATGGCGCCGGGGTGGCCGTGCAGCTCCTCGAACAGCCGGTGACCCAGGGCCGCCCCTGCCGCGCCGCCGACTCCCCGGTCTCGGACCAGCGCGATGGTTGCCCGGCGATCGAGGCCATCGAGCACGATGCGCTCTGGGGTCAGCCCGGTGGTCGAGCCCCGCATCAGGCTCAGCAGGTAGCCCTCCCCCCGCGCGCCCTCCTCCTGGGTGATCGCGCCGATGACCAGCAGGCGCTCGCCGTCGACTGCGATGAGGTCGCGCATCATTGCGGAGAGCTGACGGAGGGCCTCTTCGGGGAGCTGATCGAGGTCGTCGATGACCAGGGTCAGCGGGCGGATCTTGACGGAGTAGACGATGCGGGAGAGCGGGTCGTTCTGCTCGTAGAGTGCTGGGAGCTGCTCGGCGAGTCGGTCCAGTGGATCGGGATCGCTGCCCGAGCACTGCACGAGGTCATTGCCAGCCGAGCGCGCCCGCTCTGCCAGCTCCACCAGGAAGGTGGACTTGCCCGAGCCCCGGTTGCCCGAGAGGATGACCACCCCGCCGGTGCCGTCCTGGAGCGCATCGAGCCGGACGAGCAGGCCGCTGAGCAGGGGGTCCCGCCCGTGGACTGGCGGGCGAGAGGCTGGCAGACCCTCGGCGAGCACTTCGAGGACCTGACGGGCGGAGGAGTACCGCTGGGCGGGGTCCTTGAGCAGCAGCCGCACGCAGATCCGCTCCAGGTGCCGGGGGACGCGCGGGTCGATCTCGGCGGGGGCCCGGGGGACGTGGGTGAGGTGCCGGGCGAGGTAGCCGGCGATGGAGTCCGCCTCGATGGGGCGGATGAGCGTGAGCATCAGGTAGAGGACTGCGCCGAGGCTGTAGAGGTCCGCCCGGGAGTCCATCGGGTCGCCCATGATCTGCTCGGGCGCCATGAACGCGACCGTGCCCACCAGCCGACCGGCCATGGTCAGGTGGGTGTCCACGCTGCCGGCGGCCTTGACCACCCCGAAGTCCGACAGCTTGGGGATCCCGTCGGCGGTCAGCAGGACGTTGGAGGGCTTGAGATCGCGGTGGATGAGTCCGCGCTCGTGGACGTAGGCCAGCGCCTCGCAGAGGTTGTGGAAGATCAGCTCCACCGCCTCGAACCGATCCGGACTCGGCGCGGCGCGCCATCGGTCGATGCAGGAGTCCAGGTCGATGCCCTCGACATACTCCATGGCGATCCAGGGGTAGTCGCCGTGCTGTCCGAACTCATAGACCACCACCACCCCGGGGTGGCGCAGCTTCTGGAGGGTGAGGAATTCCCGCCGGAAGCGACGGTTCTCGTCGGTGTCGATCTTGCCCGGGTGGAGGATCTTCAGCGCGATGATCGGGCGGGCCTCAGAAGACGCCCGATACACGGTGGCATTGCCGCCCACACCGAGAACCTCGATGAGGGTGTATTCGCCCACTCGGTCGCCGGGTAGCGGCGGCGGTGTGACGTAGGAATCCATGGGTGGAGTGTACCCCGGGCGTCAGGGGCGGTCGGGAAACAGACCCTCAGCTTCGGGTGCGCAGCCGGCGTCGGGTGTGCGGGAGGGGCTGGAGACCCTGGCGGGAGAGGAAGCTCGCGCCGTCTTCCTGAGAGAGGCTCGCGGCGAGGGAGCGGGCCAGGGCCTCGGCGACCCTGCGGTGCCGGGAGACCGCTGCCTCATTGGGCAGGACCTCCGTGAGGATCTGGCGGGCGCGCATGGCGTAGTACCGGTAGCCGCAGGAGTCCGCGAGGCGCAGTGCGGTGTCGGCCAGCTCCGCAGCAGTCTCCACCCGACCGACCAGCCCCCAGGCCCGGGCGGTGTTCAGCAGCTGCCTCAGGCGCTGGTGGGGCCAGCTGCGCCCGGTGCCCTCTGCCTGCTCCAGCTCGGCGATCGCGGCGTCTCGTTGTCCGCAGGTGATCAGCAGCCGACTCCGCCAGGCCCGGATGATCGGCATGTAGCCCTCAGTGTCGAACTCCTGAGCCAGCGTCAGGCAGCTCTCCAGCAGTGCGTCGGCGCGGTGGAGGTTGCCCTGCCCCAGCACCACCCGGACCAGGGCGACCTTGCTGGCCAGCTCCTCCTCCTGATGTCCGAGGCTCTGCTGGATGGCGACCGCCTCGGTGGCGTTCTCGTCGGCTTCGGCATGCCGACCGAGATCGCCCAGGAGGATCGACCGGTATCGCAGACCCATGCCGACCCCGTTGCGGTGGTTGACCTCCAACGACTCGTTGATCGTGCGGTCTGCCAGGGCGAGTCCCTTGCGGAAATTGCCCGCGCAGTGGCACAGCTCAGCGAGGTTGGTGCGGGCGATGGAGAGCCGCTCGATGAGGCCCTCCTTCTCGCTGACGTCGATGGCCTGGTTGAAGTAGCGGCGCGCCTCTGCGGAGCGCCCCTCGCACATCGCCAGCACACCGAGGCCGTTGCTGAGCAGGGCGAGTCCGCTGCGGTCGTTGTAGTTCTCGCTCAGCCCGTGGGCCTCCGCCAGCCGTGCCCGCGCACCGACCATGTCTCCGGCGGCCCAGTGGATCGCGCTCTGTTCGTACAGCGGCACGATCTTGAGCCGGGGATCGTCGGCGGCCTCCGCATGCTCCATGGCGCGGACGAGGTGCTCCTGGGCGGACTCGTGATCGTTCATCGCCCGGTCCTGGCGGGCCAGCTCCACGGCGGTTCGAGCGATCAGTGCGGAGTAGCCCAGCTCCCGGGCGTAGGCGTCGGCGTCGAGGGCCTGCTGACGGGACTCCTCCCAGCGACCGAGGTGGTACAGGGCGTTCGCCCGTCGCAGCACCAGATCCGCCCGGCGCTTCTCGGCCTCGACCAGCGGCAGGAACTCCCGGGCTCGGGGCTCCAGAGCCAGCGCCCGATCCAGGTAGCGCATCGCCTCGGAGACGAACGTGCGTCCCTGGAGCTTCTCGGCGGCCTGGATGAGGTAGGGGTAGGCCTTGGCCGGCACGTCGCCTTCGTCGAAGTGCTGGGCCAGCCGCTCGACGATCGACTCGATGTTGTGGCGGTGCATGCGCTCCAGGGCAAGGCCCAGTCGGCGGTGCAGGGCAGTGCGGGTCGTTGCGGGCAGCCCGTCGATCAGGACATCTCGGAGCCTCAGGTGGACCAGCTCCAGTCGATCGTCTTCGCCCACCAGCCGCTTGCGAACCAGACCGGCCTCCAGCAGGGCCGCGATCGCATCTTCTAAGACCCCTTCCTGGCCCGGCCAGGCCTGCCGCAGCAGCTCCATGTTGATCTCTTCGCGGGCCAGGGCGATGAGGCGGGCGAGGGCGATGGCATCGGCGCTGAGACCGCTGAGCTGGCGATCGAGGGCCTCTCTCACCGAGCGGGGGATGGGCAGGGTGGCGGTGAGGATGTCCTGGGGGGCCAGGATGATCCGGCGCTCGGTGATGATCCCGGCGTCTTGGAGCCCGCCGAGCATGCGCTCGATGATGAACGGATTGCCCCCGCCCTCCCGACACAGCCGACCGGCGAGGGGGAGCACCCGGGGATCGTCGTCGACCCGGTACAGCAGCATCTGCTCCACCTCAGAGGCGGTCAGCGGCTCCAGGACGATGTGGGTGGTGCGCGGGGCGGTGAGCATCCGGCGGAGCGGATCGACCCCGGTCACCGGGCGTCGGCTGAGCAGGAAGACGACTGGCGCATCGGCGAGGTTGCGCAGCAGGTACTCCACGACCTCGCAGGTGCCCCGGTCGGCGCGGTCGATGTCCTCCAGGGCAATGAGCCGCGGCCCGGCAGCTCGGATCAGCTCCCGAAAACCAGCGCACAGCCCCCACAGGTCCTGACGCTCTGGATCTCCGCTGACCGGGGACCCACCAAACACCGCCGCGAGGGCCGGGGGGGCATCGTGATCGACGGCGAGGTCGTGGTAGAGGGCGCGGAGTCCGGAGAACGAGGGCTGGTCAGGGGCCTGGTTCTGGCTGCTGGTGACCGCGATGCCGAGCTGTCGGGCATGGGCGATGGTCTCGGCGACCAGCCGGCTGCACCCCATCCCGCTGGCGCCTTCTACGACGAGCATTCCGCCGCGATCCAGCTCCGCGAGGTGCTCCCGAATTCGGGACAGCTCGCCGGTCCGCCCGACCATCGGCGGGGCATCGGTCCTGCGGGCCTCTCCGAGGACGTAGAGGAGGTGGGTCGCCGAGGCGTAGCGGTCGGCGGGTTCCTTCTCCAGCAGGCGCATGCAGATGTCGTTGAGTTGCCGTGGCACGGTCGGGGCCAGCTCGCGCGGGGGGCGGGGCGGGCGGTTGAGGTGCTTGTCGAGGTAGCCGGCCAGGGTTCGGGCGTTGAACGGACGCCGCCCGGTCAGGCACAGGTAGAGGACCGCGCCGAGGCTGTAGAGGTCCGCCCGGGCATCGACGGCCTCTCCCTTGATCTGCTCCGGGGCGATGTAGGCCACCGTGCCCACCACCTCGCCGGCCACCGTAAGGTCGCCCCCGGGCTCCTTGACCACCCCGAAGTCCATCAGCTTCGCCGTTCCATCCGGTCGGATCATGATGTTGCTGGGGGTGACATCGCGGTGGACGAGTCCACGCTGGTGGATGTAGGCCAGGGCGCGGGAGACCTGGACAAGCACGCTGCGGGCGCTCTTAAATCGCTGTGCAGGAGGGCGGGATCGCCAGCGATCAACCTCCTCTCTCAGATCAACGCCCTCCAGAAGCTCCATGACGAAGTACGGACGCTCCCCGGACAGCCCGCTCTCGAAGACCTCCAGGACGTTGACATGGTTCAGCTGCGACAGTGCATGGAATTCCCGACGAAATCGCTCCATGACATCTGCGCTCCGGATCGCCGGAAGCATCAACTTCATGGCGCACCGCGCCCCGTCTTCGATCCGGGAGACTTCCAGGACCACCGCCATTCCCCCGCGTCCGAGTTCTTGAACAACGCGGTATCTACCGACGGTATCGCCAGCGGCTGGAATTGGCGTTAGCGAGGGTGTGGTCACGGTTGGTGTGATTCGGATAGTTGAGGACAGATTCGGACTATATTCGATAATCTACGATGAGCAGGCCCATGATTCTGGAAGCTTTCGCACGGACCGATCCCGGCCCGGTCAGAGAAAACAACGAAGACGACCTCTTGATTGACGTTGAGAACGGTTTGTTTGTCGTCGCCGACGGCATGGGCGGACACGCTTCCGGG
>JBLHNG010000009.1:0-36908 GCA_047621685.1 Myxococcota bacterium | reverse complement strand
CGATCCAAAACAATACAATCAACAAAATTAGGGGGGAAGGCAGCCACCTGACCGGCTTCGTCGGACTCACCCCGTCCCCGCGCCGCTCCCCGAATCGACAATCAGCCCGTCTCCGACCGGCACTTGTCGAACTTTATGGTCAGTACAGAGAGGAAGGCAGCCACCTGACCGGCTTCGTAGGGCTCACCCCGCCTCCGCACCTCTCCACGAATCGTCAGCCACTACTTTCCAATACAGAACCGCGCGAACAGCCGATCGAGCACCGCCTCACGCACATCCTCTCCCGACAGCTCCGCAAGGCGCTCCAGGGCGGCAGTGACCTCCTCAGCAGCGATGGCCGGGCCGAGGATCGAAGCGAGGGCCTCGGCGGCCTGACGGGCATGCTCAGCGACCGTGCGGAACAGGTCGTGCTGTCGCTGACTGAGCACCACAAGCTGCTCGCCGCCAGTGGTTCCCGCCGACAGCCGCGCCCGAATCGCGGCCTTCAGCACGGCCACCCCGTCTCCAGTGGTGCTGCTGACACTCAGATCGACCGGCGGGGCGGAGGCGTGAGCGGGCAGGTCGGCGTGGGTGCCGATGCGCAGCCGGGGGAAGGCAGCGGTGCGATCGAGCAGCTCGGGCCAGGCCGGTGAGGGAGCTTCACTGAGCGGGGTGAGCAGCAGCAGCAGGTCGGCCTCGGCGGTCATCGTCCGCCCCAGCGCGATCCCGGCGGCCTCAATGGGATCGTTGGTCTCACCGCGCTCTCCGGCGGTGTCGAGGTAGCGAACCTCCAAGCCATCGAGCAGCACGCTGCGCTCCACGACATCCCGGGTGGTGCCCGGTGTGGGACTGACCAGGGCGCGCCCGGTGCCGACGAGCCGGTTGAACAGGCTCGACTTCCCAGCGTTGACCGATCCAATCAGGGCAACCGTCGCCCCCTGGATGCGAACCCGACCCGCCCGCCAGGACATCGCCGCCGCACCCGCGCGCTCCGCGACACCATGCAGCCCGGCGATCACCGCAAGATCATCGTCATAGCCCAGCTCATCGCCCGGGTGATCCAGCCGCGCCTCCAACTCCGCGGCCAGATCGAGCAGCGCCTCGGACAGCGACGCCGACAGTGCATCGGTGGCACCGCCCATGCCAGCATGAGCCAGGGCGACCCCCGCTGGAGAGGTCGCGGCGATCAGGGAGCGCAGGGCCTCCGCGCCGAGCAGGGTGGTGCGCCCGCTGAGCAGCGCCTGCCGGGTGAATTCCCCAGGTCGGGCCATGCGTGCGCCGGCCTCGATCAGCACCGACAGCAAAAGCTCGATGATCACCGGGTTGCCGTGGCAGGACAGCTCCACGACGTCTTCGCCGGTGAAGCTGCGGGGTCCGGGCATCCAGACCACCAGAAGCGCGTCAATCGGCCCATCTGGACCGATCGCAGTGCGCAGGCTGACCCGACGGGGTCGCCAGGGTGGACCACCTGGGCAGACCGCCGAGGCGATGGTCTTCGCCTCAGGGCCGCTCAGGCGGAGCATCGCCACCCCGCTCCGCCCCATCGGGGTGGCCGGGGCAACGATGGTGTCCACCGTGACGGGACCTACTCTTCGGCGCCTTCGCGCAGGATGCGGACCCGCTTGTCGTCGCCGTCCATGAAGCTCGCAGTGCTCACACCGTCGATCTCCGCGATCGTGATGTGCACGATGCGGCGCTCGAAGGAGTTGAGGGTCTGGCGGATGTCGACGGACTTGCCGTCCTCCAGCACCCGGGCAGCCAGCTTCTGGGCCAGACGCTCGAGAGCAGCGACATCCTCATCGGAGCGACGCGGGCGGCCCCGACGTTCGCCACCGCGATCTCCGCGATCGTTGCGCTCTCGACGATCACCACGGTCGCCGCGATCTCCGCGGTCATCCCGACGGCCTCGACGGTCACCACGGTCGCCGCGATCTCCGCGGTCTCCACGATCCCGGCGGTCGTCCCGACGGTCGTCCCGACGGTCGTCCCGACGCTCTTCGCGCTCCTGACCAGCGCTGAGCTGACCGCCGATGTCCATGCGGAGCTTCCAGTCGCCGTGCTCGACAGACATGGCTGCCTCCAGCATCTGCTGGATGGCGAGGAGCGTGGTGCCCTCGTGACCGACCAGGTGACGGCCGGACTCCGAGTCCACGAGCAGAGTGGCGTGCTTCTCGGTGCCCAGGCGGACACCGACTTTTGCCTCAAAGCCCATCTTCTCGATGAGGCCAGTCAGCCACAGCCGGGCTGCTTCTGCGCCAGCGGTCTCCGCCGGGTCGCTTGCCCAGGCAGCGATCTTGACGGTGCTCTTGCCAGTGCTGGTGCCGCTCGCGCTGAGGAAGTGCGCGCGGTCGATCTTGTAGGTGACCGACATCGCCGGCACTCCCAGATCAGAGGAAGCCAGCTTGAGGGCTTCGTTGAGGGTCCGCCCTTCAGCGGTAACAGCACCCTCGGGAATTGTAGTCATCGTGAATCTCCAGTCTCAGGCCGCAGGGGGCACGTCGATCTTGATCTGCCGGTTGATAAGCCACTGCTGGCCGATGGTCAGCAGGATGTTGCAGCAGAAGTACAGCACAAGGCCGCTCGGGAAGGTGAACATGAACGCAGCGAACATCAGCGGCATCAACTTCATGATGCGCTGCTGAGCGGGATCCATGTTGCCCATCGGCATCATGCGCTGCTGTCCCAGGATCAAGACCGCGTAGACAATCGGCAGGACGCCGTAGGGGTCTTCCGCGGTGAGATCCAACAAATATAGGAAGGAAGAGTCGTACAACTCGACGCTGTAGAGCATCACATTGTACAGGGCAATCCAGACCGGGAACTGGATGAGGGTCGGCAGGCAACCACCCATCGGGTTGACCCCGTTCTCCTTGAACAGGTTCATCGTCTCCTGTGTCTGGAGCTCCTTGTTGTCCTTGTACTTCTCCTTGAGGGCGGCGAGCTTCGGCTGCAGAGCCTGCATCCGGCGGCTGCTGGTGAACGCCTTCTGGGTCAGTGGGAAGAACGCGAGCTTGACGATGAGGGTCAGCAGCAGGATGGCCACACCCCAGTTGATCACCCCAGACTGGAAGATCTTCAGCATCCACAGCAGGATGCGCGCGAAGAATCCAAACCAGCCCAGCTCCACCGCGTCGCCCAGCTCTGGGCTGATCGACTCCAGGATGTCGAGCTGCTTGGGCCCCATGTAGGCGTGCAGGGTGACGGTGCGACTGGCGCCGGCATCGAGCGACTGGTTGGAGATTGCAAACGCGCCATAGCGCGTCATGTCTCCGCTACCGGGGAGGTCATCGACGATGAGGCTGCCGAATCCTGAGCCCTCCGCGGGCCTCAGCACGCTCATAAAGTAGCGGTCGCCCACACCAAACCAGGCCGGTGCTTCGCTGACCAGCTCGGCGGCCTCGATGAGGTCTTCGAGATCGTCGAAGTGCTCCACGCCGCCGTCGACGTGAGCCAGCGGGCGGATGGCGTTGGAGAACCGACCGGCATCTCCGCTCATCTCGTCAGCCACGCCCACCCACAGCCGATCAATGGATTGAGCGGTGTTGTTGGTGAAGGTGACCTTGACGTCCATCTCAAACGCGCTGCTGCCGGGGGCGTACTCCTTGACGATGGAGAGCCCAGAGGGATCGGTGTGGGTCGCGATGATGGTGCCGGAGCGGGACTCCAGGATGTAGCCCTGAGACGGGTTCAGGTCGCCAGCGCCCGCGAGCAGCAGCGCACCGCGCTCAGTGAGCAGGGCGTGGGGATCGGTGCCGCCCTGGTAGGGCTGCCAGCCGTCCTCCCCTTCCATGCCGTCCATCAGCCAGGAGTACAGCGGGGTGACCTCCACTGCGGCGGTGTAGTCGGTCAACGCGAGACCGCGAATCGCACCCTCGCTGGAGTGGACGTTGCCCAGCCACTTGCTGGCGTTGAGGTCGAACTCGTTCTCCGGCACTGCGATCACAGGCGGCGGTGTGACAGCCACCGACGGCACGGTCGTGGGAGTGGCTGGTGTTCCGGGAGTGGGGGCTGGATCGTCAATCCCGTCGGTCACCCCGTCGCCGATCGGAGCGAGCGGCTGGGGTGGCGGGAAGAGGCTCATCCAGAAAAAGTAGACCGCGATGCACAGCGTGATCGCGATCAGTGCACGGCGATCGGTGTCTTTACCCAACCTTGTCTCCTGACATGGAATCCGGTTGTTCCTGACTCAGGTCAGGCACCAGCAAGGGCGCATCCTCCGTGTGGAGGGCCTCGCCAGGTTGATGGTGTTCCTGCGGAACCGGGTCGTACCCGCCGGGATGGAACGGGTTGCACCGGAGGATCCGCCAGGAAGCCATGGCTGTGCCGCGCACCGGGCCGTAGACCCGAAGCGCAGTGACAGCGTATTGGCTGCAGGTGGGATGGAACCGACAGACCGGTGGCGTGTAGTACGAGATCATCCGTTGGTAGCCACGGACTGTCCAGACGACAAGATCAGACGGCAGACTCATCGGCGCGCACCCTTCTTCCGGCCCCGAGGCCTGGGTGGGAGCTGAGCCATGTCCAGCGCCGCCGTGAGTTGTCGGCTGATCTCGGCCTGATCGGACGTTGCAGCCGAGGGATGGGCAATCACAACGACGTCAAAGCACCCTGATATCTCAGGATACTTTTGTCTCAGGCCCTCTCTCAGCCAGCGCTTGACGCGATTGCGGACCACAGCGTTCCCTACCCGACGACTGACTGTCAGCCCGATCCGGGTCTGGCCGCTTTGTCCGGGGAGGACGAGCAGCATGAGATTGGGCTGACGGATCTTGCGACCCCGACCCTGAACGCGCCGAAAATCACGCGACTTTTTCAGCCGCATCTCCGGTTGCCAGGAGAACCCAATCAGATTGACAGGCTCAGGAGTCACAACTGGGGATCAGGTTCGCTTGTTGCCGACGGTCGGAGCCAGCCGCTTGCGGCCCTTGGCGCGCCGACGGGACAGCACATTGCGGCCACCGGGGGTGGACATGCGGGCTCGGAAGCCATGGCTGCGCTTGCGCTTGATGTTGCTCGGCTGGTAGGTGCGTTTCACGGGAGAATACTCCTGATATTTGGTATGATGTGGCCTTCGGGGATGGAGCGGGGAGGCAGGTCGCCTGCGCGCGCACCAGACACAAAAAGGCCCGTGTAGTGACCCGAACTATTCAGCCATGGCGCTCAGGTCAAGCCCCCGCTGTACGGCATTGTGAGATCCGGGTCGGGCCTGTTAACCTCAGCGGGTTGCGGTGCGGCGACGACAGCCCGGCACCCACTGACGACAATGGGGAGCGGAAAAGCGCATGGAGCAGATCTGGAACCAGGTAAAGGGCTCCCTGAAGGAAACCCTCGGCCCGCAGAATTACGCGATCTGGATCCGCTCGATCCAGTTCGTGAGTCACACCGCTGATCAGATCAGCCTCCAGGTTCCCAACCGCTACTACCGGGACTGGGTGCAGTCCAACTACGGGACCACGCTGCAGAACGCCCTCCGCGAGGAGCTCGGCTTCCCGATCACCATCCGCTTCCAGATCGGCAACGAGCCGCCGGAGCCGCAGGAGGAAGCCCCCACCCCTCAGAGCCCTCAGCAGATCCTGCTCGCCGAGCCCGATGAGCCTGTCATCACCAAGCGGGCACCGGTCGCCAGCGGGGTCAGCGACGACAAGATCTTCAGCAACTTCGTCGTGGGGGCCTGCAACCAGTTCGCCCACGCCGCCTCACTGGCGGTCGCGGAGTCACCCGGTGATCGGCAGTACAATCCCCTGTTCATCTACGGATCAACCGGGCTTGGCAAGACCCACCTGCTGCACGCCATCGGCAACCACATCAAGAGCGTCGAGCCCAACTCGCACATCCTCTACGTGACCGCCGAGCGCTTCACCAACGACCTCATCGATGCCCTGCGCTACCGACGGATGTCGGAGTTCCGGGAGCGCTACCGAAAGCGGCCGACCATGCTCTTGATGGACGACGTGCAGTTCCTCACCGGCAAGGACCGCACCCAGGAGGAGCTGTTCCATACGTTTGAGTGGCTCAAGGAGCGCGGCCGACAGATCGTGTTCACCTCCGACGTCCTGCCCCGCGAGATCAAGATGTTCGAGCCCCGGCTGCGGACCCGGTGCGAGAGCGGCATGCTCGCCGACACCCAGCCGCCGGACATGGAGACCATGCTCGCCATCCTCCAGCAGAAGGCGGAGGGCATGGAGATGGAGCTGTCCTCGGAGCTGGCCCAGTACATCGCCAGTCGGGTGCGGGGAAACATCCGAGAGCTGGAGGGAGTGCTCAACCGCCTCAAGGCCCTCTGCCGGCTCCACAAGAGCCAGCCGACCATCGACTTCGCGCGCATGTACCTGGGCAACGTCCTCGCCGACGAGCCCCACTTGCTCAGCGCCGATGAGATCATCCAGACCGTCGCGAACTTCTTCAACGTGAAGGTCGTCGACATCAAGGGCAAGCGACGCCTCAAGCAGTTCGTGCGCCCTCGCCATGTCGCGATGTGGATGATCCGCAAGCACACCGACCTCTCCTTCCCAGACATCGGCCGGGTGTTCAACGACCGCGACCACGCGACCGTTCAGCATGCCTGCAAGCGGATTCGCGGTCTGCTGGAGCGGGATGCTGACACCCAGAACACGATCCGGCTGCTGGAGCGCAACCTCGGCCGGTAGTGGGTCTGACATCCCTGCACTCACCAGCACCCTTGCAACCATTCGACGCACGTCGGGGTGCAGGACGAGTCGCTGAGGCTGCCGACGTGCGGCCGCAGGGTGGGGATTCACGGCAGGGGTCAGGCTGAGTCCGCTGGGCGGGTAGTCCAGCCCTGGGCTCTGATCTCGCTGTGGGGCCTCTCCGTGGTCGCAGTGAAACAGAGCTGCGACTTCCCAGCGGCTACGCCTCGCACTCCCTCTCGGAGTCCATCCTGAGGGTGCCCTCATCACCTGCGCCACAGCCCTCGACGGGTCCCGTTGCGTTCCTGGGCGGCCTGCGAATTGAGGTCCGGCGGCTCAAACAACAAAATCAAATGCAAGAATAATGTCAAGGTTCTACACACCGGTCAGGACCGACGCCTGCCGTGGTGATCGGAGTTGTCCCCACCCTGTGGAGCGTTCTGTGGGGAACTTGACCCTTCTGTGCCCCAGATTTCCACAGAAAGATCCACAGCCTGTGGAACACTGCCTGAATGTCAGAGAATCCCCATAGATATCCACAGCCTGTGGGGATCTCTGTGGGGATCCCCATCTCGGGATCCCCGAGCGGGTTTTTGGAGCACATATGGCAGAACTGCACATGCCCCTGAGAGGCAATCCGGTCGAAATCTGGCTGTGGAAAACCCTCCGAATTCTATGGATTCGGTTATGGACGGCCTGCGAATGAATTGGGGACAACCCCGCCTGGCGGACTTGTGCACATTTCATCCCCAACCCGACCACAGCTTACTCCACAGATCACCCCTCAAAATACGCCAGTACAAATCCTATAAATCCGGGTTTTCCACACTATCCACAGCCCCTATTGATCTACTACTAATTAAGAAGAGATCTTCTACTGATCTACATAGATCATAGACGGCGTTGAGGACATGGATGCGCCCGAGGAGAAAGTGATGGACCTCTACATCGATCGCACTGAGCTCATTCGCGGACTGGCTCGGGTTCAGGGTGTCGTCGAGCGACGAACGACCAACCTCGCGCTGGCTCATGTCATGCTAAGTGCACAGGGTGACACCCTCAACATGACAGCAACCGACACAATGCTCACCTTGGTTGCTGGCTATAAAGCCCGCATTCAGGCCGAAGGTGAGCTGAGTGTGGATGCTCAGAGCTTCTTCCAGATTGCCCGCTCGCTGCCAGAACCGACCGTTCATCTGCAGTCGATCGCCGGCAACCGGCTCCAGGTCCGCTGCGGCAACGCCCAGTTCCAGGTCGTCGGCATGGGCGCTGAGAGCTTCCCGCCCCAGCCGGCCAGCACCGAGAAGTCCTCGCTCTCCATCGACGGCAACACGCTGCGGCGGATCATCGAGGAGACCTCGTTCTCTGTCTGCACCGACGACAACCGCTACGGCATCAACGGCGCCCACATGGAGGAGGTCAAGACCAGCGACGGCAGCCGCCTCCGCGTGGTCACCACCGACGGAAGCCGCCTGTCCTACTCCGAGACCCCGTTTGAGGGTGAGTTCGGAATGGGTCGTCGAATGCTGCTTCCCCGCAAGGCGCTCTCTGAGATTCGCAAGCTCATCGACAACGACAAGGGCATCTGGCATGTCGTCTTCGGCGACCGCTCCGCGACCCTCAAGACCGACGACCTCACCCTGATGATCCGCCTGGTCGACGGTGAATTCCCTGACTACCGCCGGGTCCTGCCCGACAACAGCCAGCGTCGGGTCACCGTCTCCCGAGAGCACTTCACAAACGCACTCAAGCGGGTCGCAATCGTCGCCTCAGACCGCAACCACTCCGTGCGGTTCGCCTTCGAGAGCGACCGGATGGTGCTCTCCGCTCGCAACGTCGATCTCGGCGAGGCCCGCGAAGAGGTTCCGATCGAGCTGAGCGGTGAGCCGATGGTCACTGGCTTTAACGTCAAGTACTTCCAGGACATTCTCTCGGCGACCAAGAGCGATCAGATGATCCTCCGCCTCGGCGATGCCCTCGATCCCTGCATCATCGAGATGCCCGACCGCGACGACAGTCTGTTTGTCGTGATGCCGATGCGTCTCGACTGATAGTGGGCCTTCTACAGGGCCTTCTACAAGGCATTCTACGATAGAAAAAGACCAGTCCGAAGCTGTAGTCCCCGACAACGGGGCGGCCATGCGAGTCACCTCGCTGGCAGTGGAGGGCTGGCGAAACCTGAGCCGGGCGTCGCTAACCAGTGACGCCCGGTTTATCGTTTTGCACGGCGAAAACGCTCAGGGAAAGACGAACCTGCTGGAGGCCGTCTTCATGATGGCCTCCCTGCGCTCGTTTCGGGAGAGCCGCCCCCGCCGACTCATCCAGCACGGCGCGAAATCAGCCAGAATTGAGCTTGAGATCGTGGGGTTGTCCGGAAAACGAAAGATGCAATGGGCCTATGGGCCGGCCGGTCGGCAGCTTCACCTCGATGGTGGCCCGGTCAGCCGGCTCCAGGAGTGGTTCTCTCCGATTCGAGCCATCCTGTTCTGCCCGGAACATTCCGCGATTGTCCGCGGCGGACCAGAAGAGCGGCGGAGGTTCATCGATCGGGCACGGTTCACCGCTGCGCCGGCCTACCTCGATCTGGTCCGTGCCTACCAGCGGGTGGTTCGCCAGAAAGCGATGCTGCTGCGGGGGCCGGCCCGGGATGCGGAGCTGGACATCTGGGATCAGCGGCTGGTCGATCTGGGGATCCGCATGGCGCTCCAGCGTCAGCAGATGGTCGACGAGCTGCGGGGTCCGTTCAAGCAGATGATCAAGGAGATCGCTGGCAATGAGACTGTGGATCTCCAATTGCGTGGGGTGGGGATCCCCGGCGTAACTCGGGGATCCCTGGCGGAGATCGTCGCGAGATCCCGACCCGAAGAGCGGCGTCAAAAGCGGGTTCTTGCGGGGCCCCATCGCGACGATCTCGCGATCCTCCTCGGCGGACGCCTGGCGCGCAACTACGCCTCTCAAGGCCAGGCCCGCTCCCTCGTGCTGGCGCTGAAGCTCGCCGAGCTGCTCGCTGCCCGTCAGCGCCATGATGCCCCGCTGTTCCTCCTCGACGACCTCACCAGCGAGCTGGATGCCCGGCGCATGCGTCGGCTGGTCGGTGTGCTCTCCCAGATGCAGAGTCAGGTGTGGGTCACCACCACGGATCCCGCCCATCTCGGACCGCTACCCCCTTCTGAGTGCCTCCTGAGAGAGGTAGTAGGGGGCTCAGTGGGTAGTGAGCCTGAGACGCAGCAGAGAGGGGCTGACGGTCTCGAAGAGTGATCGAGTCCTCCCGAACTCCGGGGGGAACGCCGGAGAGGGAAAGCGATTTGTCCCAAACCTCAGAAAGCGGGCGAAAGATGACCGCTTCGGCATGGACGTGAGGGGGGGCAGGGGTTACGAAAACAGTGCTTAATTCTAGAGTGAGGGCCGCCCCATGGAGCCGAGCAAAACTGAAGATCCAGAAGGCTACAACGAATCCAGCATCACGGTGCTGGAGGGTCTTGAAGCCGTCCGGAAACGCCCCGCAATGTACATCGGCTCGACCGGTCAGGGCGGGCTTCACCACCTCGTCTATGAGGTCGTCGACAACTCAATCGATGAGGCCCTCGCAGGGCACTGCGACACCATCACCGTCACCCTCCACGACGACGAGTCCTGCTCAGTCGAGGACAACGGCCGCGGCATCCCCACCGGCATGCACCACAGGTTCACCGAAAAGTCCGCCGTAGAGGTCGTCTTGACCGTCCTGCACGCTGGCGGAAAGTTCAACAAGGGCACCTACAAGGTCTCCGGTGGACTGCACGGTGTCGGCGTCTCCTGCGTCAACGCCCTGTCGGAGTCGCTCACCGTCGACATCTGGCGTCTCGGCCAGCACCACACCATGCGGTTTGCCCGGGGCGGTGCCGTCACAAAGCTGACCGCCACGCCGTCTCTCGACGCTGACAAGCGCGGCACTCGCGTCCGGTTCATGCCCGACGACGAGATCTTCACCGAGACCACGATCTTCATCCGAGAGATCCTCACCCGGCGCCTGAGAGAGCTGGCCTTCCTCAACCCCGGGGTGGCCATCCGGCTCCTCGATGAGCGCGACAACTCCGATGAGCTCTTTGAGTACGAGGGCGGCATTCGCAGCTTCGTGGAGTGGCTCAACAGCGCCAAGTCCACCCTGCACCCCGAGGTCGTCTACCTCCAGGGCGAAAAAGACGATGTCATGGTCGACATCGCTCTGCAGTGGACCTCTTCGTACAGCAACACGCTGTCGGGCTTCGTCAACAACATCAACACCATCGACGGCGGCACTCACATCTCCGGCCTCAAAGCCGGACTGACCCGCACGATCAACAGCTACGCCCTGAACACCGGGCTGCTGAAGGCATCGAAGAACGAGTCGATCGGCGGAGACGACATCCGCGAGGGGCTCACCTGCGTGATCTCCGTCAAGGTCCCCGAGCCACAGTTCGAGGGGCAGACGAAGGGCAAGCTGGGCAACTCCGAGGTCAAGGGCATCGTCGAGAGCATCGTCAACGACCAGCTCGCCGCCTTCCTCAGCGAGAACCCCAGGGTCGCCCGCTCGGTCATCGGCAAGGCTGTGGAGGCCTCCCGCGCTCGGGAAGCTGCTCGCCGCGCCCGGGATCTGGCCCGCCGGAAGTCCGCTCTCGAAGGTGGGGATCTCCCCGGAAAGCTGGCGGACTGCCAGGAGAAGGACCCCGCGAAGTGCGAGCTGTACCTCGTCGAGGGCGACTCCGCAGGTGGCTCCGCCAAGCAGGGCCGTGACCGCCGGACTCAGGCCATCCTCCCGCTGAGGGGCAAGATCCTCAACGTCGAGAAGGCCCGGTTCGACCGGATGCTCGCCAACGAAGAGATCCGCACCATCATCTCCGCGCTCGGTGCGGGAATCGGTCCGGACTTCGACCCGGCAAAGCTCCGCTACAGTCGACTCATCATCATGACCGATGCCGATGTCGATGGCAGCCACATCCGCACCCTGCTGCTGACGTTCTTCTTCCGCCAGATGCCTGAGATGGTCAAGGGTGGTCATCTCTATATTGCCCAGCCGCCGCTGTATAAGGTCAAGCGTGGCAAGAAGGAGCGCTACCTCAAGGACGATGCGGCGCTCGAAGAGTTCCTGCTCGCCCAGGGCATCCGCTCCCTTGTCCTCACCGATGCCAACGACAACGTCCTCGACCCCGAGACTCTGCTCGCAGTGGTCAACGGGGTCCGCCGCTACACCCGCCGCCTCAACGATGGCGCCCGTCGCCGGGTTCCGGTCGTCGTGGATGCCTGGTACACCCTCGGTGGTCACCGCCTGGACTTCTCCAGCCCCGAGGCCCTCACCGGCGTCGTGCCGAAGCTCCAGGAGGTCCTCGGCTCCCTCTCCCCCAACCTCCACATCACCAACACCGCAGTCAAGCCGGTGACGGCGGAGGATGGCACGGTGTCTCACCGACTGGTGATCACCACCCTGAGAGACGGAACCGAGCGTGAGACTGTGCTCGGTCCCCTGCCTGCCGAGGCGGTCAACTTCTCGACTCTGGTGGACTCCCTCACCGAGAAGCTGCCCCTGCCTGCTCACATCAGCGGGGTCGAAGAGCCCATCTACGGTTGGCGGCAGCTGCTGGAGCTGGTCCTCTCCAACGCCCGCAAGGGCTACGAGGTCCAGCGCTACAAGGGTCTTGGTGAGATGAACCCCGACCAGCTCTGGGAGACCACGATGGATCCAACCCGTCGCACCCTGCTGCAGGTCGAGGTCAACAACCCCGCGGAAGCCGATCAGATATTCAGCGTCCTGATGGGGGACTCGGTCGAGCCGCGGCGGAGATTCATCCAGACAAACGCCCTGAACGTCCGTAACCTCGACGTATAGAGCTCCGGAAACAAACCTGTGTCTGATCCGCCGGGAGAAGGGCATCCAGACGCAGGCGGATTATGAGTGAGACCGGGTGGTACTGCTTTCGGGCATTTCATCCGGTCTGCGCCGTTTTGATGGGCGAAACCAGCAGGAATGGACTGGAGAGAACTCAGGAGAGATCAGGGACGTGAAGCTCGCCACGCTGCTCAGCAGCCGCCTGATCCTGGTGACGGGAAAGGGAGGCACCGGAAAGACAAGTCTCTCCGCGGCGATCGGGACCATGAGCGCCGCACGCGGTCGCCGGACCCTGATCGTGGAGGTTGATAACTTCCACCCGTCTCTCACCCGCCTGTTCGGCATCGAGCCGGTCTACGCGCCCCGTCGGGTCTCCGACAAGCTGTTCGTCTGCAACCTCACCTGGATGAGTGCGCTCAAGGACTGGCTGAAGGCGACTGTGAAGTCACGGCGGGTCACCAAGCTGATCCTCGACAACCGCATGGCGACCGTCTTCCTCGACGCCACCCCCGGTGCCCGGGAGATCGTCATCCTCTCCAAGATCGTCGGCCTGATGGATGAATTCGATCAGGTGGTGGTCGACCTGCCGGCGTCCGGTCATGCCCTCGGCATCCTGCGCGTCCCCCGCACCGCGACCCGGCTGATGCGGTCCGGCCCGGTTCGGGAGAAGGCTGAGCAGATCCTGGAGGTCTTCGCCGAGCCGTCCACCGTGCTCGCCATCATCGGGCTTCCCGAGGAAATGGTGGTCAACGAGACCTTGGAGCTGTGGGAGAAGATCCACCAGGAGGTTCCTGAGATTCAGGCCCCCAAGATCTTCCTCAACCGCTCCAGCTCGCCGAGCCTCACCGACGACGAAATAACCCTGCTCAACCGACTGGAGACCGAGCTGAAGGACAGCCCAGAGGCCGCCGAGCTGCTCCAGGCGGGTCGGTGGGAGGAGGAGCTGGAGACCGCGACCGCCGATGCGCTCAAGCGCCTGGAAGAGGCGATGCACGACGGGGTGATCTCCTTCCCGCGGCTCGGTGCGCTGGGCGGCTTTGATCGCGGACCGGCGAAGGTCGTTGAGCAGATGAGCAAGGCGCTCTCCCGCCAACAGCTCGCGGAGGACCGCTGATGTCGGACGCTCCCGAAAACTCTGAGGCCCCTGAGATGTCCGGCGCGCTTGGCGAGGTCATCCGACAGCGTCAGCTGCTGATCTGCGTGGGTGCTGGCGGCGTGGGCAAGACCACCCTGGCGGCCTCTGTCGGGGTGAGGGCTGCGCGTGAGGGGCGCCGGGTGCTGGTGCTGACCATCGATCCGGCCCGTCGGCTGGCGAATTCGCTGGGACTCAAGCAGTTCGGCAACTCCGAGACCCGCATCGACCTGAGCCCAATCGAGGGTGCCACCGGCGAGCTGTGGGCGATGATGCTCGATCCGCAGCACACCTTCGACGACCTCATCCGTCGGGTCGCCCGGACTCCAGAGCGTCAGGAAGCGATCCTCAACAACCGCGTCTACCGCTCCATCACCGACACCATCGTCGGCAACCAGGAGTACATGGCGACCGAGAAGCTCTACGACGTCGTGGAGTCGGGTCGCTACGACCTCGTCGTGCTGGACACCCCGCCGGTCAAGAATGCCCTGGACTTCCTCGAGTCCCCGGGTCGCATGGCCCGATTCGTCGACAAGCGGATCATGAAGTGGTTTCTCACCCCCTACGATGAGGGCAAGGTGTTCGGTCGGTTCATGATGGGCACCTCCGCGGTTCTCTTCCGGCTGCTCAGCTACATCTTCGGCCGCGAGTTCCTCACCGATCTCTCGGAGTTCTTCCTGCACTTCCGAGACCTCTACGAAGGCTTCCAGGAGCGACACTCCGCGGTCATGGAGATGTTCCACGCCGACAACACCTCGTTTTTGGTGGTCACCTCGCCCAGCCGCCCTTCGGTGGACGTGGCCCGGTTCTTCATCGATGAGCTGCAGTCCCGGAACATGCCCAGCGTCGGGGTCCTGGTCAACCAGTGCCACCGCACCCTCGGTCGCCCCCTCGACCCACAGGCGGTCCTTGGTGAGGTCGCGAAGACCCAGTCTGCGGGGCTCGCCCGTCACACCGCCGGTGCCCTGCTCGCCCGGCTCGGTGCAGCACACCGCCGCCTCTCCGAGCTGACCGCCATCGAGGGCGAGCTCATCGAGGAGCTGATAGAGGCCACCCCCGACAGCCAGTCGGTCTGGACCGTGCCTCGTCTGGCTGGCGAGGTCCACGACCTTCCTGCACTCGGTCGGGTCGGCGATCACCTCTTCGGTGCCATTGCGCCGAAGGATTCCTGACCAGATCGGCTTCAGGCCGGATACTTTCAACCTCCCACCCTGGAGAGAACCGTGCTCAGTCTGCTCCTGCTCAGTGCCTCAGCCGACGCGGCCCGGATGCCGCTGGATCCCCAGAACCGCCTCCACCTCGGGGTGGCTGCAATGGACGGCACCGAGTCCTTCGGGCTGACCCTCGGCATGGACTCCCGGCTGACCCGGTTCGTCTCCATCGACATCGGGGCGTTTCTCTCCGCCACGGAGTCCCCGGTCCTCGTTCCGCCCGAGGACTCCACGATCGAGGACTGGATCACGATGCGTCACGGCATCTGGTTCGCTCCGGGCATCCGCGTTCCCCACCGCTACGGCGATGGTCTGACCTGGGATGTCTTCGTGCGCGGCGGCTTCGCGTCGGTGTGGTCTGAGGATGCCTCTGACGACTACGACAGCCTGTTCGATGTCGCGATGCTCGGTGGACTCGACTTTATGCTCCGCAAGGACCATATCGGTCTTCGGTTGTCTGGGAAGGGCTTCTTCTACAAGTCGTCCCCCTACGTCGCCTGGACGCAGAAGTGGGTGGCGAGCGAGCTGTTCGTGTTCGCCCCACAGGTGAGCCTTGAGGCGATCTACCAGTTTTAGTTTCAGCTTTTCTGTCGTGCCAGATCAGCTAATGGTCGGGGTCAATCATGTCAGATGGTCTTCTGGCAAGTCTGAACTGTGACCTCAGTGGTAGTGCCAGCCAAACAGGATTCTGAAAGCAGGAATGCCTGGAGGTTGTTTCTGCATTAGCCTCGTGATCATGTGTCAGACTCACTGATGGGTTTCCTGAGACACAACCGCGAGGTAATAGATGCGTGCTCCCTACCTTCTGGCACTCTGTTCAGTCCTCTCCCTGTATGGCTGCAGTGACAAAGGCGATGACACCGGCGACGGCGTAGACTGCGATCCGATCACGTTCTACGCCGACGGCGACAGCGACGGCTACGGCGATGCCGCCGACACCATCGACGCCTGCGAGGCCCCCAGCGGCTACATCGAAGATGCCACCGACTGCGATGACTCTGACGCCGGGGTGAGCCCGGCTTCTGCGGAGGCCTGCGACGGTGTGGACAACAACTGCGACGGCATCGCCGATGAGGGTGTGACCACTGCCTTGTTCGCGGACGTTGACGGTGATGGCTACGGCGATCCGGACAGCGCGGCGGAGGTCTGCTCGGATGCCAGCGGCTACACCGACGACAGCACCGACTGCGACGACACCGCTGCGGATGCCTTCCCCGGCGGCGTGGAGGTCTGCGACGGGCTGGACAACGACTGCGACGGCACTGCGGACAACGAGCCCACCGACGGCACGGTGTACTATGCCGACAGCGACGGCGACGGGCTGGGTGATCCAGACTTCACTGCGGTGCTGTGTGATGCCGTCAGCGGCTACGTCGAGAACTTCGATGACTGCGACGACACCTACGACGCCATCTCCGCCTGCTGCTCGACGGGCACGGACGGCTCCTGGGAGGCCATCAAGGACACGGATCTGGAGTCTGGCACCTACTGGCTGGAGCGGTTCTATGTGGCCAAGGGCGTAGAGGTTCGGGTGGACGGTGAGGAGCCGCTGGTCATCTACGCCAACGAGATCGTGATCGACGGCGTGCTCGACCTCACCGGGCGTGACGGGGCCCTGAGCTCCTCGACCTCCGTGCCCAATGGCGGCCCGGCCGGTCCCGGTGGCGGCGGCGGCGGCGGCGGCTCGGACTGCGGCAACGGCGGCGGCACCGGCGGCACCCCCAACGGCGGCACTCCCAGCGGCTACGTCACCGGCGGCTCTGGTGGTCTGGCCTGGGGACTGAGCGACAAGAAGGTCGCGGCATCGGTCGGTGGCGGCTGGGGGCCGGGCAGCGGCGGCGGCGGCGGTGCCAGCGCGCTGGATGGCCTCGACGGCAGCGGCGGCAGCGGAAAGTACAGCTTAGGCGGGGATGCCTACGGTGAGGAGACCCTGGCGATCGTCTTCACCGGCGGCAGCGGCGGTGCCGGTGGTGGTGCCAACGGCGGCGGTGGCGGCGGCGGCGGCGGCGCGGTGGCCCTGTTCAGCAACTACATCAGCATCGACGGCATCGTCGACGTCTCTGGCGGTGAGGGCGGCGGCAAGACCGACGGAGGCTGCACCTCCGGTGGTGGCGGCGGCGGCGGCGGCGGTGCGATCTGGCTGAGCGGTGACGTGGTGGAGGTCATCGGAAGCCTCGACGCCTTCGGTGGTGCTGGCGCGCTGACGGACAGCGCGGCGAGCCTCAACCAGACCGGCGGCGACGGCAGTCAGGGGCGGGTCCGCATCAACGGGACCGTGACCGATGTCGTCGGCACCGTCAACGCTGATACCGACTACCGAAGCACCGATCCGCTGACCTGCACCCCGTAAGGAGCGCAGGTCAGCGGTCGCGGGCTCACATCGAGCTTGCGGCCTTCTCCATCAGCACCTGCAGCCGACTGGCAAAGCCTGCCGGATCGGCGACCTGACCCTCAGCGATCTGGGCGTGGTCGAGCAGGAGGCGGGCGAACGGCTCCAGACCGGGGCTGCCGTCGGAGTTGAGCCGGGCCAGGGTGCGGACCATCGGGTGCTCGGGGTTGATCTCCAGCACCTGCTTGTCCTGGCTGACCTGCTGGTTGGCGGCCTTGAGGATGTTCTCCATGTTCGCGCCCATCGCGCCTTCCTTGTTGACCAGCACGCTGGGGGAGTTGGTCAGGCGGCTGGAGAGGCGGACCTCCGCGACGTCGCCCGACAGCATCTCGCCCATCCAGGTCGCCAGGGGGGTGGCCTCGGTGCGGGCCTTCTGCTCCTCCTCGCTGCGCTCCTCCTCCGGCGCCTCCGGCAGATCACCGTGGGCGGCGCTCTTGAGCGGGGAGTCTTCGAAGTCCTTGATGCTCATCACCACCCACTCGTCGACCGGGTCGGTCATCAGCATGACCTCCCAGTCCCGCTGCTTGAAGCCCTCCAGGACCGGCTTGCTGGCGATGCGCTCCTTGTCGACGTCGGTGAGGTACCAGATGGTGTCCTGCCCCTCGACCATGGACTCCTTGACCTGTGCCAGGGAGCGCAGGTCGCCGCCGGAGGAGGTGGAGGGGTAGCGCAGCAGGCCGGTGAGGAGCTTCTTGCTGCCATCGTCCTCGTGGATGCCTTCCTTGAGCAGGTGGCCCATCTCGGTCCAGAAGGCGTTGTACTTCTCAGCACCCTCGTCGGACTTCGTGAGGTCCCGAAGCTTCTTGAGCACCCGGCTGGTCAGCTGCTTCTTGATGGTGGCGACCACCGCGGTCTGCTGGAGGATCTCCCGGGAGACGTTGAGGTCGACATCGGGGGAGTCCACCACGCCGGTGACGAACCGCAGGAAGCGGGGGATCAGGGAGTCGGCGTGGTCGAGGATCTTGATGCGCTTCTGGTAGAGCTTCAGGCCGACCTTGAAGTCCAGCCGGTCCAGCTCCCAGGGCCGACGAGCCGGCACGAACAGGATCGCCTGGTACTGCAGCGGGGCCTCAGCGCGGACGTGGAGGGTGATCAGGGGCTCCTGCCAGTCGCCGGAGATGTGCTTGTAGAAAGCGATGTACTCCTCTTCGGTGACCTCGCGGGGGTCGCGGGTCCACAGGGCGGCCTGCTGGTTGACCCGCTCGTCGTCCATGGAGACCGGCCAGGAGACGAACTCGGAGTGCTTCTTGATGATGTCCCGGATCTTGTCAGCGTCGAGAAACTCTGCGGAGTCCTCCCGGATGTGCAGGACGATGTCGGTGCCCCGAGCCTCCCGGTCGGAGGGGACGAGGGTGTAGCCGTCGCCGCCGTCGCTGGTCCACTCGATGGCCTCGGAGTCGGGCAGGGCCGAGCGGCTGGTGACCACGACCTTGTCGGCGACCATGAACGAGGCGTAGAAGCCGACACCGAACTGGCCGATCATCGAGCTGGCATCCTCGCCGCGCTCCTTGATGGCTGCAGCGAGGGCCTTGGTGCCGGACTGGGCGATGGTGCCGAGGTTCTCCCGGGCCTGGTCAGCGGTGAGGCCGATGCCGTCGTCGGAGATGGTGATCGTGCCAGCCTCGGCGTCCACTGCCACCCGGATGCCCGGCTCCTCGGCAGGGAGCAGGTCCGCCTGCTGGAGGCTCTCGAAGCGTGCGGCGTCGAGGGCGTCGGAGGCGTTGGAGATCAGCTCCCGGAGGAAGACCTCACGGTCGGAGTAGATGGAGTGGGTGACCAGGTGGAGGATCTGGCGGACGTCGGCCTGAAACTGATGGGTGTCCATGGGTTCTACCTGCGGTGTAAGCGGTGAGAATGGGGCCGACGCAAGCGGTCGGCGCAAAACAACACTCAGCAGGTAGGAACCTCAGGTCAGGGCGTCAAGCCCCAGCACCTCACTCCTCATTTCGCGAGGGTACCATCCTGGGCCACCCGGACACCGTGCTCGGGAAAGTCCTGCTGGGTGAGGGTGCGGATGAGGTCGACCGCTCGGGCCTGCTCGTCCTTGAGCGGGAAGCCCTGGCCCTCCTGGACGGTCGGCAGGAGCTGTCCGGAGACGAAGCGGCCCTTCTTGTCGAGGGTGACATCGAGCACGACGCCGAGGCCGGAGTTTCCGCTGAGGTTGAACCGGGAGTAGGTGGCGAAGTTGCCCAGGGAGTAGGCGATGAGCCGGTCGTTGTAGACCTCCATGCCGCGCAGGACGTGGGGGCCGTGGCCGAGCACGAGGTCCGCCCCGGCGTCGATGACGAGGTGGGTGAAGGTGCGCAGGTCGCCGCGGTTCTCGCCGTAGAAAGTCTCCTGACCCCGGGGGGTGTGGATCGCCCGGCTGCCCTCAGCACCACCGTGGAAGCTGACGACCACGATGTCGTGGGTGGAGGCGAGGGAGGAGACCAGGGCGGCGGCGGTCTCGTGGTCGTTGACGTAGTGGCAGGACTGGCTGGTGTGGAAGCCGATCATCGCGATCTTGAGCCCGTCGTGCTCCAGGCTGGCGATGTCGCCGGGGCGCCCGCTGTGGGCGATGCCAGCGTCGTCGAGGGTCTGCTCGGTCTCCGTGCGGCAGACCTCGCCGAAGTCTCCGGAGTGGTTGTTGGCGGTGGAGACCATGTCGAAGCCAGCGTCGACGTAGTGCTGGATGTAGCTGGCGGGGGTGCGGAAGGCGTAGCAGCTGCCCGGCTTGGCGTCGGGCTTGCACTTGTCGGTGCGTCCGCTGTCGCACAGGGGGCCTTCGAGGTTGCCGAAGGTGAGGTCGGCGTCTCTCAGCCAGTCGGAGACCCCGGCGAAGATGGTCGCGCCGCTCTGGGGGGGGAGGTGACCGGCGGGGAAGTCGGTGCCGATCATCATGTCGCCGACCGCGCGCATGCGGACCGTGGCGCCGTCGGGGGCTTCGGAGACGAAGGTGCGCTCCGCGTTCGCCCGGCCCTGGGCGAGCAGCTCCTGGAGGCTGAGGTTGTCTCGGGCCTGGGAGAGGTACTTTTCGAGGCCGCTGCGGTCCGGCTCGGCCCGCTGGACGGCGGTCCAGTGCTCCACGACCTTTGTCCAGTCGCCGAGCACCCAGTAGGCCCAGCCGATCTCCCAATTGCAGTCGGTGAGGTGAGGGGAGCCAGGCTGGCTGAGGCAGGTCTGGAAGTGGGTGATGGCCCCAGCGGCATCCTTCTCCGCGAGGGCAGCAACCCCGTGGTCGTAGGGGGTGAGCGGGGCGGCGGTTGCAGGATCCTCAGCGGTAGCGGTGAGGGCAGCGAGCAGCATGAACATCAGCGGATCCTCCGGCGGGGGTACAACGTAATCGACCGCTCCGGCATTCCGAGGGGTGGGCCTGTCAGCAGGTGGGCTCTCCGAGTGGCAATGACGTCCCGAAAACCATCATGAAAGCTTCAATCTCACCACAGCCGTTACAGTCGCCCGTGGCCTTCGAAATCCACGGTCAGTTTGTGTCCAAATGGTCGAAAATAGACCCTGGATCGGTTACGTGAAAGCATCGGGCGAATCCCGTCGATCACTCCGACGCAGCCGAGGTCATATCCTCTAAAAACGCCCCCCTCTTCGTACCGGAGCAGTCATGGACCAGAGCACAGGCGCAGACAGTATCGCGAGCAATCTGGAGACAATCGACATCGAGCAGGAAATGCGCTCGTCGTACCTCGACTACTCCATGTCCGTGATCATCGGTCGCGCCCTCCCCGATGTCCGGGACGGCCTCAAGCCGGTCCACCGCCGCATCCTCTACGCCATGCTCCGCGAGGGCAACCTCTCCAACCGCCGCTACTCCAAGTGCGCCGGTGTGGTCGGCGAAGTCCTCAAGAAGTACCACCCCCACGGCGACTCCGCAGTCTACGACGCCCTGGTCCGCATGGCCCAGCCCTGGAACATGCGCGCTCCCCTCGTCGATGGTCAGGGCAACTTCGGAAGTGTGGATGGCGATCCGGCAGCCGCCTATCGGTACACCGAGTGTCGGATGCAGAAGCTCGCTGAGTTCCTGCTGCTCGACATCGACAAGGACACCGTCAACTTCGGCCCCAACTTCGACGGCGCCACCGAAGAGCCTCTGGTCCTGCCCGCCGCCTACCCGAACCTCCTGGTCAACGGCTCCGACGGCATCGCGGTCGGCATGGCAACCCGCATCCCGCCCCACAACCTCGGCGAGATCATCAACGGCACGGTCGCCCTCATCGAGAACCCGGACATCACCACCGAAGAGCTGATGGAGATCATCCCGGCTCCCGACTTCCCGACCGCCGGTACTATCTACGGTCGCGCCGGAGTCAAGGAGGCCTACACCACCGGCCGTGGCAAGATCCGCCTTCGCGGAAATGCCACCTTCGAGGATATCTCCGGTGGCCGCAGCGCCATCATCATCGATGAGCTTCCCTACCAGGTCAACAAGGCTCGGCTGGTCGAAGAGATCGCCAACCTCGTGAAGTCCAAGCGCATCGAGGGCATCTCCGCCCTGCGCGACGAGAGCGACCGCACCGGCATGCGGGTGGTGATCGAGCTGAAGCGCGACACAGTCCGCGAGGTCATCCTCAACCGACTCTTCAAGCACACCGCCCTGCAGAACACCTACGGCGTGATCCTCCTGGCGATCGTCAACAATCGCCCGGTGGTCCTCACCCTCCGCGAGGCCCTGCAGCACTACATCTCCCACCGCCGTGACATCACCATTCGTCGCTGTCGGTTCGAGCTGCGCAAGGCCCTGGCCCGCCAGCACATCCTCGCTGGCTACCTCATCGCGCTGGACAACATCGACGAGGTCATCTCGATCATCCGCTCCAGCCCGGACTCCACCACCGCCCGGGAGCGCCTGACCACTCGCTTCGAGCTGAGCCCGATTCAGGCTCAGGCCATCCTCGACATGCGGCTCCAGCGTCTCACTGGTCTGGAGCGGCAGAAGATCGAAGACGAGTACAACGAGCTGGAAGAGGTCGTCGTCTACCTCCACGGCATCCTCGACAACGAGCACCGCCTGATGGAGGTCATCAAGGAGGAGCTGATCGCGGTCCGCGACCGGTTCGCAAACCCCCGTCGCACCAAAATCCTCGACGCCTCTGGCAAGCTCTCCATCCTCGATCTCATCGCCGAGGAGGAGCAGGTCGTCACGCTCTCCATGCGCGGCTACATCAAGCGCTCCTCGATGGAGCAGTACCAGGAGCAGCGGCGCGGCGGGTTTGGTCGGCGCGGCATGAAGACCCGCGACCAGGACTCCATCCAGGACCTCTTCATCGCCAACACCCTCAGCATGCTGCTGGTGTTCACTACCCAGGGGCAGCTGTTTAAGGTGCCGGTCTACGAGATCCCGGAGACCTCCCGAGACTCCCGCGGCACCCCGATCGTGAACCTCGTGAACCTCGAAAACAACGACAAGATCGCTGCGGTCCTGAGCATCGAGAACTTCGACGAAGAGGTCGACCTCTTGTTCTGTTCCCGCAAGGGCCTCGTCAAGCGGACCAGCCTCGGCGACTATCGCAACATCCGCCGCACCGGTCTGCGGGCATACGACTGCGCTGTGGGCGACGAGCTGTTTACTGTGGTCAAGACCAGCGAGGGGCAGGACTTCCTCATCCTCACCCGCAACGGCAAGTCCATCCGGATTCCGTACTACTACCACACCGAAAACGATGATGGTGAGCGGGTTATCAAGGTCGATGAGGATGGCGCACCCATCATGCAGATCCGCCACACCGGCCGGGTCGCCCGGGGTGTCCGCGGCATCAACATGCAGGACGGCGACGAGATCGCCGACATGCGAGTGGTCAACGAGGATCCCGACCTTCTCCTGCTGACCATCACCGAGAACGGCTACGGCAAGCGCACCCGGCTCGAAGAGTACCGCCAGCAGAACCGCGGCGGTCAGGGCATCATCGACATCGTCACCGGCGAGCGCAACGGCCGGGTGGTGGGTGCTGCTCAGGTCGCAGACGGCGACCGCATCATGATGATCACCGACACCGGCCGGGTCATCAAGACCCCGGTGACCACCATCCGCATCCAGGGCCGCAACACCAAGGGCGTGACCCTGATGCGAGTCGAGGACGACGAGCGCATCGTCAGCGTGGCTCGGGTCGTGGAGAGCGACGAGGAAGGCGAGGAGTAGCGACCAGGCTCCATCAGGAAGGGAATCGCGTGCCCCCTCGCGGTTTCTGGTCACCGTATCTTCACAGAGTCCCGACGATCGGCCAAGTACGCTGATCATCGGGGCTCGATCATTGTGGACATGGGGGGTGAACTTTGCGCGATCCGGGATCTTCTGACTACCCGGTGGGGATGCGTCGACTTCGCCTCACTGCTGCCCTCACCCTTCTCTCAAGTGCGCTGCTCGTCGGCTGGTGGTGGAGTCCCTACTCCCCGGTGGCGTTTGACCGACCTGCCGCAGCCCTGGCCGGAGGAGACGCCGAGGGTGCCCTGGCCGGCTACCGCGCCCTGGCTGCCGCTCCGATCCCTGACCGCGACGAGGCGATGTGGCAGGCCGCACTGATCGCAGAGGTCGAGCTGGCCCGGATCGATGAGGCTGTCGCATTGCTGGAGTCCTGCATGGACCTCGGCGGCCCCCGAGCGGCCGAGGCTGCGGCCCGTCTCGCCCGTCTGGCACCCGATCCCCTCCTCGCAGCGGAGCACTGGATGGTCGCCGCAGACCTGGAGCCGGACCACCCGGAGTCCGGTCGCTGGCTGCTCAACGCTGGAGAGGCCGCCCTGACCGCGGAGGACCAGGCCCTGGCCGAGGCCGCCCTGTTTGCTGCCACCGAGCGGGCGGAGTCTGCGGTGCTCGCCTGGCTGCTGCTCGGTCGTGCTGCCCTGGAGTCTGACCCGGCCACCGCCCACGTCCGCTACGACGCTGCCCTGACCGCTGGTGCCGAGGGGGTCACTGCCGATCTGGCCCGGTCGGGCCGAGAGGCCGCCGCGACCCTGATGGAAGACGGCACGACCCTCGCAGACGCACTGGAGGCGGAGTGAGATAGGGGTGCAGTCTGACCACCCTGGAGTCCCCAATGAGCCGCTCGACCGACCTCCTCGCTGAAGCACGCACTGTCATCCCCGGTGGGGTGAACTCTCCCGTCCGCGCTTTCAACGCCGTGGATGGCGAACCGCCGTTCATCGCCTCTGCGAAGGGCTGCTGGCTGACCGATGAGGACGGCAATCGCTACCTCGACCTCATCAACTCCTGGGGGCCGATGATCCTCGGCCACGCCAACCCA
Organism: Myxococcota bacterium; assembly: GCA_047621685.1. Taxonomy (GTDB): domain Bacteria; phylum Myxococcota_A; class UBA796; order UBA796; family UBA796; genus JAQXDW01. The sequence goes on along the minus strand of JBLHNG010000009.1, from coordinate 12,482 downwards.
GCAGTGGTCCGCGCGATCTGCGAGACCGCCGCGAAGGGCACTTCGTTCGGTGCGCCGACCGCTGGCGAGGTCGACTTCGCCAAGGCACTGTGCGAGGCCCACCCGGTGCTCGACATGGTGCGGCTGTGCTCGTCGGGCACCGAGGCCACCATGCACGCCATCCGGCTGGCCCGGGGCTTCACCGGCCGCGACCGGATCATCAAGATCGACGGCTGCTACCACGGCGCCCACGACAGCGTGCTGGTCAAGGCCGGCTCCGGGGTCGCCACCTTCGCCGTGCCGGGCTCCCCGGGCATCCCCGCCGCCACCGCTGCGCTGACCCTCACCGCCCCGTTTAACAACCTCGACGCCATCGCTGCCCACCTCACCACCCACGAGGTCGCCGCAGTCATCCTGGAGGCGGTGCCTGGCAACATGGGCTGCATCGCCCCCGCTGAGGGCTACCTCTCCGGCCTCTCCGCCCTCTGCCGTGCCCACGGCGCGCTGCTCATCGTCGACGAGGTCATGACCGGCTTCCGGCTGGCGCTGGGCGGGGCCTGCGAGCAGTACGACATCGACGCTGACCTCGTGACGCTCGGCAAGGTGGTCGGCGGTGGACTCCCGCTGGCGGCATTCGGCGGGCGCCGCGCGGTGATGTCCCGCCTCTCTCCGCAGGGACCGGTCTACCAGGCCGGCACCCTGTCTGGAAACCCCCTCGCAGTCCAGGCCGGCCTCGCGACCCTCCGCCAGCTCACCCCGGCGGTCTATGCACGGCTCGAGGTGATCGGGGCGGCGGTAGAGGACGGCCTGCGTTCCGCAGTGGAGGCCGCTGGCTGCTCGATGACCCGGGTGGGCTCGATGTTCACCATCTTCTTCCGGCCCACCCCGCCGACCCGATTCTCAGAGGTCGTGGAGTGCGACATGGCGGCGTTCGGACGCTTCCACCGGGCGGCGCTGAATGCCGGTGTCTACCTGCCGCCGTCGCAGTACGAGGCCGCCTTCCTCGCCGCGACCCTGTCCGACGAGGAGATCGCTCACATCATCGCCGGTCTGACCGCAGCGCTTCAGGCGTAATCGTGGTCGCCTTTCGGTAAACAGAACCCCGACAATCCACCAGGACAGGCTGGACGCATTCGAAGTGGGTTCTTGCCGCAGCGGCGCGCAGCTCTGTGTGAGGCCATAGCGCACAGCGTAGGTGCTTTTGGGCCGAGATTGATCTTTGCGGTTCCTTCACAGGAGCATTGCCCAGATGGAGAGTTTGTGATAGGAGGGGCGCACCTCGGTCCTCAGGAATGAGGAGGGAAATCCAGAATGTCTGCTTCTAAACTGCAAAAGCAGTTAATGGGGGCATCTGGAATGGTGATGGAGATGTCCGTACTGGTCATCCTCGGAGCCCTCGTCGGGAACTGGCTTGACAGTCAGCTTCAGACCTCCCCTCTTCTTCTCTTGTTGGCGCTCGGGGCGGCCCTGGTCCTGGGCATGACCCGAATCATCCGCACCACCGACAGACTCAGCAAAGACCCCCCCCGATGACGATCGATTTGACGAGCATTACCCGAAAAGCCATCGCCTTGCTGGCGATCGGTGCAGTGGGCGCGGCCTACATCGGCGGCGCAAGCGCGGGTCTGGGCTTCATCCTGGGTGGTCTGTTGATGATGAGCAGCTTCGGTGTGGGCTGGTGGCTCAGTCGCCCGGCGGCAGACGGCACCGTCTCGCCCCACAGTCTTGGCCGCGTCGCTGGCCTGACCGCAATCAAGTTCCCGGTTATTGGCGGCATCGCCTGGGTGCTGTTCACCAACTTCCACCCGGTGGCCGTTGCCCTCGGTGGCATGGTATTCGCCTTCTCCATCTCTCTGGATGCCTGGCTGAACCGCCTGACCAATCTCACTTCAACCGCCAATACAACAGGAGTCACCTGATGTATCATTTTACGTGGCTCGAGCAGATTCCCGGTGTTGTGCATGCTTTTGAGGCTGTACACCTCGGTGGCTCCGCAGCCCCGATCCTCCACGCCTGGCTGCTCTGCTTCCTGCTCATCGGTGCGGCACTGCTCGGCCGGATGAAGCTCAACTCCGTGGTGGCTTCCGGCGGTGACAAGCAGTTTGTCCCTGACAGCTCGCTGACCATCCGCAATTTCTGGGAGCTGCTCGCCAGCGGGCTGGACAATCTCACCCACTCCGTTCTCGGACACGACAACCGCAAGCCGGTCTACTTCGCGCTGCTCTCCGGGCTGTTTATCTACATCCTGTTCGGCAACCTGATGGGCATGATCCCCGGCTTTGCCGCTCCCACTGGTGACTTCAACACCAACCTCGCCATGGCGATGATCGTCCTGGTGGTGTTCAACGTCGCTGGCCTGATGGCCAACGGTTTCGGCCACATCACTCACCTCTTCGGCCCGATCTGGTGGCTTGCGCCCCTGATCTTCGTCGTCGAAGCGCTGGGTATGTTTCTCGTTCGTCCCTTCTCTCTGACGCTCCGGCTGACCGGCAACATGTTCGGAGACCACATGGTCTTCGGGATCATGTCCGACCTCGTTCCGCCGATTCTCCCGAGCGTCTTTCTTGGCCTTGGATCGTTCGTATCGTTCATCCAGGCCCTGGTGTTCACCCTGCTGTCAGCCGTCTATATTGCTCTGGCGACAGCCCACGATGACGATCATCACTGATCCCTTCTGGAGGCATCTATGAAGTCCATGCTCAAGACCCTGCCCGTCGCGGCAGCCCTTCTTCTCATCTCCACCCCGGCTCTTGCTGAGGGTGCACTCACCACCGCTGCTGCAAGCGACCCGGGCCTCGTCGGCCTCGGCGCTGGTCTCGCTGTCGGCCTCGCTGCTCTGGGGAGCGGCCTCGGTCAGGGTCGCATCGCTGGTGGCGCCATGGAGGGTATGGCTCGCAACCCGCAGGCTAGCGGCGACATCCGTACCGCCATGCTGATCGCCCTGGCGTTCCCTGAGTCCCTCGTGCTCTTCGCATTCGCGATCGCATTCCTGCTGATCGGCGTCCTGTAGTCGATCCTGATCGCTTCGTGACAGAAGCGTTCGTAGCAGAAGTGTTCGTGAAGGTCGCTCTGCGGCCCCATTGAGACTCTGTTGCACCGGAGGGGAAGCCAATTGCGGCTTCCCCTCTTTGCGTATGGGAGGTCTGGCCGTTTACAATCCTCCCAATCCATCCATCCGACCCGGAGACTCCATGCGTCAGATGCTCATTCCCGCACTCGTTGCCCTGTCAGGTTGCGGCAACAAAAACTCCACCCCCGCACCCCCTCCGGTCGGCTGGTTCTCGGAGGAGGGCTGGACCATGCAGTGCTACTACCCGCCCGACTTCGACACCATGAACGAGACCGATCGTCGCATGAAGCGTGCGCAGTCCATGGATGAGATGCTGGGTCAGTGGGGCGGAACGCGCGAGGACGGTGTTGAGTTCGGAGGGGATCTGGTCATGGATGTCGAGACCGTGCTGCTGGGGCGGCCAGAGAACATCCAGGCGGTGCTCCAGCAGAACCTCAGCAAGTGCAAGCAGGCAGCCGGTGGCGGCGGGACCACAGAATGGAAGTCCTGGGCTGGCGGGCTTGCCTCGGCACTGACCGAAGGGGAATGCGCAATTCCCCTGGACTACACGATGTTCGACTACCTCGACATCGAGTCCGGCTGGCAGCGCACCCTCTCCATCTGCCAGGGCAACATCATCCGCATCTCCGGCAGCGAGATCGACAAGTACCGCATCGCTGACAAGGGGCCGTGGATCAACGTCGGCGGTGACACCTCGTCTTCCTCGGCGGGCGCGGACTGGCCCTGCAACTTCGAAGGCTGCTACCCCGGCCAGCTCATCATGCGCTTCGTCTCGGATGCTGGCATCGAGACCATCATGCCGGTCGGCGCCCAGCTGATCTTCGAGGCCCCCGAGCACGGCAAGATCAGCTACCGGATCAACGACACCACCCTGTACGACAACAAGTGGTATCAGCGGGGCTCGATCATCGATCACACCTCCATCGAGGTCACACCGATGGATCGCGTAGAGTAAAATCGAGGGACCCCCCTGGAGGGCTCGTGGGCTCCATGCCGCGTCGGCTCATCTTCTCCCTGGTCCCAGTCGTGGTCCTGTTCTCGCTTGCCGAGATCGGACTGCGCATGTCTGGCTATCCGCCCGAAGCCACCGCTCCGTTTGAGCACAAAGAGCCGTTCTGGATCGTCGATGCCGACCAGCGGCAGGAGCCGACCCCGCACAAAGAACTGGGCGTCTCCTTCCCGGTGACCACCAACCGCGACGGGCTTCGCGCCCCGCTCGTTGAGATCGACAACCCGGCGGATGACTGGCGCATCATGACGATGGGCTGCTCGACGACGTATGGCTGGGGGGTCACCGATGCGGAGTCCTACCCCGCTCGGCTCGGCGCCCTCATCACCGACAGCGGGCAGGACGGGGTGCAGGTCATCAACGCTGGCCAGCCCGGCTACACCAGCTTCCAGGGGCAGTGGCTGTGGGACGAGGTGCTCGCCGACTACAAGCCCGACATCGTGCTCATCGGTTTCGTCGTCCAGGACGCTCGCAAGGCCGCCTACTCCGACAAGAGTCAGGCCCTCCACCAGAAGGATGCCCGGTTCTTAAAGGACAATGTGCTCTACAAGTGGCGGACCTACCTGTGGCTGTTCGAGAAGCTCGGCGAGGTCCAGCTTGAGGCCAAGGAGCGCGGGCAGGGCGACGAGGGCGGGACTCACCGGGTGCCGTTGTCGGAGTACGGCGACAACCTCCAGGCCCTCATTGCCGAGGTCAAGGCCGTCGGTGGCACCCCGGTGCTGTTCGGCTATCCCCTGGAGCGCACCGGCTACACCGAGCAGCACCGCTACTACCTCCAGGCCACTGCGGAGCATGCTGGCGTGCTGTACTTCGATCCCCAGCCGAAGATGGAGCAGGCCTCCAACACCGCTGAGCTGTACTTCCCGAGAGATCGGGGCCATGCAAACGCCGCTGGGAATGCCCTGATCGCAGAGTGGGTGTTTGAGTTTCTGAGAGACAACGCGCTGCTTTCTGAGGATGGATGATGAAGCGAGACTCGACCCTGGTCCTCCTGGTCCTCAATGAGATCGACGGCCTGAAGATGGTGTGGGACGACCTGCCGCTGACAGAGTTCGCCCGGGTGTTGGCGGTAGATGGCGGCTCGACGGATGGCACCCGCGAGTTCCTCACCGAGCACAACATCCCCATCCTCGACCAGCCCATCGCCGGCCGTGGGGTCGCTTTCCGGGTGGCTGCGGAGGCATCAGACACCGATCGCATGGTCTACTACTCCCCCGACGGCAACGAGGATCCAGCCGACATCGTGCGCCTCGACAACCTCATCGCCGATGGTGCAGACCTCGCCATTGCCAGCCGGTTCGCCACCGGCGCGGTCAACGAAGAGACCGACTCCCTCCGCCCCCGGGCGCGGGTCAACCAGACCCTGACCTGGATGGCCAACCGGCTGTTCAACCATGGCCCCTACGTCACCGACACCATCAACGGCTTCCGGGCGATGCGGCGCCGCGCTCTCCTCGACCTCCAGACCTCCGTCAAGCGCTTCCCCATCGAGTACCAGATCTCGATCCGTGCAATGCGCCGTCGCTGGAGGATCGTGGAGATCGCTACGATCGAGGGTCAGCGCGCGGGCGGGGAGAGCAAGGCGCTGTCCTGGCCGGTGGGCAAGGATCACCTCAAGGTCCTGCTCAGCGAGCTGCCCGGATCGAGGCTCCTCAATTGAGCCAGCACGACGACATCCAGCGTCTGATCGACAAGTACGCTGACTTCGATCCCGACCGCCTCCACGATGCCGCTGACGGACTCCCTCTCGCGGTCCCCTCGTTCGGTGCGACTGAGATCGGTGAGGCCATCGCTGCGCTGCTCAGCGGCTGGGTGACCATGGGCAAGCGGGTGGCGGCATTCGAGGATGCCTGGGCCACAGAGGTTGGCACCACGGAAGCCATCGCGGTGAACTCCGGCTCGTCGGCGCTCCTGGTGATGCTCACCGCGCTGATCGCTGAGGGGCACTTGAGCCGCGGCGACGAGGTCCTGGTTCCCGCAGTGGGCTGGTCAACCTCGCTGTTCTCGGTGATTCAGGCCGGGCTGACCGCAGTGCTCGTCGACATCGATCCGGACTCCCTGTGCATCGAGGGGAAGCGGGACCGCCCGGCGCTGGCCCTGCACCTGCTGGGCTGCCCCTCCCAGGTCACTGCACCGCTCATCATCGAGGATGCCTGCGCGGCACACGGGGCGATGATCGGTGACAAGCCGGTCGGAAGCATTGGAATTGCCGCAGCGTTCAGCTTCTTCTTCTCCCACCACATCACCACCGGAGAAGGCGGGGCAGTCACCACCTCCGATCCCGCCCTGGCCGACGCCGCCCGCAGCATCCGCGCCCATGGCTGGACCCGAGAGCGCTCCGATGCCGCCGCTCAGGCCGCCGCTCGCCCCGACATCGACCCCCGCTTCCTGTTCGTCACCCCTGGCTACAACCTGCGCATGACCGACCTCGCCGGGGCGTTTGGCATGCATCAGGTCGGCCGCCTGGAGGGCTTCGTTGCCCGCCGACGGTCCAACCACGCCGACTGGTGCGCCCGGATCGACGCCCTCGGCCTGCCCCTGCGCACCTTCCCCGAGCGGCCCGGCACCCGACACGCTGCGTTCGCCTTCCCGCTGCTGCTGTCGGAGGACTGTCCGCTGTCGAGGGCCGAGCTGTGTGCTCACCTCGAAGCCGCCGGGATCGCCACCCGCCCGATCTCCGGCTCCAACCTCGCTCGGCAGCCTGCGTTCGCCAGTCTCCCCCGGGTCCGGATCGAGGGCGATCTTCCCGTGGCCGATGCCGTCCATGACCGTGGCTTGTTTGTTGGCCAGTCCCACGCCTTCGGCCCAGCGCACGGTGAACTACTAGCCCGTACCCTGGTATCGGCGTTTTGAACACATTTGTCGGTCGCATCGATTTTGGCTGAGGCAGTTGTCAGGGCGATGACTGCACCCTGTGAAGATCGCGTGTCAGACAGTCGAGTGTGACAATTCATGGGTATCGTGTGTCTGGGAGACATCTGTCACCAGGGGACGCCAATATGCTTCTTGCTTCGATTCTACTCGCGTGTACGGCCAATGAAGGCACTCAGAGCGCCGACACAGAGTGGATCAGCGGAATTGAGACCGCGACCTCTGAGGAGATCCCATCCGTCATTGAGGTCCGCTTCTCCACCCCAGAAGATGCCGTCGCCTGGATCGAATTCGGCGACGAGAACCTCACCCGCAGCACCGCAGTCAGCGCGCTCTCCACCGAGCACAGCTTCGCGGTTGTTGGCGCCAGCCCGCTGAGCGAGGTGACGATGCGGGTGGTGGTTCAGGTCGACGGCGAGGAGCACCACAGCGGTGTCTTCTCCCACGAAAGCGGCGGTCTCCTCCCCGAGACCCCGACCTTCGAGATCATGATCGACAACTACGATCCGCCGGAAGAAGCCGTCCTGCTGATGTCGGTCTACAGCGACCCCACCTACCTCGTCATGCTCAACTTCGACGGCGAGGTCGTCTGGTCCAAGAGCAACGGCGGCGAAAATGATGGGCATGGCCTCGGCATCCTGCCCGTCAATGGTGAGATCCAGTACAACTTCTTTGAGAACGTCTGGGACAACGGGCAGTTCAATCGGATGTCGCTGTCCGGCGATCCCATCGAGACTGTCGACACACCGGACTCCCACCACTTCTTCACCGCTGGCCCCAATGGTGAGCCCGCCTGGATCCAGTACACAGCCGAGCCCCAGGGCAACGGCAGTCCGGTGCTGGGTGACAGCCTCGTGATCGGCACTGGCGAAGATGCTCGCGAGCTGTTCTCCACCTGGGACCACCTCACCTTCCAGCCCGACCCGGGCAACCTCCCGGAGTGGACCCACGCCAACGGGATCGAGTACAGCGCCGATCGGGACTCCTACCTCATGTCCACCGCGTTTGCGGACACGCTCATCGAGATGGACACCGAGGGCAACCCGCTGCGAATCATCGGCGGCCTGAACTCCGCGGACAGCGACTACCAGTTTGAGGACGAGGACGACACCTTCTCCTACCCCCACGGTGTGCGCTGGACCTCCAAGGGCGACCTCCTGCTCTTCTCCACCATCGACAACGTCACCCGCGCCAATCGCTACGAGCTGAACGACGAGACCGGCATCATCTCGAAGCGCTGGGAGTTCGGTGCGGACGACGGCCACGAGGCCCATGTGCTGGGTGAGGCCCACGAGCTGGACGACGGCAACATCCTGCTCAGCTGGGGCTCCGTCGGCATCCTCCAGGTCGTCGACCCCGCCACCGACACGATCCTCTGGGAGGCCCGGAGCGCGCTCCAGGAGTTCCCCACCCAGGTCCACTACCTCGACTCGCCGTACACGACCCGGTAGCGATCGGGTCGGCGCTACAGCCGCCAGAGGTGGGTCAGCTTGGCGAACAGGGTCTGCTCAGTCAGGGGCTGCTCGGTCAGCCCGCTGTCCAGACTCCAGCTCGCCCCGACATACAGCTCGTTGCCTGGGACACGCATCCAGGTCAGCAGGCTGCTGAGGGTGGTCTGGGGTGAGGCATCGTCAGACAGGGTGGTCTGCTGCACCAGCCTGAGTCCGACCGGCTCCGTGAACTGCCAGCCCAGCCGAGAGAACACCCGGGTGTAGGTCGCCAGCGCGCTTCCCTCCGGGGTGTACCACTGGCGGTTGACGTCGAGGTCGAGCCGGATGGCGGTGGTCGGGCGGAGGGTGCCGCCGATGGCGCTCTGGAGCGAGGTCGCCGGGACGAGGGCGCTGTAGTCGAGGAGTCGGGCGTAGGTGTTGCTGAGCGCGACCTTGAAGACCCGGGTGAGGTTGGCGTTGTAGCTGCCGGAGAGGCTGTAGCCATCGACCTGGACGCCACCCTGCTGCCACTGCCGCAGCGCGCCGCCGATCGAGGCGTTGTGGACGCCGAGAGTCGCGTTCTGGGTGAGGCTGGCGGACAGGTTGTGGTCGTCGTCTCGCTCGAACGCGCCGTTGGTGTCCAGGGCGGTGGTCCACAGGCGCCGGCCCTGTCCGCTGGTGTGGTTGAGCCAGGCGCTGCCCTGCCGGATGCCGCTCTGGGTGAGGAAGCCCATCTCCTGGCGGTAGCCGGGGGTGGTCTCGGTGGCGCTGAAGCCACCGCCGAGGCCCAGCGCCGGACTTCGAGACAGCCGCACGTTCGCGCGACCACCGGAGAGGGTCTCCGTGTTGTCTCCGGCGATGGCCCCCGCACCGTAGCCGCTGGCCACCCAGCTCTCGGCGAACGGCACGATGATGTCGGCGGCGAGCACGTCGCTGTAGCCCCCGGTGCTGCCGATGATGCGCTTGTCTGCGGCAGTCAGCCCGATGTTTCCAGAGCCGAACGCATCCAGCCGGACCCGGCCCACCGCGTTCTGGGCCAGGGCATCGGTGAGGTCTTCCGCTGAGAAGCCGGGGGTGGATGCCTCATGGACCGAGGCACCGGGCACGCCGTCGATGGACTGGAGCAGCCCGATGGACACCGGCCCCTCTTGCCCCGACAGCTTCACCCCGTACAGCGGCGATGCGATGCTTCGGGTGTAGAGGGTGTTGTTGATGTCGGCGAAGGCGTCGATGCCGTCGAGGAAGAACGGGCGCTGCTCGGGGTAGTAGAAGGCGAAGCGCTGGTTGAGGTTGACCTGGGTGACGTCGGACTCGACCTGGGAGAAGTCCGGGTTGATGGTGAACGCTGCACCAAGATCGGGGGTGATGCCGAGGCGGAGGTCGAGACCGGGGCGGATGCTGTCGTTGACCGGATCCAGGCCCGTCCAGCGCAGGTCGCCGTCCTCCTCGACCATCCGGTGGCGCAGGGTCAGCGCGGGCTGGATGGAGAGTCCAGCACCGAGGGGAGCGGGCATGATGCCGGACAGCGGCGCGGCCTGGGTGAACATCCTCGGGTGGTTTCGGCTCAGGGCCGGGTAGGCGTACTTGGCGTTCTCTGCGGGGATCTTCCGGGTGATCATCATCCCCCAGGTCTGCGGGCTGCCGTCGGGGTCGGGGTAGCGAAGGGAGCGGAACGGCATCGCGATCTCGATGACGAAGCCGGTGTCCGTGGCGTGGCCCTCGGAGGTGAACACCGTGTCCCACTGCGGAAACCAGTTTCCGGCGGAGTAGCGGATGTCCTGCTGGATGCCGAGGGGGTTGAGGTAGAAGATGTAGCCGGTGATGCCCTCGCCGAAGGTGTCGAGGTAGATGCCGATCTGATCGTCGTCGTTGATGTCCTCCCGCGGAGAGATCCGGGCCCGGGGCGGGGTGGGGGAGTCGCGGACGGAGATGCCGATGTAGAGGTGGGTGTCGTCCTGGAGGAAGCGGACCTCGGTGATCCCCTCCGGTGCTGGTCCGGCGGTGGGCAGGTAGCGGGTGAAGTCGGTGATCGGCGTGGCCCGCTGCCAGTCCGCCTCGTCCAGCTGCCCGTCGATGGTGATGGCACTCTGAGTCTGCATCACCGGCGCCGGATCATCGGCCCAGGCGGTCAGTGCGAAGAGGATGGGAGGCATGGGCTACTGTATCGCCCGAGGTGAGGTGCCGTGTGCGGTCTCTGGCTATCGGGACAGCTCTTCCTCCAGTGCTGCGATGGTGCGCTGGTGGAGATCGAGGACAGCGGCATCATCGGGCAGCGCCCGGGTCAGCGGGGTGATCGTGCGCACGGACTCCGCGTTCCGGCCGACCTCTAAGAACCACTCCGTCAGCAGCATCCGCCGGGGGACGCTGTAGGGCTCCATGCTCAGGGCGTCTCTCAGGCCGTCGATCGCCTCGTCGGGCTCGCCGAGGCTCCACTGGATCTCCGCGAGGAGCTGTCGGGCGAACGGACTCCATGGGATCTGATCGAGGGCCGCGGTCGCCTCTGCGCGGGCCTCGTCCAGCCGGTGCTCGGAGACGAGGAGCTGGGCGTTGATCAGCCGCACCCGGCTGTGATCGGGGTAGGTGCGCAGGGTCTCCGCGGCGATCTGGGCCGCCTCAGTCGGTCGGGACAGCGCCAGCAGCATGCGGACCCGCCCCTCCATGGCTTCTGGCGAGGCCGACTGGAGCAGCTGGGCCTCCTCATACCAGGACAGCGCCTGCTCCAGATCCCCCTGGACCTCCTCCAGCGAGGCGAGCTGCAGCGCGAGGGTTGAGGACGGAGAGCGGAGGTAGAGGCTGGTGAAGCTGGCGTAGGCTTCGGGGAGGTTGCCGGTTGCCCGGTGGAGCTGGGCCTGGAGCAGGTCGACGCCGAACGTGCCGGGCATGCGCTCCTGGAGGATCGCCAGGGGCTCGGCAGCCCGGGTGTGCTGGCGCTGTCCGATGAGCTGCCGGACCTGCCAGGTCAGCGGGATGATGTCGATGACGTCCCGGGGATCGACCTCGCCGGCCTCCGCGGTGGTGTCGCCGATGTAGCCGAGCGCCTGGAGCATCGCGAGGTCGTCGGCGGTCAGGGAGGCGGAGGGCGCGACCACCTCGTCGAGCTGAGCCCGCACCATCCCCAGCGCGTTGCGGTGGGGCTCCAGGTCGGTGCCTTTGAGGGGGAAGGTGGCGATCTGGTTGTCGGAGATGGTCCGATACCATGCCCCATAGCCGCCCTCCATGTACCGACCCTCGGGGCTGGTGAGGCTGTGCATCGGGGCGAGGCCGAGGTTGAACTGTCCGGTGAGGGCCTCGGAGTAGACCGACTCCGAGCCACCGGTCAGCATGCTCGCGCCCTGGATTCCGTCGTGCATCGGCAGCCCGGCGAAGGAGAGCAGGGTGGGGGTGACATCGACCAGCCCGACCACGTCGTCCTCCACCGCGCCCCGGACCATGCCAGGACCACGCACAATCATCGGCACCCGGGTGGTGCCGTCGTGGAGCAGGAAGCCGTGGGTCTGCTCCCCGCCGTCTCCCAGCCCCTCGCCGTGGTCCGCGGTGATCATCACCACCGAGTCCGCTCCCTGCCCCGCATCCCAGGCCTCCAGCAGCCGGCCGACCTGGGCGTCGGCATAGGCGATCTCGCCGTCGTAGGGGCTGGTGATGAACGTCGCGGCGAACGGCTCTGGTGGATCGTAGGGCCAGTGGGCGTCAAACAGGTGGACCCAGAAGAACACCGGCTCCTCCCCACTCCACTGCTCCAGCTGGGCGAGGGCGTCGTCGATGACATCCTCTGCCCGCCGCTGATCGCTCCAGTCCAGCTGCGTGGGCTGCCGCTCCAGTGGGTCGTGGTAGACGTCAAAGCCCTGGTCAAAGCCCCATCGTGCCTGGGTGGGGAATGCGGCGGTGAAGGCGGCGGTGCGGTAGCCGGTTTCTTGGAGACGCTCGCTGATCAGCACGGTGTCTTCGGAGAGGACGAAGTCGCCGTTGTCCCGCACGCCGTGGGTTGGTGGGTAGAGACCGGAGAGGATCGTGCTGTGGGACGGGATGGTCAGCGGACAGCTGGAGTAGGCACGGAGGAAGGTGGTTCCCTCGGTGGCGAGGTGGTCGTAGGTGGGGGTCTGGGCGTGGATGTAGCCGTAGGGGC
>JBLHNG010000008.1:0-37389 GCA_047621685.1 Myxococcota bacterium | reverse complement strand
GACCAGATCGCCGCTGGCATCCTCTCGGCCATTGAGCTTGCGGACAACGACGTCATCGGCATCCTGGGGCAGACCAGCGAGGACTGGGTCACGATAGACTTCGCCGGACTGTCCATTGGCCTCCAGACCGTGCCGATCTACGCCTCCCTGCTGCCCGAAGAGGTCGGCTACGCCCACGTCGACACCAACGTGAAGATGGTCATCCTCGACGATGCCAAGCAGCTGGAGAAGGTGCGCGGGATGCGCAAGGGCTTCACCTTCTTCGACAAGGCCTACACCGCCGATCAGGTGAACCTGAAGCACATCGTGGTCATCGATCCCAAGGGCATCTCGCCAGCAGACGACTGGGAGAGCCTCGCGGACCTGGAGGCACGGGGCAAGGCCAACCTGGAGGATCTGCGCGGAGAGCTGAAGCGCCGTCGGGAAGCCGCGACCCCCGACCAGATCGCCACCTACACCTACACCTCCGGCACCACCGGCCCGCCAAAGGCCGTCATCCAGACCCACACCAACCACCTCTCCATTGCCCAGATGGTCAAGGATGAGAACGTCATCACCGAGAAGATGCGCGAGGGTGGCCTGTTCCTGTTCCTGCCCCTCGCCCACAGCTTCGGCCGGCTCATCCAGTTTGCCGCGCCGTTCAACGACGTGCCCCTGGTCATCTCCAGCGTGCCGACCCTCCTCGCCGACGCACAGGCCTGCCGCCCCGGCTTCTTCCCGGCCGCACCCCGGGTCTATGAGAAGATGAAGGCCAAGATCGAGGGCGCTGTCGCCGGTGCTCCGCCGATCCGTCAGCGCCTGTTTCACTGGGCAATGAACACCGGCACCGCCGCCATTCCCTACCGCTGCACCGGAAAGCCGGTCCCCCCGGTCCTTGGCTTCAAGCTCAAGATTGCCGACAAGCTGGTCCTCAGCAAGCTCCGCACCCGGCTGGGCATGGACCGGGCCGAGGCCCTGCTGAGTGGCTCCGCGCCGCTCTCTGAGGAGGTCCACTCCTTCTTCATGGCGCTGGGCCTGGATCTGCTGGAGGGCTACGGGCTGACCGAGACCTGCCCGGCGCTGTCCTGCAACCTGCCCGGCAGGATCAAGGTCGGCACCGTCGGACCGGCGCTGCCTCAGGTCACGATCAAGATCGCGGAGGACGGCGAGATCCTCGCCAAGGGCCCCAACATCACCCGGGGCTACCTCAACCGCCCCAAGGCCACCGCAGACGCCTTCGACGACGAGGGCTGGTTCCACACCGGCGACCTCGGCAGCGTCGACTCCGAAGGCTTCGTGAAGATCACCGGGCGGAAGAAGGAGCTGATCAAGACCTCTGGCGGCAAGTACGTCGCGCCAGCCAAGATCGAGGGACGGCTCAAGAACCTGCCGATCATCCAGGAAGCCGTCGTCATCGGCGACAACCACAACTTCTGCGTGGCCCTCATCGCGATCGACCCCGACGACCTCGCCGACTTCGCCGCCCAGCAGAACATCGCCGCCGACCAGAACCATGCGAAGGTCAAGGAAGCGGTCGATGCCCACCTCGCAGCAGTCAACGCCACCCTCGCCCGCTTCGAGACCATCAAGTACTACAAGCTCACCCCCGAGCCGATGAGCATCGAGAACGGCCTGCTGACCGCCAGCCTCAAGGTCAAGCGCAAGATCGTCGAGGATCGCTACGCCGACCTGATCAACGAGATGTACACCAACAAGAAGAAGTAGCGGTCACTTCGTGTCGTCGTAGTCCACCAGGACCAACCAGTCCCCGGTCTCCTGTCGGCTGATGAGCCCCAGGAGCCGCATGTGGTGGGAGACCAGTCGCACTGGCTTCAGGTCTTCCACCGACACGCCGAGGGTCACGGCGACCGTCTTTGCACCGCTCCGAGGCTTGTCGAGGTAGCCGGCAAACAGCAGGGACATCATGCGGTTTGCCGGAGTGAAGGAGCGGTCGAGGGCGAAGATGCCGTCGGCACCGCCCCGGCTGTGGGTGTGGCCTTCCTGGTAGCCATAGGCGGCGTTTTTCATCGCGGTGAGGAAGCCGGTGGACTTCCAGACCCGACCCTTCCGGGCACGCTTGCGCAGCCGGTCGGTCAGGCAGAGGTGCAGGGGGCGCTCGCCAGGGAAGGTGTGGAGCCGGAGGAAGGGGACGCCGGTGAGGTCATCTTCGACGGCGGTGAGGCGGGTCTTGAGGTCTGCGAGGTCCACGATCACTCCTGGATGCCTGGGCGTTTAGAGCAGCAGCGACCAGACCGGGGAGGTCAGCCACAGGGCGAGGAACATCAGCGCGGTGCCGCGCTTCTTCTTGCGCCAGAAGAACTTGAACCGACCGCTGAGGAAGCGCGGATGCAGAAACGCGCTGGCGAGGGCCTGGGACTCGGTGGCGTTGACCGCCTTGAGCTCTTCGCGGGTGAAGCCGCCCCGGAAGGTGCGCCCCCGGCCCTCCGCGAGCCAGCCTCTCGCCATCGCCTTCGCCTCATCAAGCAGCGCCTCGTGGGGCACGACCCGATCCGCGAGGCCGATCTCGACCGCCTCAGCGCCCGTGGGCTTCCAGCCTTCCTCGCCGAGCATCCGGGGAGCGGCGTCGCCGATGATGCGGGGGAAGGTCACGCTGGAGCAGCCCTCCGGGGTGGCACCGAGCGCGGCGAACGGGGTCGAGAAGCTCGCGTTCTCTGAGGCGATGATCGCGTCACACAGCACCGCGGAGGTCACGCTCGCTCCGAGGGCAGGACCGTTGACTGCGATGATGATCGGCTTGTCGAGATCGATGAACCGGTTGAACAGTGCGGCGTTCTCGGTCGCGATGAAGCGGTGCAGCGTCTTTGGGTGTGCGAGGGAGAACGCTGCACCGAGGTTGACTCCCGCACAGTAGTACGGGTCGGCTCCGGTGAGGATGATGGCCTTCGTCGCGGGACTCTCATTCGCTGCATCGAGTGCGGCGTACAGCGCGGCGAGCATCCCGGCGGTCCACCCGTTGAGCCGGGCGGGCATGTTCATGGTCAGGGTGGTGATGCCGTCAGGGTCGGTGTCAGCGAGGATGAGATCGGTGGCCATGTTGGGAGCCTACCCGACCGACTCAACAAGCGGTGATCCATGTGGCGAGACAGGACGTACACTGTGCGCGTCCCCAACCGGATCCAGCGTGCTGCTTCTCCTCCTTGCCTGCATTGAGCCCGACGTCGTCATCGACCTCGACTCCGCAACCTCCGCGTCGGACTCCGGTGCGTTGGACTCCACCGTCGCGTTCACCGACTGCTCCACCCTCGTCTGGTACGAGGGCGACCTCATTCTCCAGTACCAGTCCGATGTCGCCGGGTTCTGCAGCGCACACAACGCCATCCGCGGCGACCTGTCCATTGATGTGTCCAACAACGAAGACACCATCACCGAGCTGGATGGCATCGGCTGTCTGTGCGAGGTCGACGGCGACCTGCTGCTGACCTCCACCGACGACCCCGCTGCTCCGCCCCCGCCGCACATCACCGGCGACCTGGAGCTGGGGCTGCTGGAGCGCATCGGCGGCGACCTGCTGCTCATCAACCTCCCGCTGCTGACCTACCTCCAGGAGCTGTGGGCGCTGCGAGAGGTCGGCGGCGACATCGTCATCGACGGCTGTCCAGACCTCCAGTACAGCTCGCTGTACACGCTGGAGTCCGTCGGCGGCTCGATCACCCTGCGCAACCTCGGCAAGCTGCTGGTCTTCCGGCTCCCGTCCCTGACCACCGCCCACAGCATCACGCTGGGCAGCCCCGGAGACGGCGAGAGCCTGTACTTCCTCGCGGAGCTGGCCCTCACCAGCCTGACCACGCTGTCTGGCGACCTCTCCCTGACCGGCACCCGCAACCTCGGCCTGCTCTCCGCCCCCGTGCTCACCGACATCGACGGCGCCCTGCACATCGAGGCCGCCTGCAGTCTGCGCCCGTCTCTGCCGGTGCTCGAAGAGCTCGGCAGCCTGCACATCGAGGGCGCCTGTGGGGTCTCTGACTTCGCCGGGCTCCCCGCCCTGACCGCCCTGACGAGTGCCGACGATGATGGCTACAGTTTCTGGCTCTCTGCCTCAGAGGCGGTAGATGACAAAGAGGTCTCTGACTTTCTCGGCTCCTTGAAACCACCTCCGCCCGGTGAGGTCTTCACCGACTCCACCACCACCTGCGCCGATGTGCTCTCCGCATACGGCGAGACCTTCTGCGAGTAGCTCATGCTCCTTCTCTCCCTCCTGACCGCCTGCACCTCCGACTGCCCCGATGGCTCCATCCTCGGTGACGACGGGCTCTGCTACCAAGACGACGGCTCCGACACGACCGACACCATCGACACCGCCGACACCGACACCACCCCCGTCGACACCACCCCCGATGGCGCTGCGGATCCCTTCGAGGTCACCGCAGAGGTCAGCGAGTATGTGCGCACCGTGGTCACTGTCCGATGGAAGACCGAGGCAGAGACGACCGGCTACGTCACGTTTGGTGAGGGCAGCGACTACGGGCGCATCAGCCCGATGACCTCCAGCGGCACCGAGCACGAGGTCCAGCTCCTCGGGCTGTGGGCAGACACCGACTTCCACTTCCAGGTGGTCAGCACCGGAGAGGACGACACGGAGTGGCTCAGCGAAGACCACACCGTCACCACTGGCAGCCTGCCGCCTGAGATCCCGCAGATGAGCTTCACCGGTGAGGCCGGCTGGGAGGGCTTCATCTTCGCGCCGATCCAGGGCATCAACTACCTCGCCGCAGCGGTCGACAACCAGGGGCGGGTCGTCTGGTACAAGGTCCTCGACAGCACCACCCACCACGTCATGCGTGCCCAGATGCTCGACGACGGCAGCGCGGTCGCCATCTGCATGGCCGGCCAGGACAGCCAGGGCAACAAGGAGGATGGCTACGTCCTCCTGGTCTCGATGGACGGCAGCGTCGAGCAGGAGGTCGCGGTTCCCTACATCGACCACGACATGGCGCTCAAGCCCGACGGCACCATCGTCGGCATCGTGCTCAAGAACGAGGAGGGCTTCAGCCAGGCCGCTGACTCCATCCAGGATGTCACCCACGACGGCGTGATGACCGAGATATTCAGCGCCTGGGACCACATCGACTGGCTGGCCGGCGAGCAGCTTGCTGGCGGCAACTGGACCCACGCCAACGCCCTGGACTACTACCCCGAGGAAGACGCCTACTACATGGCCATGAAGGAGCTGCACACCATGGTCAAGGTCGACGGGACCTCCGGTGAGGTGCAGTGGGCGTTTGGCGGAGCGGGCAACCAGTTCACCTTCGCTGAGGGCACCGAGCCGCTGTCCATGCACCACCAGTTCCACGCCTACAGCGACAACCGGCTGGTGGTCTTCGAGAACGGCGAGCCCAGCCGCGGCTACTCGAAGGCTCGGGAGTTCGAGCTGGACACCAAGAACATGATCGCCACCGAGGTGTGGAGCTACACCCGCGAGCCGTCGGTCTACGTCTTCGCCAAGGGCGACGTCGAGCGGCTGGACAACGGCAACACCCTGGTCACCTGGTCCTCCTCGGGCGAGATCCAGGAGGTCACCCCCGAGGGCGGCGTGGTCTGGCAGGTCAACACCGACCTCGGCAGCGCGATCACCTTCATTGATCGGGTCGAGAGCCTCTATGGTACCCCCGCTGGTGAGTAGCATTCTCGTCCTGCTCAGCTGCACCGGGGAGTACGTCTACGACTCTGCGGACCCCGAGCCTCCAAAGGCAGGCCGGGTCATCGAGCTGGTCGACGACCACAACTACGCCTACGACAGCACCATCGACGTGCCCGAGGTCGCCACCGCCGCGGAGACGGACCTCATCCTGTCCTGGGCGGGGCTGACTGAGGACATGCAGTGCCATGAGACCGAGCCGGTCAGCGGAGTCGACAACGTGGCGGTGCTGGTGTTTGCCAACCTCACCCAGGACGAGGTGGCGGTGGGGCTCAACGACGACACCCTCCAGCAGGCCGACCTCAGCGTCTACATCTCCGCAGAGCCCGGAAATGCTACGAACCTCGACCTCTCTGAGCTGACCTTCTACGGCACCGACCCGGAGATTCTCCCGTTCACGACCCCCGACTCAGGCACCTGGCTGGCCCTGCTCACCAGCGGCACCCAGATCGCGGTGGGCACCCGGGCGATGAAGTTCTTCAGCCCGACGAAGGGCGAGACGAACACCACCGTCGCGATCAACGACGCCTGCGGGATGCTGGAGTTCGCTGTGGAGCTGGAGGCGCTGGAGGAGGTGCCGGTCAATGTGGAGGGACCGTGGATCATCGACTGGTCTGCCCTGACCCGCTCCGGACAGGGCTACCCGATCAACCTCGGCAACATCGATCGGGTGATGGTCGCCTGGTTTGCGGATCAGGAGGTGGCGGGTCTGGAGACGAACTTCCTCGACCTGGAGCTGGTCGCCGACCGGCTGTGGTCGATGGAGCTCGACGGCGGGGCCGGTGCGGAGCTGGATGGGCTGAAGGAGTCCGGCACCGACGCGGCGTTTGATGGGTTTACGGAGGACGGACTGTGGCTGCTCGCCCTGCGCTGCTCGACCTGTCCCAACCCGGCACCGCAATTCCTCACGGTGGTCTACCCGCTCGCTGAGGGGTGAGCCTCAGCCGTCGAGTCCGTGAAGCAGCGGTCCCTTGCCAGCACCGAGGGTGTGATCGGCGGAGCGGCGGATGAGGTCTGCGGTGTAGGCAATGGCGTCTCCGACCGCAGCATGAAGCTCCTCACCCCGGGCGAGCCGCGCAGCAAGAGCCGAGGAGAGGGTGCAGCCGGTGCCGTGGGTGTTGCGGGTGGGCGTGCGGGGGTGGGGGAACAGCGCGACGGGCAGGTCAGGGCGGTAGAGCGCGTCATGCACGATGTCGTCGGTGCCGTGGCCATCCTTGAGCAGCACCGCCACCCCGGTCCGGTCGGCGAAGGCCTGCGGGAGCTCGTCGAGCAGGAGGATCGCGGACTCCGGGAGGTTGGGGGTGACCACGGTGGCGAGGGACAGCAGCTGGTCGCGCAGGGTGTCGATGGCGTCTGGAGTGATGAGGTGGTGGCCAGAGGTGGAGACCATCACCGGATCGAGCACGACGGGACCGTCGTAGTCCGACAGCGCCTCAGCGACCGCCGCGATGATGTCGGCGCTGGCGAGCATGCCGAGCTTGATGGCGTCTACCGGCAGGTCGGCGCGCAGGGTGGCGATCTGTCTCGTGACGAAGTCCGGCGGCACCGGATGCACCCCGGTCACCCCGGTGGTGGACTGGGCGGTCAGCGCGGTGATCACTGCCATGCCGTAGACATGGTGGTCGAGGAAGGTCTTGAGGTCGGCCTGGATCCCCGCACCCCCGGAGGGATCGGAGCCGGCGATGGAGAGGACGGTGGTGGTCATGCAATCGGGTAATCTGTCTGTCCGCAGGGAGGAAGTCGTGCAGAGCGCAGTGGGCCTGCTGAGCGATGTGCTGCCGGGGCTGTCCGGCTGGCTGGATGCGGCTCCCGTGGTGGTGCTGTCGGAGGCGCCGACGGAGCTGGCGGACCTCATCGCGCCGCTGTCTGGTGGCATCGTGATCGGTCGTCGGCTGGGCGGGAAGACTCCGGGGGACCTGCCCGTCGCGATGCTCATTGATGCCCTCTCCAGCCCGGCCGCGACCCGGTGGGAGATGCGGATTCAGCGGGCGCTGGTGTCACGGAGCGAGGAGCCAGCGAGCTGGGCGGGCTGCCTGCTGCGACCGGGGGAGACCCGCGCTCGGGTTCGCGAACAGATCGCGGCGCTGGATGCGCTGCGGTGCTGGCTGGTGGTGACTCCGACCCGGCCCGACCTCAAGGCCCGGCTGACGAAGACGATGCTCAAGCTGATGTTCGCCCCGGAGCCGGTGGGGGTGGTGCTGTCGGAGGTGGTCACAGAGGCTACGCAGCGCGCCTGGCTGGACCTGTCTGGACGGGGGGAGGCGTCCTGGGAGCGGCAGCGGTCGGGGTTTCTGGGCCATGTCGAGCTGATCGGGGATCTGTTCGGGCCGCTGCTCATCGCCGAAGCTGCTGCGGCTGCCGGGCTGGATGCCGCGCCGCTGCTGGCTCGGGTGCTGGCGAGCCGGGTGGGAGAGGGGATCCGCTACTACCGGGACTGCCCGGAGCTTCCCCACGACGCCGACGATGCTGCTGCGCTCCTGATTGCCGCCCGTGCTTGCCCGTCAGCCATGATCCCGGCCTCGCTGTGTCTGGAGGCGGAGGCGGTGCTGTCGGAGGCGGTGTCGGAGGATGGGGTGGTGAGCACCTGGATCGTTCGGGGGCAGGGGCCGGCAGCGGGCTGGCTCGGATCGCACTGTGCTGGCGTGGCGGCCCGGGTCGTGCTGGCGACCAGCTCGGTGGTCGGCGGGCGGTGGCTGGCGGGGCTGGCGGAGCGCGACGGCGGCTGGATCGCGACCCACTACCCCTGCCGCATCCTCACCACTGGACTCGTCCTCCGGGCGCTGGCCCCGCTGCGGGCAGATCCGGGAATTGCGGCGGCCCATGATGCCGGGGCCGACTGGCTGGCTGCACAGCAGGAGGCGGACGGGACCATCGGCGGGACCGCGCTGTCTACCGCCGTCGCCCTTCGGGCCGGGGTGCTCTCAGAGCAGGGCACTGCCGAGGCCGCCGCCGCGCTCGTCCTCCATCAGCGCTGGGATGGTCAGTGGCCTCAGGCACCGCTGTTCATCTGCCCCCACCCCGGCGATCGGATGCAGCCGTTTGCCAGCCCAGCACTCTCCACCGCGATCGTCCTCGCCGCGCTCTCGGGGATGTAGGCTCCGGGGCATGGCAGACGGCGGTCTGAGCATCCAGCCTACAGCGACTGCGCGGCCTCCAGCATCGCCTCTTCGATGTTCTCCAGCGTGCGGTTGCGGCCCTCGCCGTTCATCAGCACCACAAACCCGACACCATCGGCGGTGAAGCCCATCTCGGTGGAGGCCCCGTAGTCACCGCCGTTGTGGCCGGTTACCGTTCTGCCATCGAGGCTCCAGTCGTACCAGATGAGGCCCTGGGTGTCGTCGAGGTTGGGGTAGTGCGCCTGCTGCATCTCCGCGACGGTGTCGCTCGACAGGATCCGGGTCTCACCCAGGGCGCCGCCGTTGGCGAACATCGCCAGGAACCGGGAGAGCTGCTCTGCGCCGGTGCGCAGGCTGCCGTCGGGGTAGTCGGGGTAGCCGTAGTGGGCGAGGCCGTGCCAGTCGTTGCTGTACCACTCGTAGGGGACGGCTACCGTGGACTCGTCGAAGTCGGCGAGGTGCCAGCCGGTCTGCTCCATCTGGAGCGGCACGAAGATGTTCTGATCGCAGTAGTCATCGAAGGGCTGTCCGGAGACGGCCTCCACCAGATAGGCCGCCAGGGAGGCGCCGATGTTG
The DNA here is from genome assembly GCA_047621685.1 of Myxococcota bacterium. Taxonomy (GTDB): domain Bacteria; phylum Myxococcota_A; class UBA796; order UBA796; family UBA796; genus JAQXDW01. Next base: position 28,062 of record JBLHNG010000008.1, on the reverse strand, counting down.
GAGTACTCCGAGACCCCCTTCACCCCCTCGGGCAGGAAGTTGTCGTAGGAGTCGTACCACTGACCGCCGGAGGTGAGGTAGCCCTCCATGAAGTCCCCGAGGCTGACCGAGGAGTCTCCGTCGACCACCATCTGGTCGATGACATCCCAGTTGTCGGCGATCCCGGAGGTGTGGCTGAGCAGCATCCGGGCGGTGATCTCGGTGTTGCGCTCGTCAGGATGGATGACTTCGAAGCCGAGGTGCTCATTGATCGGATCGTCCAGCCCGAGGGCGCCGGTCTCGATGAGGTGCATCAGGGCAACCCCGGCGAAGGTCTTGGAGACGCTGGCGAGCATGAACGGGGTGGTCGGCGTGGCGGGCAGGTCGGTCTTGAGGTTGGCGTAGCCGTAGCCGCTGCACCACGCGGTCTCGCCGTCCTTGATGATGCAGGCGGAGAGGCCCGGCACGTTCGATGCGGACATCTCCTCGGTGATCGCAGCGTCGAGTGCCGGCAGGTCCGGGTAGCTGACGGTGCCCTCGCTGGCCGGGATCTCCTCGGGGTACATGCCCGGCGTGCAGGCGATGGCTCCAGATATCAGCAGTAAGATCGATCGGTTCATGGTTGGTGGCCCCCTGGTTGTCCGTACATTGAGACCCCGGAACACGAAGGCACCGATACGAAACGAAACGACTGTTACAAAACGGTCACATGCCGGGCCTGTGGCTGCGTCGATCCATCGGGAAAACCGAGTGGCCGGTAGCAGCGTTATCGCGGATAAGGATGGCTGGAGCTCGGTGACGAGTCGCGCCATCCCTGATTCGTTGGACGACTGTTGTTTCTCTCCGATACATCCCACCCATGAGCTGGCTACCCGGCGTCCACATCGCCCCAAACATCCAAGACGATCCTGGCCTCTACGAGATCGAGAACCGCGCGCTGGATCCAGACGGGCTCCTGCTCGCCGCGATGGCAGACCTCGCGCCCTGGGCCGATCGGGTGGCGGTTGATCTGGGGGCTGGCGCTGGCTTCTGGGTGCCGCACCTCGCCACGACTGCTCGGCACGTCTTCGCCGTCGAGCCCCATGGGCCCTCTCGGATCCTGGCGATGAAGCGGCTGTCTGAGGCGGGCATTGCCAACGCCTCGGTGCTGGTTGGCTCTGCGGAGCAGACCTTCCTGGCGGCGGACAGTGTCGATGTGGTCCATGCCCGGTTTGCCTACTTCTGGGGAGCGGGCTGTGAGCATGGGCTGGCGGAGGTGGCGCGGATTCTCAAGCCGGGTGGCTCGCTGCTGGTCATCGACAACGACCTGGAGCGGGGGACCTTTGCGGAGTGGCTGACCAGCCTCCCGCCGCCGTATGGTCGGGATGGTGCGGCGATCGATGCGTTCTGGGCGGCTGCGGGTTTCTCTTGTGCCCGGGTTCTGAGCCGGTGGTCGTTTGGCAGCCGTGAGGAGCTGGAGGCGGTGGCTCGGCTGGAGTTTCGCGAGCATGCTGACCGGCTGATTGCGGGTCATGTTGGGCTTGATATTTCCTATGGTTACAAGGTGTTTTACCGGCAGTATTCTTGAGCTGCCGGGAGATCGTTGGGCGAGAGTGGTGTACCCGCCATTGAGCTTGACGGAGTCGGTCGGGGGGCTGGCCGGAGCCGGACGTCGCTGGAATCACTGTGCCTCAGCGGGTGCCCCTCAGCCACCATCGCACCGCCACCCCCGCCAGGTCACCAACCAGCACCAACCCCGCACCAAGGGCCACGTAGAGAGCAAGATCGTCGTAGTGCATGCGAGCGCGAGCATCGGCGACGTACCATCCAAGGCTCACAAACCCAAGCATCCCAAGCACCGTGGACTCCCTCACTGCAGTCTCCCAGCGCGTCAGCAAAAACAACACCGCACGCCCCAGAACCATCGGCAGCAGAGCAAGCAGTGCGACCTGACCGCGGCTCGCCCCGAGGCGCCAGAGTGCGGCGGGAGCAGTCGGATCGGCATCCTCGATGACCTCCGACCACAGCCGCCCGAGGATCCCCGCGTTGTGCAGGGCCAGCGCGAGGATCGCCGGCCAGGCCCCGGGGCCGATCAGCAGGAGCAGCAGGAAGGCCAGCAGGTACTCCGGTAGCGCCCGGGCCAGCACCAGGAGTCCGCGGACACCCCCCCTCAGGATGCGCCAGCCACCGCGAGGAGGCGTCTGGAACGGGGCGGCAGTGGTGAGGTTGCCTGCGGCGAGGAGCGCGGCGGGGGCAGCGAAGGCGGCGGCGATGCCGATGGCAGCCAGCGAGAGGGCGAGGGTGGAGAGCAGGGCATCTCCGCCGTGGTCCACGATGCGGGTGCCAGCCCAGACCAGCCAGCCGTTCGGAGCGTCGTGGGGGGTGATGTCGCCGAGGAACCGCTGGAGGTTGTCCCGGGAGCGGGGGGAGAGCAGCGCGGCGGCGTCGGAGCCGACGACGAGCCAGCTCACCGCGACGGCCACCATGGAGCCGACCAGCGAGGCTTGGAGCAGTCGGCTGCGGGGGCGAGCCTGGTACAGCGATTCCGGCGTCATGTGCGCACCAGCCTTCGTCGCACCGCGCCGCTCCAGCCCTCAGCCAGCAGGATGAGGGCGATGAGGGCGTAGAGGAAGGTCCACAGCTCGGCCATGGCCACGCTGTCGGCGGCTGCAGCGATGTGGTAGCCCAGCGTCGGCAGCCCGAAGAAGCCGAGCACCGCGCTGGCCCGCAGCGCGCACTCGAACCGGTAGAGGGTGTAGGCCGCAGCATCGGGGAGGATCTGGGGGAGGCGGGCGAGCAGCAGGGCGGTCATCGGACCGGCTCCGATGCGCTCCAGGGCCTGGGATGGACCGGGATCCGCCTCGTCGATCAGCGCGGCGTAGACCCGGGCGAGCATGCCCGCGAACGGAATCCCGATCGCCAGGATCGCGGCGGTCGAGGAGCGGCCCAGCGCAGCGAGCAGCAGGATCGCCCACAGCAGCTCGTGCACCGAGCGCAGCGACGCGGCGAGGGTCCGGGCGGCCAGCCAGAGGGGCTGACCCAGCCAGGAGGGCAGACGGCGGGTGAGAGTGGCGGAGAGCAGGGGCGCGAGCAGCGCACCACCAACCACCGCGAGGCTCAGCGCGGCGACAGCCAGGGCGACGGTCTGCCCGGCGGCGATGAGGGCGAGCCGGGGCAGGAAGATCCCCTGACCCTCCCCGTCCCACAGCGCCGGTCGGAGGGCGCCAGCGATGAACTCCGAGATCAGCGCCCGCCCGCCCGGCCCGATGCGCAGCGGCTCGCTCAGGGTGACCAGCCCCCACACCGCCGCCGCCATCGCAACGAGCAGCACCACCATTCGTCGCGAGATCACGGCAGGTCCGGGTGGTACAGCGCCGCTTCGTCGAGGTCGGCCGGGGGACCATCGAACACCACTGCGCCGCCTCGCAGCCCGACGAGCCGGGGCAGGTGACGCCGGGCGAGCGTGATGTCGTGCAGGCTGATCACCGCGGTCAGTCCGTCTGCCGCACACAGCCCGACGAGCCAGCGCAGGGTGGCCTCGGCCCGGTGCGGATCCACGCTGGAGATCGGCTCGTCGGCGAGCAGCATCCGGGGGTGCTGGTAGAGCGCCCGGGCGACCGCGACCCGCTGCTGCTCGCCGCCAGAGAGGGTGTCGGTGCGCTGGTAGAGCTTGTCACCGATGCCGACCCGGGTCAGCAGCGCATGAGCTGCCGCGACCTCGGCTCGGCTGGGAAGGATCGCGCTCTTGAGGGCGCCCAGCAGACCCTGCCGACCCGCCGCGCCAGCCAGCACGTTCTGGAGCACCCGCAGGGGGCCGACCAGGGCGAGATCCTGGTGGATGAAGCCGACCTCGGACTTCGTCAACGCGGAGCGAACGGTGCCGGTGTCCGGGGTGCGACTGCGGTCGAGGAGGCGCAGCAGAGTGGTCTTGCCAGCCCCGCTGGGGCCGACCAGACCGACCACCTCACCCGGCGCGATCTTGAGGCTCACCCCATCAAGCACCGTCGCCCCGCCGAGCACCACCCCGACCCGCTCCAGAGAGACCATCACCGCACCATGTCCAGCTCCAGTGCGACGGCCTGAATCTCAGCGTAGTCAGTGTCCTGGGCGGCGATCAGCCCGGATCGCTGGAATGCGGCGAGCAGGTCTGGGTCGGTGATGCCGATGAGCGCCGCAGCGAGCCGGTCGGTGAAGCCCGCGCCGTAGCGAGCCTCGAGGTCGGGGTGGGCGGTGAAGTTGTAGTCGGCGTAGGTCGGGGTGGTCCAGATGATGCGCGCCTTGTCCGTGTCGATGCGGCCGTCGGCGACCATGGCGTCCCAGGTGGTGTAGCTGAGCACCCCGGCCTGCACCTGCCCGCTCTCCACCAGCTTCGCGGTCTTGTCGTGGGCGCCGGAGAAGCTGTGGCTGACGGTGAAGAAGTCTGCGGGAGCCTTGCCGGTGTGCTGTCGGATGAAGTGCTCGGGCATCAGCCGTCCGCTGGTCGAGCTCTCGGAGCCAAACGAGAACGTCAGCCCCCCGATGGCCTCGGGGAAGTCCTCGCCAGGCGCAAGCCCGGTGCTGTCATGGGCGATGAAGTAGGAGCGGTACTGCGGATCCTCGATGCCCTGGACGATGGCGTGAGCACCAGGGACCATGCTCCGGGCCTGCACGCCGGTCAGCCCGCCGAACCAGGCCAGCTGGATGTCACCGCCTCGGAACATCTCAACGGAGGCGGTGTAGTCGGTGGCGGGCACATACTCGACCGGGACTCCGAGCGCCTCAGAGAGGTGCTCTGCGACCGGGTCGAACCGCTCCTTGAGCCGCGCGGTGTTCTGGTCGGGGATGGCGGAGAAGGTGAGGGTGGGCGGGGCCTGCACCGGGTCTGGAGAGCCGGTGCAGGCGAGGAGAAGGAGGGAGAGCATCAGTTGAACCTCGCGTCGACCATCAGCCAGGAGAAGACATCCGCAGGGCGCTCGTCCGCTTTGAGGAACACGCCGGCCCCGGCGCTCAGCTTTACTCCGTCCGTGAGCGCCCATGTCGCCTTGAGGTCGACCTCATTGCCGATGGGGGCGGCATCAGTGGCAGCGAGGAAGGTGTGGGCGTCGAGGTGGAGGTTGAGGCCGTCGGTCGGGGTCAGCCGCAGCTTGAGGGCCGGGTTGTGCAGCCCCTGGCCGTCGGTCGGGCCGCCGATCTGGTAGTAGACAATGTCGGCGATGCCCATGAACTTGTGCTTGGCGCCGTGCACCATGACGAACGCGGTGCTCACATCGTCGGTGAGGTCGTCGTCGCCAGAGAGGCAGTCGTACCAGAGCGTGACCTTCGGCTTGCCGACCTCTTCTGGAGACACCGAGGCGTTGACCGCGAGCAGGGCGGAGATGGTGGCACCGTCGGACGCTCCCCGCTGGAGGTAGCCCTCGATGCGCGCGTCGAGGATGCCCTGCTGAGCGGTGGCGTACAGGCCGGCGGTGTGTCGCCTTCGTCCAGCATTGTCGTCGGCATCGTAGAGGTAGACGACGTCGGCCAGGGTGGCCTCGCCGCGCAGTCCGGCGATGCCGCCTGCCGACAGCCCCTCCTCCTCGTAGGCATCGGTGCTGCTCTCCGCAGTGATCGCTGCGAAGCCCTGGAGGTGGAAGGCGCCCTGCTCGACATCGAGCCTCACCGCGTCGAACACCCGGCCGACCGGCTGCCAGTTGGCGGTCGCGATGAGCCGCTGCTCGTGCCAGCGGATCTCCTGGCGACCGACGGTCAGCGCCACCCCCTCAGCCAGCGCAAGCTTCGCGGAGGCGATGCGCAGGTCGAGGTCGGCTGCGGTGACCTTTCCAGGGTCCGCCTCAACCCCTCAGATCCGGGAGTCCTGGAGCACGGCATGCATGGTGACCGGCCCGACCTGAGCCAGCCCGCCCAGCTGCGCTGGATGACGAAGAAGCGCTCACCGCCCGTCGTGGCGTCCTCTCCGGTGCCGAATTCGAGCCGGGGTCGAATCTGGAGCTGCGGGGTGAAGGTGGGCTCTTCGGCAGCAGCGGCTGTGAGGAGGGCGAGGATCATGGATCCTCCGAGGGAACGGTCGCGGCGATGAGTCGGCCGGTGGCCCGGTACAGCGGACTCTCGGCGCTTCTGGTGAGCGCAGCGGCGAACCGGGCAACCCAGGGGCCGAGGAGCTGCCGCTCGATGTGGGCGCCGAGGTCGGCGTTCTGTGGGGCGTCCAGGGCCTCCGCAGTGATCGCGAGCAGCAGCCCGAGGTGATCCAGCGACAGCCGCCCCTGTGTGCCGGTCTGCTGCATGTCGAGGGCGGACATGGCCCGGTGGGTGAACGACGCGAGCTGCTCGGCGAGGCGCTGCCGGTCGCCCTCGATCCAGGCGCTGGCGTAGGGGGCGGCCCCCCGGGGCAGCAGGAACAGCCGGGCGAACTCGATGCGCAGGGTGGTGGGATCGGCCTCGGCAAGCCATGCCCCAAAGCCCGGCTCAGCCTGCTCCAGGGCCTCGACAATGCCGGGCGTCGCCAGCAGTGCGAGCATCGGCTCGCCGGGCTCCTCGGTCAGCAGCCGGGCGAACAGGCGGTAGAGGATCGCGCGCTCCGTTGCACCGATCATGGGACCTTCTCGATGCTGACGACGTTGTCGAACCAGGACTGCCCGCCGACGAGGGGGGTGGGGTTGATCGGCAGGGCGTCGTTGAGGTGGACCCCGCCGCCCACGCCGCCCCGGGACTTCGCCCACCACACCCGCTGCGTGACGTCAGCATCGTCGGTGCTGCCGTCGGTCGCGAAGCCGGGGGCGCCGGGCGAGGTGCGGTCCATGTCGGCGCGGGCGACGGGGCCGTGCTCCCAGTGGCCGAGGTGGTGGCTGACGCTGACGACCTTGCGGTGCATGCCACCCAGGAGCTTGACCCGCTGGGTGAAGGTGCCCACCGGTGCCTCCTCGCCCGCCCGCCAGGTGTGCTGTCGGGGTCGGTAGACCGTCAGCCGGACCGTCTCGCCGTCAGAGACCCCGAGGTCTCCAGCGGTGTCGGGGTGCATATAGACGGGGTTGTCGTGCACGATCTCGGTCTGGTGCTTCCAGTACGCGCTGCGGCCCTGGGTGTGCACGTTCCACTTGAACGTGGTCAGGACGTAGCGGTCTTCTGGCAGGTCGACGTGCTCGGGGACCGGCCCCCAGGTCGGCAGGTTCTGGGCGTTGACGTCGGTCAGGGGCAGCCCGGTGGCCTCTGCGGCGGCCTGGAAGATCGGATCGAAGACCTGGAGCTTGCGGGTCGGGGTCGCGAAGCCCCGCACCGCCCGCCCGCGGACCATGATGCCGATGGTCTTGCCCTTCGCCGACGTGGTGACGCCGGTCGCCTCGTCGATGGTGGAGCCCTCCAGCTCTGGTGGGGGCACCGGGCGGCGGTGAAGCTCGTAGTCCAGCGGGCGATCCTCATCCTGCCAGATGCCCGTCCGCTTTAGCTCCTCCCAGGAGATCGGAAGGTTGGAATACCACTGTCGGTAGTAGTCCTCCAGCTCCTCGAAGTCGAAGTGCGCCTCCATGCCGCCGCCGATGCGTCGGGCGAGGTCTCGCAGGATGATCTGCACCGGGCGAGCCTCTCCGAGCGGCTCGACGAGGGGCTGTCGGATGCCAGTGTAGGGGCGCAGGCTGTAGCTGTTGGTGCTGTGGGCATCCCACCGCTCCAGGCTGGTGGCGTCGGGGAGGATGTAGTCGGCGAGGCTGGCCTGCTCGGAGTAGCTGATGTCGATCGCGACGTGCAGCGGGATGAGAGACTCATCCTTGAGCACCTCTCTCGCCGCACCAGCCTCGGGGTAGCCGTATGAGGCGCCGAGGGTGTAGCTGATGTAGACCCCAACCTCCTGGCGCTTCTCCCGGATGTACTCGTAGACCAGCTGACCAACCCGCATGTTGTACCAGTGCCAGGACAGCGGGTAGAGGCTGGGGGTGGCCAGCTCGCCGAAGTACCGGTCCTGCCAGAAGTCCGGGAACGCTGCGACCCGCTCCTGGACGTCGGGCGGCAGGGTGTCGAACTCCCGGGTGCCCGGCTTCCAGGGCGCCAGCTTGCCGGGTGCGGGTGCGGGCTGATCGATGACCGGCAGCCCCCACTGACCGTAGCGGTTCTTCCACATCCGCAGGGTAGAGAGGCAGAAGCCTCCCTCTCGCCCGACGTTGCCGACGAGGGCATCGAGCATGCGGATGGCCCGGTCGTTCTGCACGCCGTTGTAGTGCTTGGCGCTGCCGCGGTTGGAGAGGGTGGTGCAGGCCGGGGCAGCGGAGGCAAATGCGATGGCGATGCGACGAATGTCGTCGGCGGAGACGCCGGAGACGCCCTCTGCCCACTGGGGCGTGTACTGCGCGATGTGGGCGCGGACCTCCTCCAGCGGCACGTTGACCCACTCTCCCCAGAACGCGGCGTCTTCGAGGCCCTCCGCGAGGATGACGTGGGCCATGGCCAGCGCAATCGCCCCATCAGAGGCGGGATAGACCGGGTGGAACTCGGTGGAGACGGAGGCGGTGGCCGAGGGGCGGACCTCGAAGGTGATCATCTTCGCGCCACCATCGACGATCGCATCCATCATGCGCTTCACCATGAACTGCCCGCCCTGGTAGGCCTCCATGGGGTTGCCGCCGAAGTTGAGGATGTACTTCGTGTTCTCGAAGTCCTGGCTCTCCCACTCAAACTCCCGTCCGTAGAAGCTCATCAGCGGCACCCGGCGGTTGGAGCTGCAGATGGACCGGCGGTTGAGTCGATTGGGGGTTCCGAATGCGTTGGTGAACCGGCTGGTGAAGCCCTTGGTCTTGTCCCGACCGTAGTGGAAGATGAGCTTCTCGGGGGTGCCCTCCGTGCGCAGGGCGGCCATCTTCGCCGCGATGTCGGTCAGCGCTTCCTCCCACGACACCCGCTGCCACTGCCCCCCGCCTCGGGGACCGACCCGCTTGAGGGGGTAGAGGATGCGCTCGGGGTAGTAGGTGTAGCTGATCATCCCGTTGGCTTTCGAGCAGATCGTGCCTTGCGTATTGGGATCCAGCGGATTGCCCTCGATCTTGCGGACCCGTCCGTCCTGCACCCAGCCGATGACCCCGCAGTGGGTCGTGCAGCCAAAGCAGATGGTGGGGATGGCCTTTGCGGTCCGGTAGTCGATGCGCGAACCCATCGCGGCGTCGAGCAGGATCGGATCGGCGGAGCGCTTGGGGCCGCAGGCGACGAGGGGCGTCGCTGCAGCTCCGGCGAGGGCTCCGGCGAGCTTGATGAGGTGGCGTCGGGAGATCATCGGCGCTTCCCCTGCTCGTAGATCGGGTCGGCGTCGTCGGGGTGCAGGGCGACTCCGGCGTTGATGCGCTCCTCCTGCCAGTCGGACAGCCCGCGGTAGATCACCTCGGTGCTGGCGTCTCCGGGTTGTCTCAGGGGGCGTCCGATGGCGGTCAGGGCGGCGATGGGGCCGCCTTCATCTGCGGCATCGCCGAAGATCAGCGCGGCGGTGGGGCAGGCGGCCACACAGGCCGGAAGCATGCCGACCTCGGACCGATCCACGCCGAGGTCGCAGGTCGCGGCACTGAACAGCGGCAGGAACGCCATGGTGCCGTCGGACGGGTCCTCCATCCACCGCACTCGGATGCGGAATTCGCCGAGGGGGACGGCGTGCTCGACCTTGCAGGCCACCGAGCAGGCGTGACAGCCGGTGCAGCGGCGCAGATCGACCGCGATGGACGGGATCTCATGGACAAGGGGCTGAGAGGGCTCCCAGGGGAGCGACATGCTGACTCCTGCGCGGGCGAACCCACTGGAGTCGGATCAGCCTGCGTCTTGGGGACGTGTCCGGGCAACTCCCGGACAGGTGTGGGTTCAGGTGATGGCTCGGATGCAGCGCAACCGGACCTCCAGAAACAGAGTGTGGCGAGACAATAGCATCAGATCACGACAGCCTCAGCGGATGGGGCCGAGGTTTCGGCGCGCACGCGCAGCCTGCCACCGGATCGCATCGGCGCGTGCGGATGGACCCTGGGCGGCGGCGTGAAAGCGGTGCAGGGTTGCAGCGAGGGGGGCCCACTCCAGCATGATCCCCTGACGAGCATGCGCGACGTCGTCATACAGCTCGTCGATATCATCATCGGGATGGTGTTCTTCGAGGAAGGCCGCGTTGCTGAACCAGCTCGTCTGGTAGTTGAGGAACGCATGGAGGATGTCGCCGATCTCGTCGAGGAGCGACATGAGCTCTTCCTCCTCGGCGATGGTCCGGAGCTGATGGGTGAATTCCGCGATGGCGACCGGGGTGTCTGAGGGCACTCCGGCGACGAGGTCCCTGAGGCCAGCGAGCCCGTAGTGGTAGGTCTCCGGGGCCAGTCTGGTCAGCAGGGGCAGGGCCTTCGCCGCACAGTCCAGCCCCCACTGGCACTGTGCTTCGGGCAGGGCTGAGCTGCGGGAGAGGCACAGGCGCAGTCCAGGCAGCGTCTGCCAGGCCGCTCCGTCGGTTCCAAAGATTGCCCCGATCAGATCCGGGGCACTGACAAGCAGCTCTTCCCCCTGCGCCCGATGTGCCGCATCGTCACTCAGGAGCAGTTTAAGAAGCCGCTGTGCATGGGTCATTGACAGAGTGTAGCGCGGCGTACCTGATTTCAGTTTGCAGTGAATGTCATTGGCAGCGTCACAGTGGCGGTCAGGTTGCCGGGCAGCTTCGGGAAGCTGAACCGTGGAAAGCGGCCCTTGACACACTGGGTGGTCGCTTCGTTGAGAGTGGTCTGGGAGACCTCTGACGAGGACACGCTGCCATCGGAGTCGATGACGAAGCGGATCGTGACACCACCGGTGAGGGTCGGGTCCTTGATGAGCTCTCGCTGGTAGCAGTACTTGAGCTGGTTCTCGTATCGGCGGAGGGCCTTGGTGAGGACTTCCGGGCGGAGGGGACCGTCGATGGTGTGTGCGCCGAAGGAGAGCGCGGCGCTGTTGGGGACGACGTTGGTGTTGGGCGGTGGGGTGCCGAGTCCGCCGGGGGGCGTGCCCTTGGAGCCGAGGGAGCCGCTGCCGATCAGCTCCGCCAGGCTTGAGGCTTCGAGGCCTCCGAGGGTCCCGAGGTTGCTGTCGGAGAACAGCCCCTCCGTCGGCGTGATTTGGGTCTCCTCCATTGCATAGAGCACCACGCACTCTGAGCCGCCGTGGGGATCCATGTCAGCTGGTCGGATCGAGGGCAGCTCCATGAGGAAGGCGGACACGGTAGTCTCAAGGCTCAGGGCGAGGTCGGTGGGTGGTGCGGGAGCTTTCGCGACCTGTCCGGTGTCCTCTTCCATTCCACCGGCGAGGATGAACCGGGTGGCACCCACAGCGCTGAGGGCGTCGAACTGGGACACCACCGCAGACCAGCGGGTCTCCAGGTGCGGCACGACCAGGCTGCAGCCCAGCGAGCCGTCGCCGAGGAGGGCGGGAATCGCCTCAGCGAGTGTGGTTGGCAGAGTCTCTACGTTGGGACGGGTGATCCGGGAGAACTCCAGGCTGCCATCCTGCTGAATGATGGTAGTGAGCTGGAGGTCCTCCTCGTCGGGCTCGGCCACCGACAGCGGCGCACCGGCGGGACCGTCGGCCATCATGTAGAACGCCCCGACCTGGGCCTGACCGGCGGTGTAGAGGAGCTGTCGGACGGTCTCGAAGGGCAGACCGGGATCAATGGCGATCAGGATGGGGAGACCTTGATGCTCGGGTGCGGCGATCCCGCAGCGCTCGGCGGTGCTCTTTCGGGTCTCGTTGTCGTCGAGGAGGTCCTCATACAGCGCGCTGACCATCACTCCCTTGCGAGCCCCCTCCGGGATCACCCCGCCAGTGAGCGACATCACGACCTCCCCACCGATTCGGATGTCTGAGCCGCTCGCTTCGAGCAGCGCGAAGCCGAGGTCTCCGCGGGCCTGGAGCTTCTCCGCGATGCGGTCGTCGGCAGCCTCTCCCCGCATCCAGGTGCACAGCGCCTCGTGCTCGTCGTCGGACAGCTCCACGGCGTGCTTGAGGTGCAGGAAGTCCCGGGCGGCCACGCTCCCGGCGTGCTGAGCGGCGGGCAGACCGACGGAGAGGGCGAGGGGATCGGGGGTGGGCGCGAGCAGATCGCAGCCAGCGAGCAGGAGCAGCATGGAGACCTCCGAGGACACTGACCGGCACTGTAGCGATGCGGTTCCCTTCCCGCCGCACATCGGTCCAATGGACCTCGGTGCTCAGGTCACGTCAGCCTGGAGCTGGCGGAGCGGATCAGGGATGTCCTCAGCGGTGCCGGTGACCCGGCCGATCTGGCGGACCTCTTCGATGGCCCCCAGCAGCGCGTCGGGGCTGCCGAGGGGGAGCAGCCGATGCGTCTCGGTGTCGGTGAGCAGGAGGATCGCCTCGCCGTCTTGTCTCACCTCCGTGATCGCATCGGGACGCACGGATGAATCACCCCAGCGGATCGCGGCATCGGTGAGGATCGCGGTCTCCTTCTTGAAGATCCCGACGAGCCCGACGAGCCCGACGAGCCCGAGCCCCAGCAGGGCCACCATCACCACGAAGGTCGGGAGCATCAGCCACTGTCCGAGCATCCCGCTCACCACCAGACCGACCGCCGCCAGCGTCGGCGCCACGAAGCCGCCGAGCACCACCAGCCGACGGCTGCGCTTCTGACCCGCAGGCCGCAGCGCCACCTGGATCCCGTCTGGGGCATCCACTCGTCCGCCGATCACCTGACGGCTCCTGTTGAGCTCCGCGCCGCAGCCCGAGCAGGTCCAGCCGCCCCACATCATCTGTCGGGTCGAGGTGGGCTTTCGGATGCGGGGGAGGGGAGCTTCGCAGCGGGGACAGGTGTGGGCCATTGGGTCCTTTGTATTACGACACATCGCGACGGGCTGCTATGTTGGTCGAATGAAGATCCGCCGTCGCACGCTCACCGGAGTCCCCCTTCTCGTCGCCTCAGCCGGTGCGATGATGACCATCATCGGCTGCGGTAAGGGCACCTCCGAGCCCTTCTCAGTCACCAGCGGAAACCTTGTCGCCCCGGCGAGCGTGGAGCTGTGCGTGACCGTCGATCCAGACACCGCGGAGGTGTCCATCAACGGTCAGGTCATGGCCGCTGATGATCGCTGCACATCGACCTACGAGGGCAGCAGCACGATCACCGCCGAGGCGGAAGGCTACGCCGACCACAGCGAGACCGTCGAGGCCTATGCGGACACCGAGCACCACGTCGCGATGGTCGCGGAGTAGTGTCCGACGCGCTCGACGACAGGCACCTGGAGCTGTTCGAGCTGGAGCTGCTCGGCGGCGCCACAGAGCGGCGATACCGGCAGATGCGTCCAGAAGTCGAGGAGATGCCGTGGGGCACCTTCGATCCTTCCGGCTTCCCCGAGCCGGTCGTGATCGCGGCGCGCAAGGCATGGACCGGGGCGGCGTTTCAGGAGTTCCGCACCGGGGCAGCCTGTGCGGCGACCCTCCAGGCGCTCATCGAGGCCCGCGCCCCCCTCGACCTCATCGCCACCGCCAGCCGCTTTCCCCTCGACGAGCTGGTCCATGTCGAGCTGTGCAGCCGACTGGCGGGTGAGCTTGGCGGCGGAGTGCCGCTGGCCTACGACCCCACCGCGCTCATCGAAGACCCTGGTGCAGGCTGCGACCCGCTCCTGAGGGCCAGCCACCTCGTGGTGGCCTACTTCTGCGTGGGCGAGGCGCTGTCCATCCCCCTGCTCCACGGCACCTGGCAGGCTGCAAAGCACCCGCTGGTCATCGCGGTCCTCAGGCGCATCGTGCTCGACGAGGCCGATCATGGCACCTTCGGCTGGGCGTTCCTCGACTGGGCCAACGGCCACCTCGACGATGAGGACCGCGCCGCCCTCGGGGTCACCGCCGACCGGTTCATCGCCGGTGTGCGCACGACCTGGGCGGACCTCAAGAGTCGCAACAGCGGCACCACCGATCAGGCTCATGCGCTGGGCTGGCTGGGGTGTGACGACTACCTCGCCCTGGCCCACCGCTCCCTGGCCCGGCAGGTCATTGCCCCCCTGACCGCCCGAGGGATTCCGCTGACTGCTCCCACAGAAGCATGAGCCGCTCGGCGGGCTGACCGGCGTCCTCAGGCCGCACCGAGAGCGACCCCCGCCACCACTGCACCGCCACCACCGCGTCCCGCTCCGGCACCTCAAGCTCCGCCCAGAGTGCCGCGAGGGCTGGCTCGCTGACCGGACCGCCGATGCCCGCCAGCCGCCAGTACCGCCCCCACCGATCCTGTCCGGGGGGCAGGGGAACCTCCCGCTCACCATCCACAGTCACCGCGACCACCACCAGGGTCGGCATCGTGTCGCCGACCGGCTCGGCGAAGGTCGGGTAGCAGGCCACCGGCCAGGCCTGGGTCTCACCGCTCAGCCCGGCGATGCAGACCACCGACAGCAGCGCCCCGGCTCCAGCCTTCGCCAGCCGCTGTGAGCGTAGAGAGGCGGTGACCTCCGGGCGATCCACCCACACAGACCAGGGCAGCAGCACCGCGTAGCAGAGCCACAGGCTGGAGAAGTGGATGTCGAAGACCAGCGCGCTGCCGACATGGAACAGCAGCGCGAGCGCGAGCGCGAGCCGAGGACGCAGCAGCACCAGCGCTGGCATCGCCAGCTCCACCACGACCACCCCCGCTGCCGCGACCTCCAGCAGCCCGGGGATGAGATCGACCCGCAGCTCCGGAACCGCGCCTGACTGCGCCCACTTCCAGTACAGGTGGTTGCGCAGCACGTCCCCGCCGATCCAGCCAGCGAGCAGCTTGTGCAGCCCCGGGAAGAAGAAGATCGCGCCGACGAGCAGGCGCATTGCGGGGACCGTGATCCGGTGTGTTCCCGCCGGACTGAGCGCGAGCAGGGCGGCGAACCAGAGCAGGTGGTGGCTGTGGACCACCGGCCCGGCGAGCTGCGGAATGCCCAGCAGGTAGACCCCACAGACCACGACCACCCCAAAACCTGCCCGCCAGCCAACCAGCCCGGCCAGCGCCCCGAGAGTTACCCCACCCTGTGCGAGCCGAGCGAGGGTGGGATCGATCAGGTTGGCGATCCATCCGGCTCCCAGCGGCGGTCGCAGAGACTCTGCGGGCAGCGCGGAGAGGGCATCCGCCACGTCGACGGCTCCAGAGACGTCCGCGGAGGCGATCAGCACCAGTGCGATCACGACCCGGGCGGCCGTCAAGTCGGCGGGGCCGGTCATGTGGCGAAGAACTCAGCGACAAACGCAGTCGCCGGGTCAGCCGACACCGCAGAGACGCTGCCTGACTGCACCACCACACCCTCACTGAGCACCACCACGCTCCCGCCCAGTGCCCGAACGTCCCGGGCGTCGTGGGTGACCACGATCGACGGGATGCCCACGAGGTGGTCCGCGAGCACGCTGCGCATCCGACGCCGGGAGCCGACATCGAGCGCGGCGAGGGGCTCGTCGAGGAGCAGCAGCCGGGGCTGGGTGATCAGCGCGCGAGCCAGCGCCACCCGCTGCTGCTGTCCGCCGGAGAGCTGCCGGGGACGCCGATCCGCGAGCCCGACGAGGCCCATCGACTCCAGCATCGCCTCCGCCCGCGGCCGGCGGTGAGGACCGGTGAGCCCGAAGGCGACGTTGTCCCGCGCGGAGAGGTGCGGGAACAGCCCGTAGCCCTGGGGTACGTAGCCAACCCTGCGTTCCTGAGGCGGCAGGCAGATCCCGGCATCGGTGTCCAGCAGGGTGCGCTCACCCACCACAATCCGACCCTTCGCCGACATCGCTCCGGCGAGGATGCGCAGCAGGGTGGTCTTGCCCGCGCCGTTCTCGCCGATGACCAGCAGCGGAGCGTCCCCACCAGACAGGGCCACCGACAGCGGCAGCGTGCCGATCTGGGCGGAGACGTCTGCTGACCAGCTCATCGCCGGGCCATCCACAGCGCGGGCAGTCCACGAAGGACCAGCAGCGACAGCAGCGCCGCGCCCGCCAGCAGCAACGACAGCGCCAGGGCGACGGTCACATCGGACTCCAGCGCGGCATAGATCGCCAGGGGCATCGTCTGGGTGACCCCGGGCAGGCTGCCGGCGAACAGCAGGGTCGCGCCAAACTCCCCCAGCGCCCGTGCCCAGGACAGCGCCGCACCCGCCAGCAGGCCAGGGAGGGCGAGGGGAGCGGCCACCCGACGGATCGCTGCAGCCCGAGAGGTCCCCAGCGTCTGCGCGACCAGGAGGAGGTCTGGATCCACCGTGCGGAACGCCCCGGTCGCCGCCGAGACATACAGCGGCGCGGCGACCACGACCTGAGCCACCACCACTGCGGCAGTGGTGAATGGCAGGACGATGCCCAGGCCACTCAGCGTCGGCCCCAGCAGCCCCGTCCGCCCAAAAGTCTCCAGCAGGGCAATCCCGACCACCGCCGGGGGCACCACCACCGGCAGCTCGACCAGCGCGGACACCACCGCTGCGATCCGGGTCTGTCTCCGCGACAGCCACCAGGCCAGGGGCGTGCCTGAGAGCACGATGAGCAGCAGGCTGATCAGGCTGGTCTTCACGCTGAGCTGCACCGCAGGCCACAGCAGCCGGCTGTCCAGCCCCGCCTCCAGGTCCGGCGCGCTGACGAGGAGCGCCCCCATCGGCAGGACGAGCAGCGTCAGCAGACAGGCCGCCGGCAGGATGAAGCTCAGTCGCCGCATGGATCCACGATGAACCGGTGGGCGGACAGCACCTCACAGCCCGCCTCGGAGGACAGGAAATCCACCCACAGCGCCGCAGTCGGACTCGCAGACCCGGTCAGGCCGAGGTGGTAGCTGGCGGTGAGGTTCAGTGCTGTGGGGATCGGCATCTCGATGATGCCGTCGGTGTCAGTGTCGGTCCGGTAGACGATGGCGGCGTCTGCTTCCCCCAGCACCACCCGGGCCCGTGCCAGCCGGACGCTGTGCTCCCTGGACACCACAGCAGCCTCGACCGCCTCGGAGAATCCCGGTTCATACTCAGCATCAGCGCGCCTGAGGAGTGCGGCGGTGTACTGCCCGATGGGGACCGTGGTCGCGCCCAGCACCAGCCGCTGTGCCCGGGGAAGGTCTGCGAAGGCGGTGATCCCGGCGGGGTTGTCGGCGGGCACGATGAGGGCGAGGGTGTTGTGGGCAAACACGGTGCTCGTCGCGATGTGGCCGGCTTCCTTGAGGGCGACCATGTGCTCCTGGTTGGCGGAGAGGAAGACATCCGCCGCCGCGCCCTGCTCGATCTGGAGGCGCAGGGTCTGGCTGCCCGCGACCCGGGTGCGCACGTCGATGCCTGGATGCGTGGTCTCAAAGGCGACCTCTAGCGCCGCCACCGTTTCGGTCAGCGAGGAGGCCGCGAGCACATTCAGCGTCGTGTCGGTTCCCGTCGGCTGGCAGGCCAGGGCAAGGAGCAGCATCAGGCCGCCTCGGTCGTGCCCGAGCGGGACAGGTCGTAGCCGGGGATGTGCCGTGCCTCCGTTCGAAACGGGCGATCCGTTAGCACGTCGAGCAGTCGGCGGAGGGTGGCGTGATCGGCCAGCTCGGCGGGGTAGACGAGGTCGAAGCGCTCCTCCGACAGCGGCAGGAACGACAGCCCCGTCGCCAGCGCCGCCGACTCGATCGCCACCCCGGCCTCCGCCGCCCCCGCAGCCACCAGCCGAGCGACCTCCAGGTGTCCCCCCGCCAGCGGCCCGGTCGGCACCGCCTGATCCCCGAGGATCCCAGACACCAGCTTGCTTGCCCCCGACCCCGGCCCCCGTCGGGCAAACCGCAGCCCGGGTCGAGTGAGGTCCGCCAGCCCGATGTTCGCTCCCGATGCCGTGAGCAGCCCTTGACGCCAGCAGACGAGGTTGACCACCACCATGCGACGTCCCGGGAAGCGGGCCTGGATGGCTGTGCGGTTGGCTTCGGCATTGGTGGCGTCGAAGAAGTGCAGCCCGGCGACGTGGATCAGCCCGTCCGCCAGCATCGCCAGGGCGCGGTCGCTGGAGGCCGGAAGCCAGCAGACCCGGGCGTCGCGGTGCAGCCCGACCCGCTGAGACAGCAGCCCCAGCAGCGGCGCGCACCCGGCAACCAGCAGACTCGCCTCATCCAGCTCAGACAGCGGCTGCACCTGTCCGGTCGTGAGCAGAATCCCATCCGCCAGCCCGGTGTCGAGGTCGGAGAGGGGGTGGCCGACCCACTGCCCCCCAACCCGTCCCAGAACCACCCGACCCGCGACAGCGGCCTCCGGGAGTCGGACGGAGAGGGGCTCGGCGTCGGGCAGGGCGAACAGGTCCTCGACGGTGCAGGACAGCGCCCGGGCCAGCGTGAGGCTCAGCCGGGTGGACGGCACCTGTCGGCCCGCCTCGATGGCGCTCAGGGCCTGCCGGCTCACCCCGGCCTGTGTGGCGAGGGCTTGCTGGGAGAGCCCGGCGCGCTCCCGGTGTCGCTTGAGCTGACAGGTGAGATCCGACATGCGCCGATCTGTAATGGCGACATGACAGGATGTAAAGTCAGCCGGACACCGTCACAGCAGCCAGTAGAGCTTGATCGCCTGGGTGCTGGAGAACGGGTTGCTCGGATCGAGCGGGATGCCGAGGCGGAGGTTGAACTTCTCGAAGCTCCACTGCCAGGACAGAGACACCGCGCTCGGCAGAGTCTCCAGGAGCTGCTCGAAGGTGGCGGCAGCGCCGGCCCCGACCTCGCCGGTCTCGGTGGTGTTGCCAACGGTGCCGATGACCATGCCGGAGACCCAGAGGTAGTTGTTGCTCTGGAAGATGATGCTGTCCCGTCGGCTGCGTCGCCACTCCACCGCGAGGTTGCTCTGGGCAAGAGTGAACCGCCCGACCGCTCCGGCGTACAGGGTCGAGGACCCCATCGCGTCGGTGATGTTTGAGTCGATGGCACCGCCGGTCACCGCGCCGATCAGCCCGGTGATCTGCTCCCCGGTCAGCTCCCCGGACAGCCGCCCGAGCGTCCAGGTGTTGCCGTAGTGCACGCTCCACTTTGGCGAGATTGACCAGCTCCCTCGCCAGCTCAGCGGGGTGACCCTCAGATCGGCGGAGCTGGCGCTCTCCTCATCCTCCGAAGAGGCTGCGGTGATCGTATCCAGCCAGAATTGGTGCACCGACACCGTGCTGCCCTGAAACGAGAACGCGAGCTTCTCGGTCTCGATGGCGGTCACCTTGGCCCGGGCGTTGCTGCCGACCGCCCACAGCAGGGTGTTGGTGCCGATCTGGGTGTTCTCCAGCAGCCCGTAGTCCAGGCTTGAGAGCCCCACCCGCCACTGACCCTGGTCGATGGTGAACGCTGAGAAGTCGGTCTGACGGCGCGGATCACCGGGCTGATCTTTGAGATCCTGGGCCTGGGCGGACAGCGAGAGCAGGACGGGCAGTATCAAGGGGCCTCCGGGGCGACGACGGTAGCATGTCCATCAGACCCCTCAGGTGGTCGGGGGTGAAAGGCGAAGTGTCAGCCAAACCGCCGGACCACCGGCCCCTCCGGCTCCGCCAACATCCCCAGCGCCGCCGCAATCACCGCATGCTGCAGCGTCGGATTCCCCGCCTCTCCCAGCGCATACCCATGCGGAAACGGCACCCACAGCGCCCGGGGAATCCCCATCGACTCCGCGATGCCCGCAAGCAATTGCAGGCACACCGTCGCGATTCCCCGCCGCTCACACTCCGCCGCGATCAGCCCGACCGACTGATTGCACATCGGTCAGACCGGCACCAGCAGCGCGATGTCCGCGCCATCCTCTACCAGCGCATCCACAGCAGACGGTGCGGTCCGATGCACCAGCCGGCCCGGGGCGGTGATGCTGCCCATGAAGCTGAGGTGTCGTGGACTCACCGACCCAATCCGACCCTCCGCCGCCAGCTCTCGCAGCCGATCCAGCGGCAGGGCGAGGTTGGCATCGGAGAGGATGCCATCCGGAGAGAACGCCTTGCTCTTGTGGGTCAGCCGGAGGGTGGAGAGGTCGGTCTCAGCAGGCAGCACCCGGAAGCTGACGTCTCCACCACGGACCCGTCGAGAGAACGGCTCCTGGTCCGCTCCGACCATGCCCGCCGTCGAGATCAGCGCCACCCGGCTCTCTGACAGCGGCTTGCCCAAGACGCTCCACGGCGTGGGGTGGATCCGACGCCAGGCATAGCCCTCCACGAAGCGTCGATCGCGCCCGGACAGCTCCGAGAGTGTCGCCATTGTTTTCGTCCTTGTCACCGCAGGGTCCCAGCCGGCATATCTCGACGGTGTATCGACAGGGAGCAGTGATGAAGTCCGTGATCGTTCTTGCCCGGGTTCTCCTGGGACTTGGCATGGTTGTCCCCGGCCTCATGGGTCTCCTCGGGACGTTCGGGATCGGGCCGATGGCGGCCGGATGCTGCCGCTGGGCCTCGTCCTGGTGATCCCGGTGCTGGTCAACATCCTCGCATTCCACGGCACCATGGATCCCGCTGGCATCGTGCCCGGCGTGGTGCTCAGCGCGCTGGCGGGTGTGCTGGTGTGGGGCTACCGGGGCAGCTTCGCGGGAATCCTGACCACCGACGCGACGCCCACCGCCAGCTAACGGGGCAGCCCGGTCCTGGAGGAATCGGATAGGAGGCGCCATGAGCAACGCCTGGAGCCTGACTCGACGCCGCGCCCTGATCACAGGGGCCACCAAAGGAATCGGCCTCGCCGTGACCGAAGAATTCGTCGCCCTCGGTGCGGCGGTCTTCGTGGTGGCCCGGAGTGAGGCCGATGTCGCCGCCCTGATCGCTCGCCTGCGTGCAGAGGGCCACGACGCCGACGGCTGCACGGCGGATCTCGCTGAAGAATCGGGCCGCGCAGTGCTGCTGAGTGCCTTGAGAGCGCACTGGGACGGCCTGGAGATCCTGGTCAACAACGTCGGCACCAACCTGCGAAAGCCGACCCTTGAGTACACCCTCGCCGACCTGCGCGGGCTGATGGCGGTCAACCTGGAGAGCGCCTGGGCGCTGTCGACCGCGCTGCATCCGAGCCTCTCCAGGAGCGGGGGCAGCATCGTCAACGTCTCCTCCGTGGCCTCGATCTCCATCGTGGCCACCTCCACCGCCGCCTACGCCATGACCAAGGGCGCGATGGACCAGATGACCCGGTTCTTCGCCGTGGAGTGGGCGCCCGATGGCATCCGGGTGAACTCAGTGCACCCCTGGTACATCGCCACTCCGCTGGCCGAGCAGGTGCTCAAGGATCCGGCAAAGCGCGCCCGGATCGAGGACGTCACCCCGATGGGGCGCGTCGGAGAGCCCCAGGAGGTTGCGCGTGCCGTGGCGTTTTTGGCCATGGACGCCGCTTCCTACATCACCGGCACCCACCTCGTCGTCGACGGCGGCTTCTCCCGCCTCGGCGTGCGATAGACTGGCGCACCATGTCGACTCCAATGGAGAAGCCCGTCGCCGATGAGCTGCGGGCGAGGTGCCTCAAGGCACGCAAGTCCAAGAAGCCCCACCGCTTCTTCTACTGCCAGGTCTCCGCCAACGGAAACCCGGTGCTGCTGGTCGGTCGCCGCCTGATGCCCACCGAGATCCGCGATCTGAGGCGCAACGCCCAGAAGAAGAAGTTCCTCACCGGCGTGGTGCAGGGCGAGGGCAGCCGGCTGGTCTTCCGTGCCGAGGAGCCCGGCAAGCGGCTGATCCTCCACCTCCAGCGGTACTTCGGCAAGCAGGTCCCGCTGCTGAAGCAGGCCCTGGTGCTCGGTCTGGAGGACCCGCTGCCCGAGGAGGACGGGGGCGACTCCCAGATGCGCGACGCCGTCCAGGATCGCAAGGCCGCCCGGCAGGCCCAGCTCAAGGCGGAGGCCCTCCAGGAAGAAGCGAAGACGGCCCGAAAGGAGGAGTGGGAGGCCCGGCAGCGCATCGAGTCGATCGCGGCGAAGATGGCCGAGGCGAAGGAGGAGTGGGAGGCCCTGGGCGCGGACGCCGACGAGATGGCCGAGCAGGCCCGGCAGCGTCAGGGCGAGCTGGAGGGAGTCTTCGGGGCGCTCAAGGGCTTCATGCGCGGACGCCGCAGCCGCTCCGATCGAGAGGGCAAAGCCGCCGAGACTGCTTATAAAGCGATGATGAGGCGCGAGGCCGCAGAGGTCCGCCGCAAGGCCTATGAGAGCCTCGCCGCAGAGCTGGAGTTGGCTCGGGGCGACCTGAAGGCGGGTCAGGCGCAGCTCATGGAGCTGGACGCGGAGATCGAGCAGGCAAAGGCGTCTGAGGTAGCCCACCGCAGCACCGCCGACCTCGCCCGGAGCAGCTCTGCCTCCCGGGCTGCGCTGTACTACCACCTCGACGACGTGCTGGAGGACACCCTCCACGACGACCCGACGATCGGCCCGGTCTTTGACGTTGCCAAGGCCCAGGACGAGAAGGCCGACGCGCTGGCCGACGCGGCGATGGACCTCCAGATGGAGATCGAGGCCCTCTCGGTGAAGCGGGCTGCGCTGGCGGAGTCCCTCTCTGAAGAGTCGACCCCGGAGCGGCTGGCGGAGCTGGCAGCCCTGGAGCGCACCATCCAGGAGCGGGAGTCCGCCCTCACCGACACCATTCGGCACACCGAGGACGCCGCTGCCGGAGCGAAGGCTGCCCGAAAGCGGGTGATGAAGCTGATCCGGGTGTCGAAGTCGACGGAGGTCACCGGGTCCTACAAGGCCGCGCGTCAGGCGAAGCGCAAGCTGGGCAATGCCTCAGAGATCGAGGCGGACGCTGAGGAGGCCCTGGAGCAGTCCAAGGCCGACCTGCAAGACGCCACCCGCCGCCGGGCGGTGGAGCTGGTCGCGATCCAGGCCCGCGCCGCCATCGGCCGCCACGCCCCGGTCTACGCCGAGCTTGGCACCATCAACCCCCACAACCCCGAGCACATCTCCGAGCACGGCGACAAGCTGGGCCAGCCTGGGGTCATCAACGCCCTGGCAGACGCCAGGCACTTCTACACCCTGCTCTGTGAGGCCGGCGCCACCGAGGCCGAGCTGTCCGAGGTGTTTGCCTCCGTTCCCTCCGACTGGCGTCCGCCGCAGCTGACCGACCACATGCAGTGGTTCGCCAAGCTCGACGCCTGGGAGACCTCGATGACCTCCAACGAGTCCGACGAGGATCGGCTCAAGCGCATCGAGGCCGAGATGGCTGGCACCGAGCTGCTGGAGCGGGTCGACGTCAACAACCAGGAGTCTCGCCGGATGATGGAGCGGCAGCTCAAGGCATTCCAGGCCGCTCAGGGCAAGGGGCGCGACAAGCTGTTCGACGTCGTCGACCCCAACCTGCTCGGCAGCCTCGTCGACACCCTCCAGCTCCTCAATGACATCAACCAGGTCCGGGATCTGGTCGGAGACCTCAAGGACGGCAAGGAAGCGGGTGAGCAGAAGACGGTGTTCGACCGGGAGACCGGCAAGCACGTCCCCATCGACCCGGTCAGCCGCAAGATGCTCGACGAGCAGCTCATGGGCGCGATCCGCAGCATCGGCCCCGCCGGGCTGACCCTGCTGCGAGGGGTGACCGACATGACCGGCTTCGCCATCCCCGGCCTCACCCAGCTCCTCCGGGGCAACGACCTCATCAAGCAGATCACCGAGGCCACCAAGCGGGTCGGCCAGTCCATGATCGACACTCAGCTCCTGGAGGAAGCCGAGGAGGGCGACCATGTGGGCACCGAGGCGCTCAAGCAGTCCCAGAACCGCGAGCGCATGCTGGCGACCCGCAGCACAGTGGAGGCCGCGCTGACTGGCATCGACATCGCCGCAGACGCCGCGATGCTCACCGGGGTGGGTGGGATGGCCGGGATGATCTGCAAGGTCGCCGGGGCCAGCGGCGGGCTGGCCAGTCAGGTCGCCCACGGCACCCAGGAGTTCCGCATCGCCAACAAGGCCAAGAAGCTGTTTGCCCAGGCCCGAGACGAAGACCTCGATCCCTCGACCCGCTCTGAGGCCGCCCGCAAGCTGTTCGAGTACAGCCAGAAGCACGCCAAGGGCCTGCTGGCATGGCTGGCGACCGAGGGCGATCCCATCGCCATGAAGTACGCCCGTGCCCGCGGCCTGACCGACGCCGAGATCCAGCGCACCACCCCCGCCGTCCTCCAGCGGTTCCTGCTCCAGCGGGCCGGAGAGGGCAAGGGGGAGCAGCGGTCGTTCACCGAGTGGCTCGACGACCTCACCGCCTGGTGGCGGGGCCTGTTCGGACGCATCGGCGAGGCCATCGCGAGGTGGGGTCGCGGGGTCGCGAAGTGGGTGGACGAGGTGAAGAACGGCGCCGTCGATGCCCTGCTCAACCTCACCAGCCCGCCCATCGAGGCCATCGAGGGGCTCGTCTCTGCGCTGACTCAGCTCTCCGACAAGCGCACCTTCCTCGCCGCCCGGCCCTCGTCGGAGCGCATCGAGGGCTACCTCACCCAGATCGACACCGCTCGATCGATCTTCGACAAGGAAGCCGCCCGGCAGCGCGGGGTCATCGCTGAGTCGCTCGACCAGCTCGCCGGACACACCACCACCCTCTCCCAGCTCAGCCAGACCGGTGAGACCGAGCGCGCGCTGTCCCGGGTGCAGGAGCTGTCGAGTCGCAACGTGCAGATGATGCAGCAGCTGTCCAGCCTGGCATGACGCCCGAAGCGATCCTCATCCTGCGTCGGGATCTCTCCACGATCACGGAGAAGCCGTGGCGGTTCGTCTACTGCCCGGCAGGCCCTGACGGCTTCCCGACGCTGCTGCTGGCCCGCAAGCGCCTGCCGACTGCCCAGGTGGCCGAGCTGATGCGCTGGGGGCGAAGCCGCATCCTCGTCCGTGGAACGCTTGTTCGGCGGGGTGGGCGTTTGATCATAAGCAGTAACGCCGATGATCCAGTGTGGTTCGTTGGCCTTCGGGACTTCTTTGGCCCGATGATTCCCGAGCTTGCAGAGGCGCGGCTGAGCGCGGGGTGAGTCGCGATCAGGGCACGGTGAGGATCTCGCCGGCGGACAGGGGCACCGGTGCGGCTCGCCAGAGGGGCTCTCCGCCGGGCAGCGTCATTGACTCCGCGCCGTCCTGCTCCCAGCCGGACTCAAGCACCACCACCACATCGGTCACTGCGGTCACCGTGATCCGGTCGGGCTCGACGTGCAGATCGAAGACGGAGTCCCCCACCACCAGCCCCTCCGCCGTCATCCACGGCTGGCCGTTGGGCAGGTGCGGACGGAGCCGGACCACTCCGTCACCCTCCGGCTCGACCCCCAGCAGGTACGACAGCACCGCATCGAGCACAATGCCGCCTTCCCAGGGGCGGTAGCGGGCGGAGATGTCGGAGAGGCTGCCGGTGGCGTCGTAGAGGATGTGCAGGGCGGAGGCGTCGTCGTAGACGATGTTCTCGGTGAGCTGGCCGGTGGTGTCCACGAACCGATGTACCGCGTTGAAGGCGCCTTCGGACTCCATATCCCCCAGCGCATTGAGGGTGAACAGCGCATAGCCGGGCAGCATCCCAGAGAACACACCCTGCTCGATGTCGAGGTTCAGCAGGCCGGAGTACATCGGATCCAGGGGGCTGAGGAAGGTGCCATCGCCCTGCCCGGCGACGCTGCGGTAGGCGTCCAGCTCAGCCATCGCGGCATCGTCGGGGGCCTGGGCGCCAGACCAGACGGTGTGCAGAGCGACGTCCTCGTAGGGGCGTGCATCGAGGCCCATGCCGTGCCCGTCGCCCTCGGTGTGCCAGGAGATGGCAGCGAGGTGGCCCTCGGGCTGCCGGAAGGTGGCTGCCAGGCCCGACCGTGCGAGCGTGGCCCGGCCCGTGAACGGGGCGGCATCTTCGCCAAGCGCGTCGGCCAGTGACGCCATGGCATCCCCGGCGGCAGCGGACAGGATGCCGGAGAGCGCGGAGTGGGCGTCGGTGTGCAGCGGCGGCTCCAGGGGGTAGCCGAAGGCCGCGGCCATCGCGAGTCGGAAGGTCTCGTCACCGCTCCAGGGCTGGAGGCCGTCTTCGCTGATGGACTGGGCGAGCAGGCCCCGGGAGAGGTAGTCCCAGCGCGCACTCACCCGGTCGAAATCCCCGGTCCAGGCCGCATGGGTGGCATACGCCAGCGGGACATACGACGGCCCCTCCGCGGCGACTCGTCCGGTGAAGTCGGGCAGTGCGGACCAGCCTGGAGCCTCACCGATCGCCTCTGGATCCAGCACCGCAGAGCAGGAGTTGACGTAGTCCCCGGCATCGACGTGGCAGGCATGCAGGTAGTCCAGCGCGGCCTCCGCCTCGTCCACCAGCCCGGCCCGCAGCAGGAAGCGCACCGGCCCGATGGTGTCGCGCAGCCAGACCCGGGTGTAGCGGGACATCGGGGAGATGCCGCCACCCGCGGTGGTCTGAAGCCGGATGCCGACCCGCATCCCATCGACCAGATCGCCCCATCGCTGATCCGCGGCGGTCAGGGTGAGGCCGCGGTCGGAGAAGGCGTGCCAGTCCGCCAGGGTCTCGCTCAGCCAGGCGTCTCGATCCGCTGCGGCGACCAGATCGGCCAGCGCGTCGAGGTCGTCGGCATCCTCGCCCACTGCGAGCACCACCCCCACCCGGCGCTCCTCCCCTGGTGCCAGGGTGCCGAGGTCGAGGGCCAGGGCGTCGGAACGAGGCTGCCAGTCGAGGTCTGGGGAGAGCAAGCCGAGGCGCCGGTCGGAGAGGGCATCGACGTAGTGGCCGTCCTCCAGAGTCGGCATCGTCGGACTGCGTGCCAGGATGACCACCGAGACGTCTGCGTCCGCCTCCGAGCGCACCAGCAGCTCTCTGACCACCACCGGCGGCGCGGATCCGTCTGCCAGCCGGGGTGCGTAGTCCACCGTGACCAGCGACACCCCGTCGACATCCCCCCGGGTCACTGCCAGCCCGGTCTGACGCGGTCGCCCCGCCCACTCCTGCTCCATCGGGGCATCCTCGCCGTCGAGCTGGAGGGAGAAGGCGATGTCTCTAAAGAAGCGGTCCCCGGTGGAGTAGGTCGGGCCGGTCATGCCGTGGATGGTGTTCAGCGGGTCCGCCAGCCCCAGCAGCGCAAACGCATGCCCGTTGCCCACCGCCAGCGCCCCACGGTGTCGCCAGTCCGGTCGGTCTTCGCCCTCAACACAGGTGGCATACAGCGACAGCGCGCCGAGGTTGTGGGTGTCGAAGAAGCCGTGCGTCAGGATCGGCCGGACATCGCCCCCAGGCCAGTCTGCTGGATCGGTCTGCGGTGTCGGATCCGGACGACAGGCGAGGAGGAGGGCGAGCATGGTGGATACAATACGGCGATGAGCACCGACAGCAACAGCCGCTTGATGTCCCTCCTGGTCTGCTGGGCGATCCACTCCGGGGTGCTGATGTTCATCGGCCTGTCTGGTCTGCTGATGGGCATGCTGGAGGACCCGGGCGCGGTGTTGATGATCTATGAGCCGCTGGTGGGCGATGCAGTGGTGCCGTTTCAGCGGCTGATCGACCTGCTGGTGTCGGGTGCGGTGTGGGTGGGGTTGGCGGGGCTTGTTGTCGGGGTGGCTGCGGTTGGTGGTTTCAGGCGCACGGGGTGGGGGCGGGGGGTGCTGCTGGTGGTGACGTGGCTGCACATCGTCGGTTTGCTTCCGCTGCTGCTGGGCATCCACCTCAAGGTCGGGCTCAGCGGCATCGTAGGTGCGATCTTCGTGGTTGCTGAGCTGGCCACCGGGATCGCCACCATCGCGGTGATGAAGGGCTCGCTGAAGGTGATCGCGAAGACGGACTGGGGGGAGGGGGGCTGACTACGCTGACGATGAAGTTTGGCAGCAGCCGGTCGTAGACGGGCGAGCTGCCGATTCGGGGAGAGGTGCGGAGACGGGCGGAGTCCTACGAAGCCGGTCGGGTGGCTGCCTGATGTACCCGCCTGAAGTTCGACAAGTGCCGGTCGTAGACGGGCTGATTGTCGATTCGGGGAGCGGCACGGGGACGGGGTGAGTCCTACGAAGCCGGTCAGGTGGCTGCCTTCCCCCCAATTTTGTTGATTGTATTGTTTTGGATCGCCTTGTCTGGAGTCTCAGTTCGCCCGGGCGCGCGCAAGGGGACACCGGAGCGGGCCGTGTCGGAGGGCCGGGGGGCGCCCTCAGCCCACGCCAGATTCTCTGGCGGCCCCGGAGGCAGCAAGTGACCCGAGGCTTGAGAGAAGGGGCAACCCACTCAGAATGCTGGCCGACAGGGAGTGCAGCGCGGACCGCGGAGGGGACCCGTGGCGATCAGCGCCGGGGGCGCCCTCAGCCCAAGGACGGAGACGTCGCTGGAATC
>JBLHNG010000007.1:0-42345 GCA_047621685.1 Myxococcota bacterium | reverse complement strand
GGGTCATGAGGAGGTCTGAGGGAATGGTGTCGAGGAGCAGGAAGGAGACCAGATTGTCTTTGTACTCCGCCCGAGGCTCAAAGTCGGGGTGGCCCATCAGGAGGTAGAGCCGGGTGCAGATGGTGGAGAGGTGGTCCATGCGCTTGCCACCCTCCGCCAGGATGTCGATGCGCCTGGCGATGGACTTGAAGTTGTCGGTCTCCAGGATCTCGATGGGGTCGATCAGCTCCTTGAGGTTGTCGTTGACGAACGCCATGAAGGTGCTGACGGTGACCTCATCGAGGGAGGACATGCCGAGGGTGTAGACCAGATCGGCGTTGGACTTCAGGTCGCTGATGGACTGGATCTGCTGGAAGAACTGGGTCAGCGAGCGGGGGGTCGTGCGGCGACCGGTGACCGACTCGGGGTAGGTCAGCACGAAGGCGATCCCGCGCTCATCCACGCCGTTGCGGCTGGCCCACTTCGCCCAGGACTTCGCATCGAAGATCATGGAGATGTGCAGCATTCGAGTGAGCATCGCGTCGTCCATGGGGGTGACGGAGTAGTCGCCGCCCTCGGGATTGGCGGTGCAGACGATCTGCCACTGATCGGGGAGCTTCCAGGAGAACAGCTCGGACTTCTGGAGCAGCTGCATCAGGCCGCGGAGGATGCGGTCGTCTGCGCGGTTGATGTCGTCGAGGAGCAGGATGCCGGGGCCTTCGGTCTTGGGGACCCAGCTTGGCGGTGCAAACCGGGTGACCCGCTCGCCATCGCGCTCTTCGAGGATGGGGAGGCCGTTGAGATCGCCCATCTCCTCGAACTGTGCGGGGGCGCAGTAGGCGAACTCCCAGCCGCTGTCCTGAGCGTACTCCTCCACCATCATCGTCTTGCCGATGCCGTGGGTGCCCCAGATGCAGATTGGGGTGGCGGTTTGACCCTTTTCCTGTGCCTGGAGGTTGTTCTGGAAGAGGTGGCGGAGGATCTGAGCGGTCCGATCAGCGTCGAGCTGCGCGCCATAGAGCATGTGGTCCGACATGAGATATCCTCGAGCAATAGATGCTCCTCCCTATCCGCATCCATCGCGAACAGGGGGACAGTTGATGTCCGTGTCAGTCTTGTGCAGCCCCACGGAGCCTCCATGTCGCTGAAAGGCATCGCCAAGTCCACCCTGGCCATCATCGAGGATGGCGCCTACATCCCGCCAAAGGGGGCGCGGATCTCCATCGCCGCGTCGCTGTCTGCTGCGGTTGAGGGCACACAGACCTTCACCCCCGACCGCGTCGCCGCCCTGCTGGATGCCTCTGGCGGTGAGGGCTCCCCACCCGCGATCACCGCCACCGGAGAGCGCACCCAGGAAGCGGCGCACCGGCTGGTGACTCAGGAGGGCATCGACGACCTCGTCCTCCTGAATTTTGCCTCGGCAAGAAACCCCGGCGGTGGCTTCATCAAGGGGGCAAAGGCCCAGGAGGAGGACCTCTCGCGGTGCTCGGGGCTGTACGCCTGCCTCATGCCACAGCGGACCTACTACGCCGAGAACGAGCCCTCCCCCGGCGATCCGGTCGGCGGCATGCTGTACACCGACCACATCATCCACTCTCCCCGGGTGCCGTTCTTCCGCCGCAAGAACCGCGACCTGCTCAAGGCCCCCTTCCTCGCCAGCGTCATCACCGCCCCCGCCCCCAACGCCACCCAGGCACTGCGCCGGGATCCCACTGCCCTGCCGCTCATCGAAGCCGCCCTGCGCCATCGGGCCGGGGGGGTGCTCGCGGTGGCACAGGATCAGGGACACCGCAGCCTGCTGCTCGGCGCCTGGGGCTGCGGGGTGTTCGGGAACCCGCCGGTCATCGTCGCCAGTGCATTCGCCGACTGGCTGGCCGCTCCCCGGTTCGCCGGGGCCTTCGATCGGGTGATCTTTGCGGTCTTCGAGCCGGTGAAGGGTCGGGACACCCTGAAGTCGTTTGCCCGGATTTCACGCCACGGTCACACACCGTCCGGATAGCGAGCCACAATAGACTGCGCTCTGGAGGCGACCATGCTGATCATCCTGACCCTCACCGCATCTGCCCAGCAGGTGGTCGGCGGCACCCAGGTCGCCGCTGGCGACTTCCAAGACACCGCTGGCATCGTCTTCGGCAACTCCGTGGACTGCACCGGGGTGCTCGTCGCCCCCAACGTCGTGCTCACCGCCGGGCACTGTGCTGGCGGGATCACCGCGGTC
Organism: Myxococcota bacterium; assembly: GCA_047621685.1. Lineage (GTDB taxonomy): Bacteria > Myxococcota_A > UBA796 > UBA796 > UBA796 > JAQXDW01. The sequence continues at coordinate 40,148 of JBLHNG010000007.1, read as the reverse complement.
GTCCTGGCGACCAACGACTACCAGCAGAGCGGCGAGGTCATCCGGGTCACCGAGACCATCGAGTACAACAACTCCTGGAGCAGCTACGATGTCTCGGTCCTGATCCTCGAAGAGGACGCCCAGACCGAGCCGGCGATGATCGCCCAGGACTGCATCCTCGACGACTACCTCTACGACGGCGCGAAGGTCACCATCGTCGGCTACGGCGCGACGGACAACAACGGCAACCAGTACTCGTCGCGTCTCAACGAAGCCGACACCACCATCGACGATGACGACTGCACCATCATGCAGTCCGGCTGCAACAACTCCGTCAGCCCCGGCGGCGAGCTGGGCGCAGGTGCCGACGATGAGTTCGACTCCTGCTATGGCGACTCCGGCGGCCCGCTCTACCTGTCCACCCCTGAGGGCCACTTCCTCATCGGCCTGACCTCCCGGGGCTACTCCAACAGCAACCTCCCCTGCGGACAGGGCGGCATCTACGTCCGCCCCGATGCGATCATCGACTGGATCGAGCAGGTCAGCGGGGCCGATATTCCCGCCCCGGACTGCACGGTGAACACCGAGCCGCAGCCCACCGCAGAGGCGATCACCACCCCGACCAACAAGACCGGCCGCACCGTGGTCGATCCCGGCGATCCAGACCCCGACGACACCCACACCTTCACCATCATCGAGGAGCCCCAGAGCGGGGCGGTCACCATCGACGGCGACGGCATCGTGGCCTACGAGCCTGAGACCGACTTCGTGGGCTCCGACAGCTTCGTGGTCGCGGTCACCGACAGCCGCAGCGCCACCGGCGAGGTCACCGTCGATGTGACCGTCGCTGGCGAAGGCGAAGGCGGGGACGGCAGCGATGGCGTCGCGATCGAGGGCTGCGGCTGCGCCTCCAGCGTCACCCCCCGGGGTGTCAGCCTCATCGTGATGCTGGTCGGGCTCCTGGGGCTGCGCCGCCGGTCGTGAGCGGCAGGTATTCATGAGCATCTGGATCTGGTTCGTCATCGCCAGTGGGCTTGTGCTGGTGTTCCGCACGATCGAGAAGACTGCCCCCCACCGGGCGACCTCCGCCCGGCGCATCGGGACCACTGTCGTTTTGACCACGCTGGGCCTCGCGGTCACCCACGCGGTGTACCTCCGCGACAGCAACGCCGTGCGCATCCACTACACCGTGGCCGCCCGGGTCACCGCGCTGCACGCCGAGGCCGCCATCAACCGGCAGCTCCGCCGGGTGGAGCGCGATGCCCAGATCGATCGCCGGACGCCGGTCATCCGAAAGCGGCTTCTGGTGGCGGCCTATTCCGGCGAGACGGGCATGTATGAGGGTCGGGCGGCGTTCATTGCCCGCTGCGGCGGTTGTCATGGCGAGGATGGCGGCGGGGTTCCGGACCAGTCGCAGTCTCCGGCGATCATCGGCCTCGGTGAGCGCGATCGGGAGGACCTCATTCCCTATCTATCCGTCGAGCATCCTCTGCCCTACGCCGGGGTGATTGAGGCGGAGGAGCTGGTGCAGATTGAGACGTTTCTGTGGGCGGGGTTGCTGGAGGTGCTGCCGGAGTAGGAGATGCTTTGGGACCCGTTGAGGTGCAGGAAGGTCCTGGGAGCATGCGGACGGTGGTCGCAAGGCGAGGATTCGCAATTGGTGTCCGGGTGGGGCCGCTGGGCGGGTAGTACAGGGGGCGGTGACTGGAGAGAGCCGAAGGCGAATGGAAGGAATGCAGCCCCCTTGAGCGAAGCGACATAAGCAGGCCGTAGGCCGGCGTTGGAGCGGAGTGGCCAGAAAAAGAAGGCGCCGACGATGGCGAACCTCAACCATCCGGTGAGAGAGCACCCGCCGTCATCCCATCGCCCCGAGGCTGAGAGCGCCCCTGGCTGAGAGCGCCCCTGGCTGAGAGCGCCCCTGGCTGAGAGCGCCCCTGGCTGAGAGCGCCCCTGGCTGAGAGCGCCCCTGGCTGAGAAGACCGAAGGGCGAGCAGCACAGGTCGGCACTATCAAAGCAGAGGTGGGCGAAGCCTTGAAGTGAGGCGGTTCCTCCAACGAAGTCTCCCCCTCACTCCGGCGATGCGCGGATCGTGGGTTTTGATGTTGCCGACATGCACTGCTCGCCTCTGGCTTCGCAGCGACGGGGCGTTCGGCTCTGGAGGGTGATCGTCTCAGGTTTTAGTTGAGGTTGGCCATCGTCTCACCTGCGCTTTTTCTGGCCGCTTCGCGGAAGTCTCCAGTCCCTCCGGGCTGGAACCTTCCACTCGCTCAAGGGGGGCTGCACTTCTTGCGTGAGTGCCCGCTCCAGCGGCCGCTTTACAGCGACTTCTCTCCGGGAGTGCCCGCCTTGCGGCCGCTCCCCCTGGACTACCCACCTTGTGGCCCCCAGCCGGACATCCGCGACGGATGCTACCGCCGTCGCCGCGTCTTCCCCTTCTGCCGATTCCGCCGAGGCACCGACGAGTGCCGCCCAGCCACAAGGTCCCGCCGCAGATGCTCCAGGTCATCCGCCAGCGGCGCTTCAAACCGCAGCCGCTCCCCAGTCACCGGATGCTCCAACCCCAGGCGCCACGCATGCAGCGCCAGCCGAGGCCCAACCGAGGCGATCCCAGCGGGGGAATAGAGCTGATCCCCGAGCACCGGGAAGCCCGCATCAGAGAGATGAATACGAACCTGATGGGTCCGCCCGCTCTCCAGCCGCGCCTCGATCAGCGTGTTCCGAGAGCCCACTGCCACCAGCGGACGGAAGTGGGTGGTCGCCGCCTTGCCGCCAGGCCCCTCACCGCGCCGACCATCACCGCGATCCTCGACCAGGGTGTTGCTCACCGTCATCGGCTCATCCGCAAACCGCCCCGAGACGATCGCGAGGTAGCGCCGCTCAATGTCGTGGGCCGCCAGCAGCTCCTTGAGGGCGTACTGGGCCTTCTTCGTCAGCGCGACCATCATCAGACCGGAGGTGGGCTCGTCGAGGCGGTGGACCGGGTGGGCAGCCCCGAACCAGCGGGCCATCAGGCTGATGAGGTTGTCGTCGCTGCCGCGTCGGGGGGCGGCGACGGAGAGCAGACCGGGGGGCTTCCAGACGATGCAGAAGTGCGAGTCCTTCCAGATCACCGCCGGATCCCGTCCCACCCGAATCCGCCGGGCATTGTGGCGGATCTGAACCGACGCTGGCTCCACATCACGCCCTCCGTCGGCTGTGGGCACACCACAGAAGAGCACCTTGCCGGAGCTCATCAGCTCCCGGGCAGCACGGTTAGAGAGTCCGGTGGACTTGAGATGGTCGATCAGCCGCATCGCCCCGGGGTATCCCCCCCTGGGTTTTATCGCACAGCAAACGGCGGAGTCTGTACAGTCTGATGGGACCAACGCCCGGGATCAGAAGATGACTCAGCCTCTCCATGTCGCGATCATCGGTGCCGGCCCGTCGGGCTTCTACACCGCTGCCGCGCTGCTCAAGCAGCAGGAGGTCTCGGTCCGCATCGATCTGTTCGACCGGCTGCCGAGCCCCTACGGCCTCGTGCGCTCCGGGGTGGCGCCGGATCACCAGTCCATCAAGCGCATCGAGCGGGCCTTCGAGCGCACCGCCAGCGCCCCCGGGGTGCGGTTCTTCGGCAACGTCTCGCTGGGCCGAGACATCTCCGTCGCCGACCTGCGCGCCCACTACCACGCCATCATCTACACCACCGGCAGCGAGGGCTCCGTCTCAATTGACCTCCCTGGCGAGTGCAGCCCCCAGGTCCGATCGGCCACCGAGTTCGTCTTCTGGTACAACGGCCACCCCCAGTACCAGGACCGAAGCTTCGCCCTCCACAACGTCCGACGGGTCGCGGTCGTAGGGGTGGGCAATGTGGCGGTCGATGTCGCCCGGATCCTCGCCCGAAATCGGGATGAGCTTGCGACCACCGACATCGCCCCGGCCGCCCTGGAGGCCCTGCGCACTTCTCCCATCGAGGAGATCATCCTCATGGGCCGTCGCGGGCCAGCCCAGGCCGCATTCTCCCCCAAGGAGATCGAGGAGCTTGGCGAGCTTCCGGGCGTCGACACCATCATCTCTGCGGACGACGCCCACATCGACGAGGCCAGCGCCGAGTGGCTGGAGACTGCACCGAAGACCGCCGCCATGAACGTCGCGCTGATCGAGGACCTGTCCGTCCGCCCCCTCACCAACTCCACCCGGCGGCTCCGCATCCTGTTCCGGGCCTCCCCGGTAGAATTCCACCTCGACGACGACGATCGTCTCGTCGGGATGACCGTGGTGCGCAACCGCCTGGAGCCCGCCCCCGGTCGCCCCCGCCCCGTCCCCACCGACGAGACCTGGCGCGAGAACGTCCAGCTGGTGCTCACCGCCATCGGCTACCGGGGCGTGCCCATTGAGGGCGTGCCGTTTGATACGCAGCGCGGCACCATCCCCAACGTCGAGGGTCGGGTCACCGAGACCCCCGGCGGTCCCATCCGCCCCGGGGAGTACACCGCTGGCTGGATCAAGCGCGGCCCGTCGGGGCTCATCGGCAGCAACCGACCGGATGCCAAGGAGACCGTCGAGAAGCTGCTGGAGGACTACACCGAGCCCGAGTCTCGCGACGACATCACCCCCCTGCTTCAGACACGCGGGGTGCGGGTGGTGACGTTTGCCGACTGGAAGCGACTCGACACCGAGGAGCTGCGCCGGGGGGAGGTCGCAGGGCGGGTGCGGGAGAAGTTCGTCACGATCCAGGGGATGCTGGACTTCCTGGGCTGAGGCGCGGTGATTCCAGGCTATCCTCCCCCCCAGGAGAGCCCACATGATCCTCACCCTGCTGCTGGTGGCCTGCGGCGACAAAGACACCGACACCGCCGCCACCGCCATCGACACCACCCCCGACGACACCACCCCGGTCCAGACGGAGGCGGGTGAGATCCCGGCGATCCAGGTCACCGGAGAGGTCACCTGGACCCTCGCCTTCGACGCCGACGCCGAGGCCCTGGGCTTCACCGACTGCGCGTACACCCGCGAGTACGCCGGCACCCAGTACCTCGACATGGACTACCTCTGCGCAGACTGCGTCGTGCAGGTCCAGGGCACCGCGACGATGACCGAGGGGCTCGACTGCTACAGCCAGATCTCCTCGTCGGCCGCCACCGAGCGCATTGAGCACTGGGGCTGGTCCGATGCGGCGTTCTACCGAACCGGCGTGGAGCAGGGCACCCTCGGGGAGCTGTCCGAGTTCACCTCGCCAGGAGAAGGCATAGACGGCGCCATCGGCTGGGAGTCGGAGAGCGACCTCACCGACGGCGGGGTGATGATCCTCACTGCCACCGGCTCCCTGTCCTGGCAGACCGACAAGACCACCCTCCTGCCCGACCCCTGGCCCGGCTCCCCGGCGTCCTACGCCTGCGGCTGGCCGACCAACGATCCAGGCACCCTCACCCTCGACTACGACCTCGCCGTCGGCCAGACCTTCCCCAACGTCCGGCTCGTCGATCAGTGCGGTGAGCGCATGGCCCTGTGGGACCTCTACGGGAGCTGGCTGGTCATGGACACCTCGCAGTCCGACTGCGGTCCCTGCCGGAGCATGGCGGCAGAGGCCGAGGACTTCGTCGCGGACATGGCGGCGGATGGCTTCGACGTCAAGGTGGTCAGCTTCCTCGGCAACGGCCTCTCCGACCCCTACGGCACCCCTGACGAAGCCACCCACACCGACTGGGTCACCGACTACGGCCTCACCGACCCGGTCCTCTACGACCAGGGCTTCGCCTACGCCCTGTTCCCGGAATTCGTCGAAGAGTACACCGGCGAGGGCTTCGGGTATCCGACCTGGATCGTGGTGGATCCGGAGATGAACCTCATCCACGGCAACGTCGGGTTCGGCTCCTGGGATGACGTCGGGGATGTCATCAAGGCCGCGGAGTAGGCACTCGGTGGCCGCAAACGTCGAGTACTTCTACAGCGAGGACACGCAGCGGACCTACGCGGTGGTCATGGGGAAGGGCATCCTGGTGCTCGATGGTCAGAAGTGGACGATCCACCCGACCGGCGGGCAGCACTGGGATGCGCTCCACCAGAAGATCTACCGCGACAGACGCTGGATCGAGCGACTCTCATCGCTGGCCCGACTTCAGCTCCCTCGCCTCCCGGACCTTTCAGACATCCAGCCAATCGATCCCTCGGTCGAGGCCGGTGCGGGCATTTCCGTCCCCGCCTCCGACCTCCCCCACCTCGCCACGGCGGTCCCCGAGGGCACGACCGCAGCGCTGTCGGTGGTCCTCTTCGAGGATCTCTGGGAGACCCAATACGGAGACGGGGCGTTCCACTATCCCCGCTTCGCCCTGCTCGATCCCGGGGCCGTCAAGCGCCATGCAATCCCGCGGGAGGGCGTGAAGTGGCACCACCGCACGATGACGGTCGCTCACCGCAACGGGCGGCTCTCCATCCCGGACTTCACACTCCAGCTCTTCGATCAATGCACACTGGTGGCACTCCTCACGCTCGCCAACAAGCAGCTTGAGACGCCGCCCGACTGATCCTCAGCGGACAAAGCGCACCACAACCACCCGCATCGTCGGCTCCAGGGCCCTCAGGGTGTCCATGATGACCGCGAGCGCAGTGTCTTCGGACATCCCGCCAGAGCCCGCCCCGATGATCGGCAGCGCGATGGAAGCACAGGACAGCCGCTCCGCCTCCGCCATCGCAGCGGTCACGCAGTCCCGGATCCCATCCACCGAGGATCGCCACAGCATGTTGATTCCTGCAACGTGGATGATCGCCCGATGCGGCAGCCGCCCGGCTCCGGTGACCCGGGCAGCCCCCAGTGGCAGCGGTCGGTAGCCCAGCTCTCGAAACGGCATCGTGCCTGCCCGCCGCTTGATCGCACCGGAGACGCCCTGGGGAATCAGCAGCCACCACGGGATGATGTTGCGGTTCCAGGCGTTGACGATGACCTCGACATCCTGATCGAGCAGGTCCCCCTCGACGACCGTCACTGACATTGCGATTTACCCCTTACTTGCGCTGTACCATTCAGCTCATATCCACGGTTGTTTTCTGGGTCCGGTTCTGAGAGCTACGCCGACCGCTCGACCTCCTGGGAAGCTTCATCGGGCATCGCACGCAGCCGGCGGCCCGGCTCGAACTTCACCCGGTGCTGCTCCCGCCAGCGACGGTAGGCGATGATCGGCGCATCCGAGGGCTGAAGCACCTCACCCATGCGCAGGCGGGTCTCAGCAGCGGGCTGGGACTCAACGACCGGGGTGTCCTGACGGAGCACGATCCGACTGAACACTACCCCCACCTTGCCAAACAACCAGGCCAGTCCCGGCGCGGTCACCGTGCGCTGGTACGCCCGGACGTAGTAGCGCATGTTCTGGTCGTCCACCGGGACAAACGCCAGGAACTGCCACACAGCCCCGGTGTTCAAGCGCCAGATGTTCGGACCGAGCAGCTCGAAGAAAGACTCCGGAGCGCCGGTATAGGCCCGGATGCGGTCGCCGTTGGTCTCGGTAGTGACCGCGAGGCCTGTGGTGGCGAACCGGCCGATGGTGCTGCGGTGAACGAACGGGAGGTGGGCGAAGTCGAGCTGGTTCTCGATGCTTCGGGTGTAGTGGGTGGCGACGTCTTCGGAGAACTGGCTGCCGGCGTAGGTGAAGCCGGAGAAGTCGAAGAACGGCACCGGTGCATCGGGAGCCTCGTCGGGACCGGTCCAGATCCAGACGAAGCCATGCTCGACCCGGACAGGGAGGGTGTGCAGCGACATCGCCCCGCTGATCGCTCGATCCGGGTGCGCGGGGATCTCGGTGCAGGCACCGGAGGGATCGAACTTGAAGCCATGGAACGGGCACTCGATGCAGCCGTCCTTGATCCGCCCCGGCGACAGCTTCGCCCGACGGTGCGGGCAGATGTCGAGGGCAGCAACGATGGCGCCGGTCTTGTCGCGCCAGAACACCACATCCTGCCCGAGTCGCTTGAAGGCGATCGGCCGATCCCGGGGAACCTCCTCGGGGGTGAGTACGACGTACCAACGATTTGCGATGAGGTGCATTCGGTTCTCTCCGAGCCTGCCTTAACTATACCCAAAGCATATCCGTACACGATCAATTCTTGCACATAGTTTTGCTAAAATTCAGCGGATCCTGAACACAGTCCTCCAGCCCACCATCTTGAGTCAGTCATCCATCACGCAGTCAATCAGCCCCATATGCTCCCGGACCGCCCCGGCGATCCCGCCCTTCCGCAGCACCATCCCATGCACACAGACGTCACAGGCGCGCCGCATCTGCCGGGCACAGCGCTCTGGCGGCATCTTCCCGTTGCCAGTCCCGAGGCCCGAGCAGAGGATCGAGCGGATCGGCTGGGGGTGGGTCGCGTTGTCGGTCGGCACGATGAACGCCTGGCCGACCGGCAGCTCTCCCTCATGCTCTGCCATCAGGATCGCCCGGACCCGGCCCTCGACGTCCCACCCGAGGTGCTGGTCCAGCCCGCCGTCCATGAAGCCGAAGCTGTTGGCTGGGATGACGCATCCGGCGGCTGATCGAAGAAATCCCCGCGTTCAGGCATCACCTGGGAGCAGTCTGCAAACGCCGACTTCCAGGCCTCAGTGAGGGCCGTGCCACGATCGCGGAGGTGAATCGTGACCGACGCCAGCAGGGCATCCATGGTCCTGACCATAGTGCCCGCTGTGGCAAGGTGCGAGCATGGAGGCTGCATGATGTCACTCACCCTGCTCGCCGGATGCGGCGTCCCGGACTGGTCCTCGGCACTGGATGTGGAGTCGGTGGGCTCGCCCGAGAAGGTGGTGATCATCGGCGCGGGCATCGCCGGACTGACCGCTGCGGCAGCGCTCAACGACGACGGTCGCGAGGTCATCGTGCTGGAGGCCCGGGACCGCCTGGGTGGACGGACCTGGACCGCTGATGTCGAAGGGGCAGAGGTCGACCTCGGCGGCGCCTGGATCCACGGTCCGAGGGGCAACCCGGTCGCCCTGCTGCTGGAGGGGCTGCGACAGACCTGGACCGATGATGAGCCCGAGCCCGGTCCGTTCGCAGACCACACCGGGCATGTGTTCTCCCTGACAGAGCAGCGGAAGGCAGAGCGATTCGCCATGAGGATGCTGGAGAGCGCAGATTGGCTACCGGCAGAGCTTGGGGTCGACGACCTCTCGGTGGCCGACGCCATCGCACACCTCCTCGGCGATTCGGAGGGCGCGACCCGGCGGATCCAGTCGTTCATGGCGAGCGAGCTCTACACCGCCCAGGACATCGGCGGCTCTGCAGACGACGCCTCCCTGCTCGGCACCTGGTACGGCGAGGAGTTCCCCGGCGGCGATGCGGTGCCCGACAGCGGCTACGTCGGACTGGTCGAGGCGCTGGCGGAGGGGCTTGATGTGCGGCTGTCCGAGCCGGTCACCACCATCGACTGGTCTGGGGAGACCATCCGCATCACCACTGCTGCAGACACCTATGAGACCACCCATGTGATCATCACCCTGCCCCTCGGGGTGCTCCAGTCCGGCGACGTGGTGTTCACCCCGCCCCTCCCCGACGACAAGCAGGCCGCAATCAATGCCCTGGCGATGGGCAGCCTGGAGAAGGTCATCCTACGGTTTGATGCCGCGTTCTGGGAAGACGACGGCCAGACCTTCACCTGGATCGACGCCGAGTCTGGTCGGTTCCCGACCTGCACTGACTTCACCCCCCACACCGGTGTGCCGACCCTCGCCTGCTTCACCGGCGGCACCTTCTCCCAGGAGAGCCGGGAGAACCTCACCGAGGCCGAGATCATCGCCGGCACCCTGGAGAACCTCGCCGCCGCCCTCGGCCGCTCCATCCCCGATCCCATCGGCACCGCAGTGACCAACTGGCACAGCGACCCGTTCAGCCAGGGCTCCTACAGCTACCTCCCCATCGGCAGCAGCACCGACGCCTTCACCGCCATGGCGCAGCCGGTGGACGACCGGCTCCTGTTCGCCGGAGAGCACACCGCCGAGGACTACTATCAGACGGTCCACGGGGCGCTGATCTCTGGACTGCGGGAGGCACGACGGCTGGGGGTCGGGCCATTTGCGATACCAGGGTTGGGCGAGTTTTAGGCGCTACTCCACGCCCAGCTCGTCGAGCAGCCAGGCCGCTGACGGATCCGCCTCCATCACCCACAGCATGTACCGAACGTCCACGTGAATCGTCCGAGACGTTGGCCCGAAAGTCCAATCCGCACCGATGGAATCCACATTTCCATCAAACGCCAGCCCGACAAACTCCCCGGCGGCGTTCAGGGTCGCAGAGCCAGAATTTCCACCGGTGATGTCGAGGGTGGAGAGGTAGTTGACCGGCACATCGCCCAGGGTGGTGTCTATCCAGCGAGTCTCCTCGCCAGCCCGGCTCAGCAGGACCTCGGGGGCATCAAACGGGAACTCGCCGGTGGCCTTGGCGACCATGCCGGAGAGGGTGGTCTGGGGCAGGAAGACCGCGCCATCCTCGGGGGACCAGCCCTCGACGTGGCCGAACGTCAGCCGGAGGGTGCTGTTGGCGTCGGGGTACAGGCCAGCCTCACCGCGCATGTCGACGAGGGCCTGCATGTACATCGGACGCAGCCGGGCCATCGCACCGGAGAGCTGATCGCTGGTAGCACGCTGCTCAGAGAGCCAGCCCTCCAGGACCACCGCGAGGCTCACCCACGGATCCGTCGAGGCCTCCAGGGCTGCCTGGTCCATGTCCAGCAGGGCCAGTCGGGCCTCCGTCTCCGCCAGTGCAGGGGTGGTATACAGTGTGTTTAGTGAGCCTTCAAGACCGCCATGGTCGGCAATCCAGGCCGTGAGGGGTGCGACCTGAAGTTCCAGGGGCTGTGCGGCGTGGTTGCGGAGGAGGATCGCCATCGCGTCGCGGTCGGCGGGCAGGTAGAGGGTTCGCTCCAGTCGGGCGGATCGGGCCCTGGCGCGCTCCAGATCGCGGCCCTGGTAGCCCTCCTCCCGCTCGATGTCTGGCTTCTCGCGCTCAACGGAGAGCCGGTAGGCGTAGTGTGCAGTGCCGAGCAGATCGGGGATCCACATCAGCCGGCCGACCTGCCCGGTGCGCTCCTGATGCGTCTGGGACTGCGCGATGACGCTCTCCAGCTCCTCAAGCGCCTTGCCATAGGCCCGACTGCGCTTCCGGTCGTCCTGAACCCAGGCGGTCAGCTCAGCGTCGGCGGCGTCCTTGTCGACCAGGAGGGTGCCGCTGGAGAGGAGGGCGAGCAGCTCGGTGCTGTTCTTCTCGGAATTGGCGAGGGTGTTGATCGGCGATGTCAGCCGGGCTGCGGCGTCTGCATTGTCCGCAGCGTGCTCCCGAAGCATCACGCCCAGCTCGGTGTACAGCGCCAGCTTCTCGGGGATGGAGACCTCCGCACTGTAGCGCAGCTCGCTGGCCCGGTCGTGGCGACGGGTGCGTCCGGGGAAGCCGGCGACCATCACGAATTCCCCGGGGCTCACCCCCTCAGTGGCCAGCGGGAGGTGGTGGGCGGGCTGGTAGGGCACGTTGTCTTCGGAGTACGGTGCCGCGCTGCCGTCGGGTGCGACGTAGGCACGAAGCAGGGCGAAGTCCCCGGTGTGACGGGGCCACATCCAGTTGTCGATGTCCCCGCCGTAGCTGCCCACGGAGTTCGGCGGTGCATAGACCAGCCGGATGTCGGACAGCTCCCGGCTGACGATGAGCCGGTAGGAGAGCCCCTCATAGAAGTCCGCGACCCGACACCGGTAGCCCGGGGTGGCCTCACACTCGGCGATGATTTCCTTGCGAACGAGGCTGATCGCTTCCTTCCGGACGGCATCGGACATCCGACGCTTGAGCCGGGACTGCACCCGATCCGTCACGTCGTCGATGCGCTCCAGCACATAGATCCGTCCCGACGGTCCCACGCTCAGCTCGCCAGCCTGACTGGTCGCGGTGTAGCCGTCCCGGGCGAGGTTGGCTTCGCCGGAGGAGTTGTACTGGAGGTAGCCCCCAACACAGTGGTAGTTGGTGGCGATGAGCCCGTCAGGGGAGACAAACGACGCCGAGCAGAAGCCCAGCGAGACAATCGCGTTGAGTGGCTCGGTCAGCGGATTGGACAGCGACGCCGGATCCACGGTCAGTCCCATCTCCGTGAGCGTCTCGGCCATCGCCGGGACCTGCTCGGGTGTCCACATTCCCTCATCCGCCTGCGCAACCGACAGCAACATCCACAGCATCACGACCTCCTACCTGTCGGGCCGGCTAACCCGGCGTCCGTGGTGGCGGGATCTACAGGGTCTGGCAGCCGAAGTCGCTGTAGTAGCTGACGTCCTCGCCCATCACCCAGCAGTCCGCGCTGCCGGTCTCCCCGAGGAAGTAGGTCAGGTTCGGAGCGAAGTCCTGCTGGAACAGGGTCAGGTTGGTGCCGACGTCGCCGATCTCTGGGTAGACGCTGGTGATGAAGCCGCCGGTGGCCGAGAGGCTGTGGCAGACCTCGTAGCCGTAGTCGTCGTAGCCCCGCGGCTCGTCGCCGGGGATGCAGCTCTCGCCGTACCAGCCGCTGACGCCCTCGCCGGTCTCAGCGATGCCAAGCTCATAGGCACCGCTCCCGCCGGTGATGCTCACAGTCAGCCCGCCGCCGCTCCAGCTCACCGACATCGCCAGCGCCTCGGTGATGCCTTCGTCGATCTCATCGTCGCAGTCGTTGTCCTGCCCGTCCGCCAGCTCCTCGGCCCCGGGGTAGACCGTGTCGTCATCGTCGTCGCAGTCCGCGCCGTTGTCGGCGTAGGCGTCTGGTGCATCGCAGGAGACCAGCGCTTCGCCACCGTAGCCGTCCCCGTCTTCGTCGAGATACCAGGTCGGTCCAGCGCCCTCGTCGATCTCACCGTCGCAGTCGTCGTCGACCTCGTTGCAGCTCTCGGAAGCGTCGGGGTGGATGTCTGGATCGGCATCGTCGCAGTCGTCGTCGCAGTAGCCGTCGCCGTCGCCGTCCGGGGTGCAGTCCGATGCGGTGTCGGTGTCGGTGTCGGTGTCGGTCACCGGGTCGCCGGAGTCTACCGGCAGGACGCCCGAGTCGGCACCGTCCTTGTCCCCACATGCAAGCAGTAAAATCAACATCACACCGACCGTACCACGCCCACTCCACTGCGTAATGATCTTCGTCAGGTGCATAACGGACTACGCACCTGGCCCGCTCGGCAACGCTCAGAGGCCAACAATCGACCGGCACGATCCTTGCGATCCAGGTGTGTGACCAGGAGCAGCATGTCGCACTCGCCCAGACTGAAGACCGCCCACACCGTGCTCACCACGGACGGCTGGCAGCTTCTGCTCTACCGGGATCGACCTCAGGCCGCACACGACGCGGTCCCCGTGCTCCTCATCCACGGACTCGCCAGCACCCCCGACTGCTGGTATGGCGGTCGAACCGGCGGAATCGGCACCGCGCTGGCTGAGAGCGGGCGAGATGTGTGGTCCCTGGAGCTGCGCGGCGGCCCCCACAGTCAGCACGCCACCGACCCCACCGGCGTGCGCATGGCCGACAAGCTCGTCCACGACATCCCCGCAGCGATCCAGTACATCCTGGAGACAACCGGCCAGGCGACCCTCGACGCGGTCGGCCACAGCATGGGCGGCGTCCTGCTGACCCTGCACACCCTCACCACCCCGACCACCCCGCTGCGTCGGCTGGTGACCATCGGCTCTCCCCTCGCGCTGGACAAGGGCACCATTCCCCTCGTCATCCGCAACCAGCTCGGCGAGCTGATCGCCCGACAGCTCACCCGGGTGCCGCTCAAGCTGCTCTCCTCGCGCCTCTCCCGGCTCATCCCGACCCGCCTGCTGCAGAGTCACTTCGAGCCCGCACTGGCCGAGCGCAGCACGGTCCGTCAGACCCTCACAGAGCACGTCTCCGATGTGTTCGGCTCGGAGCTTCAAGAGCTGGTCCGCTGGATCACGACCGCCGACTTCGCCGCCCTGATGCCTGCCGACGCCACCCGGTACCACACCCGACTGCCCATCCCGACCTTGATGCTGGTCGGCGCCAACGACGGCCTCACCACCGCCCGCGCAGTGACCGCCACCCACGCTGCGGTCGGCTCCGCGAGCACCACGCTGCACGTCATCGGACGGCAGAGCGGCTACGAGTTCGACTATCGGCACTTCGACGTGCTGGTCGGCGGGCGGATCGGCAGCGAGATCACCCCCCTGGTATCGGACTGGCTGGAGGGCGAACGCATCAACCCGCCCCAGCCCCGCGCTGAGCGTCGCCCCTTCCTGCAGCGGCTCCGGAGCCGGTAGCTCACACCACCTGGATCGCCACCTTACCCCGCGTCCGGCCAGTCTCTACATGGGCATGGGCTGCGGCGATCTCAGCGAGGGGGTAGACCCGATCGATGACCGGACGGATCGCGCCCTGCTCGATGAGGGCGGCGATCTGTGCGAGCTGCTCCCCGTCAGCACGCCGAATCACCACCGCGGTCTGCACCCCGGCGACGAGGCCCTTCAGCTTGAAGCGCACCACCGACAGCCCTGAGGCGACCACCCCGAGGTTGGGGCCAAACCGCTTGGAGTAGCCCGGCAGCCCGCTGACGATGGTCGCCAGACGGCCGTCCTTCTTGAGCACTGCAAACGCCCGATCCCGCTGCTCGCCGCCCAATGAGTCGAGCACGATGTCCACGTCGGAGAGCACCTCCTCGAACCGCTGGCTGTGGTAGTCGATGACCGTGTCTGCGCCCAGCCCGGAGACAAGCTGGCCGTTGGCCGCCGAGCAGGTGGTGGTGACCTCCGCACCGAAGTGCCGGGCGAGCTGAATCGCGAACGTGCCGACCCCGCCGGAGCCAGCCTGAATGAACACCTTCTGCCCTCGCTTCTCGGCGAGTCGTGGCATCAGGCTCTGCCAGGCGGTCAGGCCGACGAGGGGGATGGTGGCGGCCTCGGTGTGGGTGAGGTTCGTCGGCTTGAGCGCGACCTCATCTTCTGGGATCGCGACCTGCTCGGCGTAGCAGCCCGGTCGGCGGTGTCCGGGAGAGGAGAACACCTCGTCCCCCATGGAGAACCGGGTCACCTCAGCCCCAACCCCGATGACCTCGCCGGAGACGTCCATCCCGGTGATCCAGGGCAGCTTGTAGCGCATCGCCCCCCGCTGGGTGCCAGCACGGATCTTGACGTCGATGGGGTTGACCGAGGCGGCGTGGACTCTGATGAGCACATCGCGGGGACCGACGATGGGAGCGGGGACCTCGGCGAGGGTGAGCGGCTCGCCGTAGCGATGGAGGAGCGCGGCCTGCATGGGGATCATCCGGGGTTGCAGCGTTCAGGTGACCAGATTACTAAAACGTTCACCTGGACACGACAAGGGAAAAGCATGACACCAGAGCGCCGCCAGGCCGTCCTCACCGCCGCCGCCGATGCCTTCTCCCAATACGGCTTCAAGAAGGCCTCGCTATCAGACATCGCCCGTGCTGCGGATGTCTCAAAGACCGCCATCTACCTCGTCGCCAGCTCCAAGGCGGATCTCTACTTCGAGATCCTCCAGGACCGCATCACCTCCTGCACCGCCCAGGTCGGTCAGGCCATCCGGGTCGATGTTCCCGCCGATCAGCAGCTCCCCGCAGCCCTCCAGATGGAGCTGAGTCACCTGCACAACGATCCCCTGATCCGTGCCCTCCTCCTCGACCGCACCCAGGCCCGCACCCCGGCATGGCGCACCCGGTTCGAAGAGCTTCGGCGGCTGGGTCGCTCCACCACCACCCGGCTCATCGAGCTGGGCATCCGGCAGGGCCGGTTCCGCGCAGACCTCGACGCAGACGCCGTCTCTGCCCTCCTCCAGGATCTCCAGGTCGCCTCGCTTTTGCTGACCGACGACGGCGGCGACATCGCGCAGCCCCGCTGGCAGACCACCCTGACCCTCATCCTCGATGGCCTCAAGGTCCGCCCGGTTGAAGGCAAGTGACCAAGTGACTGAAACGTTCACCAAATACTGGCGATGGGGCCTCGTCGCGCTGCTCGCGCTGGGGCTGCTTGGGCTCAATGCAGCCTTCGGACTCACCGACCTGCTGTCCATTGAGGTGCTGAAGACTGCCATGGCAGACGCCGGTCCCCTCGGGGCGGTCGTGTTCGTCGGGGTCTTCGCAGTTGGCAACCTGCTGAGCGTGCCAGGACTCGTCTTCATCATCGCCAGCATGCTGGCCTATGGAAAGGTCACCGGGACCGCAGTGGCCCTCGTCGGCTCCCTCGCTGCGCTCACCCTGAACTTCTGGACCGTGCGCCTTGTCGGCGGCGCCCCAAAGTCAACGCCCACCGGCCGGGCCGCGCGGCTCCTCGCCCGACTCAGCGAGCGCCCAGTCGGCACCGTCTTCGTGCTTCGAAACTTCATGATGCTCTCGCCACCGCTGAACTACGCGCTGGCGCTCTCCACCATTCGATACCGGGACTACATGGTCGGCTCCGCCCTAGGGCTTCTCGCGCCGATCGGTCTGTACGCCGTGTTTCTCGACCAGCTCATCAGCTACGGGATCCTCTAATGCTCACCCTCCTCCTCGCCGCATGCAATGGCAGCGATCCCATCGACACCAGCACCAGCGCCGACACCGGCACCGACGAGACCACCGCTGACACCACGCGGGCTGCGGCCCTCTCGATGACCCGGATCAAGGCCCACGTCGACCTGCTCGCCTCTGACGACTTCGCCGGCCGCACCCCGGGCTCTGAGGGCCACACCGCCGCCCGCGAGTACATCCTCGCCGAGCTGCTGGACATGGGCCTCTCCCCCATCGGTGCTGAGGACTACGTGCACCCCTTCCCGCTGTCTCTCGACGAAGACCGCTTCACCTTCGACAGCTCCGGCGCGGTCGTGCCCATCGTCGCAGACACCGGCTACAACCTCGCCGCAGTGGTCCCCGGCGTCGATCCGGCGCTCAGCGACGAGTACATCGTGCTGATGGCCCACTACGACCACATCGGGGTCACCAAAGAGGGCGAGATCTACAACGGCGCCTACGACGACATCACCGGGGTCGCCGCACTGCTGGAGCTGGCCGGAGTGCTCGCCGAGGCGCCCCTGGCCCGGTCGGTGCTGTTTGTGATCACCGATGCCGAGGAGGGCGGGCTGCACGGCTCGGCGGCCTGGCTGGCCGACGCCGGCATCAACCTCGACGACATCGCGTTTGGCCTGTCGGTCGATCCCCTCGGTCGGGCGCTGCTGCCGGACTACTGGCCCCTGCTCCTGCTCGGCCTGGAGCGCAGCCCCACCCTGAAAGCCCGGTGGCGAGAGCTGGCAGCTGACGCCGACATGGACGTCACGTTCATCAACCGCGGGCCGATCCCGATCGTCGCCAGCGATCAGGACAGCTTCTACGACCTCGCCGATCCCATCCCGGCGATCTGGTTCGTCAGTCCCGGCATGAGCTGGTACCACACCACCGACGACACCCCGGAGACCATCGACTACCGCACGATCCAGGACCACCTCCGGTTCCTTACCACCGCCCTGACCGACCTCGCCGACGACCCCGAGCGCCACACCGACCTCGGCGAGCAGGCCCTCAGTCCCGAGGACGCCGACGAGGCCGTGACTCTGCTCCAGGGCGTGCTGGCCTCGACGTACCCCACCGACGACGAGCGCGGCCAGATCGACGGCTTCATCGCAGAGCTGACCGAGAATCGCGAGGATCCAGCCGCCCTCCAGCCGGTCTACGTGCAGACGGCGTTCTTCCTGCTGCTCGACATGACCCAGGCCCACCCTGGAGAGGTCCCCCCGCCGTTTCCGGAGTAGCGCGGCTCCTACTCCACGTACCCAAGCGCCCTCAGCGCCGCCTCGATCTCCGCAGAGGGGGCCACAGTGCCCTCAGAGAGGGGGGCGGCGACGGGCTTCAAGGCTCGCAGCCGGGCGGCATCCTCGGGGCGGTCCGCCAGCAGATCGCGCACCTCCCCTGGATCCGCCGACAGGTCGAGCAGCGCGTCGTCTCCGTCGCTGGAGAGGATGAGCTTCAGCGACCCGTCATAGACAGCCTCGCGGGTCCGCATGAACCGGCCGCCGTGGTGGCGATCCTTGGGGCGGCTGTAGCGGTTGGCGGCGACGACCGTCTTTGGGACCGGCATGTCGGCAAGGGGTGGCAAGCCCGGGGCGAGCAGACCGGGCAGGTTCGCGGAGCCGACTCGCTGATCGCGATCCCGACGGGCGGTCTGTCCGGGGTGGTGGATGAGCAGCGGGACGTGCACGAGGGCCTCATAGACGTCCACGCCATGCTCGACGAGGCCATGCTCCCCGAACGCCTCGCCATGATCGGCGGTGATCACGACGGTGGCACCCGCGAGCAGGCCACGGGCCGCGAGCAGGTCGAGCAGCCCCCCGACCGCTGCGTCTGCATTGGCGATGCCATGATCGTAGTGCCCCATGACCGTGGCGCGGAGGGTGGGATCGGGCGGCTCGCCGCGGATCATGACCTGGGCGATGAGCGCATTGAGCGGGCCGAGGACGTCGGGGTCTTCCGGCGCAGGCCAGCCGGGCAGGGGGGCGGTGTTGTAGGGGCGGTGGGCGTCCATGTAGTTGAGGAACAGAAACAGCGGCCGATCCGTGCGCGCCTCGGTGTCCAGCCACCCCGCCACCTGTGCATTGAGCCGGACACCGGGGCCTGACTGGACGGTGTAGCGGGCGAAGCCCTGGTGGAGGTTGTACGCCTCGGAGAGGTAGCCCCCGTTGGCGACAAAACCTGCGGTCTGGTATCCGGCGGCGGCGAGGGTCTCGGCGAGGGTGATGTGGGCGTCAGACAGCGCCAGCGCATCGCCCCCGCTGCCGCCAGCCTCCTGCGGGGTGTCGGTGACCGCGCCGTGCATCGCGGGCAGCAGGCCGGTGAACATCGCCGCATGGCTCGGCAGCGTCCAGGGGGCTGCGGCGGTGGCGCTGGTGAAGATGTCTGCGGTCTCGGCAAAGGCATCGAGCCGCGGGGAGGTCGGCTGGTCGTAGCCGTAGACACCAAGGTGATCCGCACGCACGGTGTCCAGCGAGATCAGGATGAGGTGCGGACCGGCGGTGTGCTGGGGGGGTGGGGTGGTGCAGCTCAGCAGCAGGGGGAGCATGGTCTATGGGATAGCGGATTCCAGGCGGGTCTGCTGTGTCTGGTCGTCGGGCGGAGGGTCTGGAGTGCTGGTCAGGGCGTGAAGGTCGCGGCGTTGTTGGTGGGGTTGCAGTCGCGGGGGTCGATGGTGCTGGTGCCGTCGTCTCCGGCGACCAGCTCCAGGCGTCCTCCCCAGTGACGGAGGGCTGCACCTCGACGGTGACCGGGTACTCCTCGGCGACCCGGGACATCACAACCACGCCGCCGTGGTTCAGGAGCAGGAGCTTCCCCTCCGGCCTCCCGACCTTGACCGCTTCTGGTGGTGGAAGTGCCCGACGAGTGCGAGGGTGTGGGTGGTCTGTCCAATGAGGAGCCAGGGGGGCGAAGGATCAGCCGCCACCGCCGAGGATGAGGTAGGCCGCTCCAGAGTACTGGCCGTTGGTGGACTCGTTCTCGGCACCGATGAGCAGATCATCAAAGCCATCGCCATCCATATCGGGACAGCCTGCGACAGTGCTTGGATAGTCTGCTTCAGTTTCAGCTTCGAAAAAGCTATCCGCACTCTTCGGTGAGTGGGTTCCAGATAGACCACCATAGAATAGGTAGACGGAATCCATATAACCTGAGCCAAGCACGATATCATGTTGTCCGTTGGCATCGAGGTCAGCATCCAGGCTTACAAATTTTCCAAACGAATAGCCGCCTTCTCGGGTACCCACCACAGTAGCATCCGCACTTTCAACATCAACAACACCCTCCAGTATGGTACGGAAGAGAAAGGCGTAGCCAGGATCTTCATATGGTGCGCCAATGAGTAGATCCGGAAGCCCATCGGCATCTGTGTCACCATTACAAGAGATCGAGTATCCAAACCCGCCGGTATCCCCGGAACCTTCAATCCGAGCATCTGCATCAAGTAGGGTGCCATCGTTAGAAGCGACACGATAGTCACCTTCAAATGGACCATATATGATGTATACGGCACCGCCGGCCATGAAGTCCGGGTATGATGTTGGATATATTGATGGCATGCCGATGACGAGGTCTTTCACGCCATCTCCATCCAGGTCTTCTCCGCAGACAGACCAGCCAAAGTACCCCCAATCATTGTCGGTATGGGGCGTGAATGTGGCATGCGCATCACCAGCGTTGACGCTCCCAGACACCGGCTCTTTAAACAGGAATGCCTTTCCGACATTCTCCCCGGATCCCGAGTCATCGGTCTGGTTGCCCGTCCCGGCGACGACGACGGCCCCCTCTCCCAGGTCGATGCCGGCAGCATTCACGCCAGAGTATTCCGGAAGGATGACAGCATCGGCGTCAGGAGGGAGGATCGACGTGGTAATCGGCCCATAGTAGATGTAGGTCGCAGCATCTTTCGATGAGCCTAGCATCACGCCATCGTAGCCATCGTTGAGCGGATCGTTGAGGAAGCGGAGAGTCTCGCCGCGATACCAACTCTCCACGTTGCCCCACAGCGGTATGGCACTGTCCCCATCGAGATCATGGCTTCCCGGTGACCACTCGGTGACCAGCCAGGCCCCACCGACTGCGAGCTCGCCCAGGAAGTCATCCCGAAACTGTTCGCTCTCCCCGATGAGCAGCTCAGGGATGCCGTCTCCGTTGGTATCTCCACCACACGCCAGCGCATTGCCCGCCACATCTCCCGCACCCATCCCCAGGTAGCGGGCCTCGGCATCGGCGAGGCTTATGGTGCCTTCGAGCCGGCAGCGACTGTCCCACCCATCGCAGTTATTGTCGATGCCGTCGTCACACACCTCCGCAGCATCCGGTGAGGTGAGGGAGTCGATATCGTCACAGTCTCCGCCCGTCTCAATATGCCCTGACAGCGCCACGCAGTCCGAAACAACGCCGTCGTCATCCCCCCAGCCGTCGCCGTCGCTATCAGGATACCAGTCGAAGAGCGGCAGGTCTTCGTCGATGACACCGTCGCAATTGTTGTCGAGGTGGTCGCAGACCTCGGTCACGCCGGGATGAATCGCGGCATTGCTGTCGTCGCAGTCGGTCCCGTCTACGACATGCCCATCGGGGGCTGTGGCGGCCTCTGCTGTGGTCGCCGGATCGCCGTAGCCATCTGTATCGGAGTCGAGATACCAGGTTTTGGCTTGAGTTTCGGTCTCCTGGGGCTCATCCGTAGCACTGTCCACAGGCAGGGACTCATTACAAGCAGTGAGTATGGCAAAGACAAGCATTGGGGTTCCAATAGTTGGGGGGCAGTTCAAGTGAGGAGTATGAACCGCTATTATCAAATAATAGCTCCACAATTGTCGAGGTGCTGATTGCCGATTCGTGGAGAGACACGGAGGCGGAAGGGTGGGGTATCCGCCACTGAGTATCGGCAAGTGCCGGTCGGAGACGGGCAGATTGCCGTGCCGGGACACGGTGCGGAGACGGGCGGAGTCTGACGGAGCCGGTCGGGTGGCTGGCTGGCTGTGGGCTGACCACTGAGTGACGGCAGTAGCCGGCCTTTAGGCGGGGTACACTGCCGATTCGGGGAGAGACGCGGGGGCGGGGTGAGTCCTACGAAGCCGGTCAGGTAGCTGCCTTCCCCCCTAATTTTGTTGATTGTATTGTTTTGGATCGCCTTGTCTCAAGTCTCAGTCCGCCCGGGCGTGCGCAAGGGGGCACCGGAGTGGGCCGTGTCGGAGGGGCCGCACGCCAGATTCTCTGGCGGCCCCGGAGGCAGCAAGCGACCCGAGGCTTGAGATGTGGGCAGTCGCACAACAGGGGACGCCGACAGGGAGTGAAGCGCGGACCGCAGAGGGGACCCGTAGCGATCAGAGCCGGGGGCGCCCTCAGCCGGGGGCGCCCTTCAGCCCAAGGACGGAGACGGGGTTGGAATCACCGCCCCACTTCAAGGATTCGCCCATCTCTGCTCTAGATGTTGCCTACCTGGACTGCTCGCCCTTCGGCCTTCTCAGCGTCGTGGCTTTCGATTCCGAAGGGTCCTCCCTCACCCATGCGCTGAGGTTCGCCATCGTCGGCGCCATTCTTTTTCTGGCCACTCCGCTCCAACGCTGGCCTGACGGCCCGCTTATGGCGCTGCACTCAAGGGGGGCAGCACTCTCTCCGTTCACCGCCTTACGTCGGTTCTCTCCAGTCGCCGCTCCCCCTGCGACCCCCCAGCCGGACACCAGTCGCCGCTCCCCCTGGACTACCCGCCCAGCGGACCCCAGAATGACACCAATGGCGAATCCCCGCCCTGCGGCCACCGTCCGCACTCCCAAAGGACCGTCCTGAACCACCCAGAGCGCCACATCGTTCAAACCATCCACCACCCTGCCAGGCACCCTACTTCCAGGCTAATTGAAACCCATCCCCGATCACTGCCATAGGAGATCGGCATGGACGAGCACCGCACAGACCCCGAAGACCTCGACGACGACACCGAGGACATCCCTCGCTCTCGCCTCCAGCGGCTCGGCCGCACCGCCATCGAGTGGGGCACCACCCTCATCCTCATCGCCATCGCCTGGGTCGGCATCGGCATGCTCCGCGCCCCAGACCTCCCTGATCAGGCCCCCGGCTTCACCCTCCCCGACCTCGCCGGCCAGCAGGTCTCCCTCGCCGACTTCTCTGGTCAGACCGTCGTGCTCAACTTCTGGGCCACCTGGTGCGGTCCCTGCCGAATGGAGATCCCGGCCTTCTCTTCATTCGCCGATGACAACCCTGAGATCCCGGTCCTCGGCATCGCAGTAGACGGCACCGCACCGGAGCTGCGCCGAGCCAGCAGCGAGCTTGGCATCACCTACCCGGTGCTCATCGCCGACGCCGCGACCAAGGCCCGCTACGGGGTCGAGACCTTACCGACCACCGTGGTTGTCGGCGAAGATGGTGCGGTCCGCTACGCCCACGCGGGGCTGATGTTACAGCCGCAGCTACTATGGGCGACCCGGTAAAGCTGTTCATCTCCGAGACCTTCACCTCCATCCAGGGGGAGGGCCTGCTGACCGGCGTGCCCTCGGTGTTCCTGCGCACCTCCGGCTGCAACCTGCGCTGCCGCTGGTGTGACACCCCCTACACCTCCTGGCGTGCCACCGGGACCCACCAGACCGTCGAAGAGCTGGTCTCCATCGTCGAGGCTTCCCCGGCACGGCATGTGGTGCTCACCGGCGGCGAGCCGATGCTCCAGAAAGGCATCGAGCCGCTGTGTGCCACCCTCTCTGGGCTCGGCTACCACATCACCATCGAGACCGCCGGGACCCTGTTCCGCCCCGTCGCCGTCGACCTGCTCTCGATCAGCCCCAAGCTCGCCGACTCCACCCCCGACGAGTCCACCCCCGACGCCGCCGCCGGACTCATCGCCCGCCACGAGCGCGACCGGCTCTCCCTGCCGGTGCTCCGTCAGCTCATCGCCCACGCCGACCACCAGCTCAAGTTCGTCGCCAGCAGCGAAGCCGACATCGAAGAGGTCGCCGCAGTGGTGGAGGCCCTCGGGGTCGCCGCCGACCGGGTGCTGCTGATGCCCGAGGGGCGCACGGTCGAAGAGATCGACGCCCACCTCCCGCTGCTCATCCCCGCCTGCACCGCCCGGGGCTGGCGGCTGTGCGACCGCCTGCACCTGAGGCTGTTCGGCAACACCCCGGGGACTTGAGGGCCGCTCAATAGTGCGGCGGGACCTCATCCATCGGATCGCCCCGGATGGTGAGCGAGTCCGACTGAAGCTGCTCCCTCAGCTGGGCGGTGGTGTGCCGCATGTGGTCAAGCTCCCCCGCAAGCTGCTGAATTACCTGATCGAGATCCCCGAGTCCCTTCTCCAGAAAGGCCATTCGAACCTCAAGGTCTTCCAGTCTTTTCTCCAGCCCGCTTGCATCCTTCGCCATCGTGATTCATCCATTTCATAGGTTCGTCCGCACAGTGCACGGAAACCTTGCTTGTGCTGTGTGAGGACTGAGGGAAGACTCATCAGTACCCAGCAGCAGTGCCCACGTCCACTGCGGAAGGGCGGACAGCAACGATGAGCTTGATCCACGAAGCAATTGCAATGATCACCACCGGCTTTCAGATCAAGGCACCCCTGGCCGACGACCTGAACAGCACCATCATGCTGGAGGAAGAGCAGGGCGCCTTCGTGCTGCACACCGCTGGCGACTTCCAGCGCTTTGATCAGGCCACCCATGCGGTGATCAGCTTCCGGCACCTCGTCGGGCGCGCCGGGCTGTCCAACGCGGTCGGAGATGTGCGTTACCAGGCGATGTTTCCCCGGGGCTCGTCGCTGAGCTGGTCGCCGATCCCGATGCTCGGCTCGGGCTGAGCAGGGACACCACTGGTCGCGCGGTATATCGTTGGTCTTCCCCCGACCGGAGGCTTCATGCTGCTGCTCATCGGAAACCTCGCCTCCGCGGCCTCGCTCGACAACATTGAGGTCGGCGGCTCCTGGGGTAGCCCCACCGCAGAGAATCCCACCGCTGCCTGGTGGAACCCGGCCGGGCTGTCCTCGGGTGGCCACCGGATCCTCATCGAGGCCGCCCCGACCTTCGGCGGACTCCAGTTCGATCGCGATGAGCCCCACGGCGGCCCCGACTCCATCGAGGCCGCCGGTGTGGTCCCGTTCGCCGGGTTCTCCACCGACTTCGGCGTCAAGGGCCTCGGCTTCGGCGGTGCGCTGACGGTGCCGACCATCCGCGGCGGCGAGTCGATCTACAACACCGACGAGGAGACCCGCGGCTCAGGTACCTACCACCTCCGCTACGGCGACATCCGCGCGGTCAATCTCATCCTCGGCGCCTCCTACCGGTTCCAGGATCTCGTCGCGGTGGGTGCCTCGGTGCACGCCGTCAACAGCTCCTGGTCGGCGATCATCGACAACGACACGATGCCCGACCTCTACGACGAGATCCAGAACCTCGGTCAGATACCCGATCCCACGATCTACAACGACGAGAACCTGGAGAACGAGGAGTACGCCACCGTGCTCGACCTCGGTCCGCTGGAGGCCACAAAGTGGACCTGGGGTGCCGGCATCCAGGCCAGCCCCATCGAGATGGTCGACATCGGCATCGCCTACGTCGCCCCGGTCGACCTCCGCCACGAGGGTGAGACCACCCTCTACTTCTCCTGCCCACCCCAGCTCGACGTCGCCGGTCGGTTCGGTGCGGAGTCGTTTGGCATCTGCGACACGACCGTCGAAGCAGACGCTGCCATCAGCTACACCCTGCCCGGTCGCATCAACGCCGGGGTCGCGGTCACCCCCATCGACGCCCTGCGGGTCGAGGTCATGGGCGGCTACGTCATGTGGTCGGCGTTTAAGGACTTCCGGGTGGAGGTCTACAACGTCGCCGAGAAGAACCCGGACATGAAAGAGGACACCGCGGAGCTGATCACCCAGGACCGCAAGTGGGCCAGAGACAACCAGAACTCCTGGTTTGGCGGACTCGACCTGAAGGCCCGGCCAACCGAGCGCTGGACCGTGGGTGGCCGGCTCCTGTACGACACTGCCGCGGTGCCCGATGTCGCGATGGCCCCCAACAACGGCGACGCCGACACCTTCATGCTCTCCGGCCTCGTCGCCTTCCAGGCCATGAAGCCCCTCACCATCGGCCTATCCGGCTCCCGGTACTTCTCCGAGGAGCGAACGATCACCGACTCAGGCTTCTCCATGAGCCTCGACGAGGACGCCCGTCCCGAGGACCGCTGGAACTACCCGCATGGCAACGGCACGTACAACGTCAGCCTCACCCGGATCGGGATCAGCGTGCTGAGCGAGTTTTAGTCAAAACTTAATTGGCGCCAGGTATAGCAATTCCAGCACCTGCTCCGGCTACTCCCAGGGAGCCCCCTGATCGTCTCCAGAGTGTCCAGGACGGAGACAGATCGAGTGGTAGAGTGCATCGCTCAGTCCGCCATTCCTCTCCTCACCCCCCCTGCTACGCGCTGACATCCGCTCACACAGACTGTCCGCCAGAAGGGGGCGACATGACGGGTGCCCGATTTTTGGCAGCAACACCGACTACGGCGTGTTCCGGTTCTTGCTGTACCGAGCCCCCTCTCAGCGCAACCTCCTCACACCACAGCGGACCGCTGGCATGGTCCTCGACGAGATCGGTGAGACCCGACTGAGCTTTTGGACTCTGCCTTCACATCGCGGGCGGCATCGTGAGCCGAAGATGACCGAGGCTGCTTTTTTTTGATGGGGAAGCAGTATCTTCCCCACTCCCTCGTCCCTTTGGGACGACCCCATCTTTTCCGGGCGCGAGTCCTCTGGACGGCTCTTAAGAGGGCCGTGTCCGGAAGCATGACCGAAGCCCCGAAGATGACTTTGACAATCCACACCGCCCGCCCCTTTACACTAACAAAGCCAACCTTTACTGCCCGCTCTCCGAGAAGTGTTGGTAGTCCTTCAGGCTGCTCCACCGCCCACCCCAGCCCCAGCCGATGGCGTCAAACGCCGCAGTCACCGCGTCGCCTTCGACGACCATGCCGGGCCGGACGTCGCTGCGATCGGTGTAGTCCGCTCCCTCCGGCGGCAGCACGAGCGAGCCGCTGACGTATGGGTTCTCGATCGGGTTGAGGTCGAGGGCAGTGCCGTAGCTGTGCTCGCTCCAGCTTGAGCCCCCGGTGACCGCCCGGCAGTTGAAGGCCGAGGTGTTGTCCGCCGCCATGCTCTCGTCGTCGCTGCCGCCAAAGGCGCTGGCAGGCTGCATCGTGTGGATGGCAAACCCGGCCCGAAACAGCGCCTCGAAGACCTGCGAGAGCGGCTGAGCGGCCTCGGCCACCACGACGAGCTGGCCGACCTGCACTGCACCCGCCATGTCCCAGTGGGCTGGCTGGAGCAGCACCAGCTCGTCGAGCCCGACCGGACAGCCGGCGTGCATCGTGGTCCCCTCCATCTGGGCGGCAAGCGAATCCGGGATCGGCCCGACCTCGATGCTCCAGCGGTCGGCTGATGCGGTGTCCTCGCCGCCTCCGCTGTCCGTGGGTGTGTCCGTGTCCGTGTCTGACGCCTCAGCGGTGTCTGGAGCCGGCTCGGGCTGACCGGTGAGGGTGTCCGACTCTGGGGTGCAGGCAAACAAGAGGGTGAGCATGATCGAGATTGAACCGCGGCCAGCCGCAAAACGCCAGCCCGATGGCTTCGAGCCCCTGCGACTCCACCGGAGGCTCGCATCGAAAGAGCCCGTGCACTTCAGTTGCCGGAGTCGAGGTGCCTGGGTGAAGCATGAGATCATGTTGTGGTTGTTGTTCTCCTGTGGCCCATGCGAGCCGACCCCCTGGTCGGAGATTGTCTACCGCAATGAAACCGACAACGCTTCGACGATGGACCGCATCACCCTCCAGGAAGACATCGACAATGGATCGATCGACGGACGCTACTGGCGGCAGGCCAACAATGTGCTGATCGCCGCGGAGTTCGACGCCAACCTGCTGACGATGCTCCCCGATGGCCGCCTGCTGGCTGGCATCACCAACCACACCCACATCGACACCATCCCGTCCTTCAACCTCGCGCTCATCGATCCAGAGTCGGACGAGATCTACGCCGCAGAGCTGATGTGTCTGCTGGAGGACATGAGCGAGCGGTACGCCGGAGAGGGCTGGGCGGTTGCGCTGAGCGAGACCCACGCCACCCCATTCACGCTGGATCTTCCGCCTCGATAGGCGGCATCAAGCCGTGTCGACCGAGGCTCGGGCGGGCTTGTCCGTTGCCAATGGGCATGGGATAGTGAGGTCCTCACTGAATCGTCGGGTTTCCTCTGTCCAGCAGTGCCCAGATATCCGTCGTGGAGCGCCTTCGACTGGAGCTGATCTGGTGTGCGCAGCTGTTGAGTCGCAATCCGCAGGCCCTCCAGTCCAGTGCAGCTCGGGCATATGCAGCAGTCCTGCAACGAAATGCACACACCGCGCCACCAGCCCCCCTGCCGCTCGACGAGATCGACGTGGCGGACTTTGATCGGGCGAGCTTCGATGCTGTCCATGCCTGCCGACGGCCAGTGGTCATCCGCCGTGCGTTTGCCGATGCACCCTTTGTCGGGAATTGGAGCCTGGAGCACTTTCGGAGACGGTTTGGTCAGACCGATGTTCTGGTTCATGAAAAAGCGACACAGGGAGAGCGCCTGAACGGGCGACGGGCCGTCGAGACCACGTTCGCTTCGTTTGTCGATGGCCTCAATGCCGGCACCGATGCCCGCTACATGGTCGCCTCGACCGCACTCTTTGCCCAGGACCGTTCCCTCATCGATGACATCCCCCTCCAGCAGCTCGCTGAGCGCTTCGGGGTCCAGGTCACCCGCGCGGAGATGTTCATCGGCAACAGCAACCACTGGTCGCCGTTTCACTCTGCCTGGAACGAGAACTTCTTTGTGCAGGTGGAGGGCAACAAGCACTGGAAGTTCGTCTCGCCCGATCAGAGCGCGTTCATGTACCCCGACTATGGCTTTGCCAGCGGTCCCAATGCCGTCCAGACGGCCTTCGATGCCCGGCATCCAGAGCGCTTCCCCCTCTACCAGCTCCCCCAGCAGTACTTCACGGTGCTTCAGCCCGGCGATCTGCTCTACAACCCACCGTACTGGTGGCACGAGGTCACCAACCTCAACGCCAGCATCGGCATGCCCCTCCGGGTCCAGCCGCGAGAGAGCCTCCGGTCGCCGTTCTACCTCATCTCGAAGATGCAGATTCTCTCTGGACTGCGCGATGCAACCTGGCGCGGCATCTACCGGGACATCCTCTCTGACAAGCTCCACCGGCGTGCGCTGAAGGAGACCACAATGAACGACGATCCCATCCGGGTCAGCTACCCGACAGACACCCCAGGCTGAGGCGTCTGCTTTGAGCCGGAGCCTACCAGGCGCTGCCCGGTCCACCCCATGCACCCATGTCGTTGACGGTTCCGTCGTCATCGTCGTAGGCCGACGCCGGGTCGCCCGCATCGACGGCGGGGGAGCTTCCGGTGAGGGAGAGGTCGTCGTTGGCGGAGTTGCCGTCGTCGCTCCAGGCAGTAAACAGCGGATCCGAGGAGATGTTGCCGCCGGAGCCCGTGGGGTCGGTGATGCCGCTGTAGTTGCCGCCGACGTTGCCGTACACGTCGTTGTAGCTGCCGGAGAAGCTCGCCGAGCCGCCGATGAGCACGCCCTCACCGGTGCCCGCCTCTGCGATGATCGCGTTGATCAGGGCGACCGTTGAGGAGCCGGAAGCGTAGATGCCGCCGCCGGTCGGGGCGTCGTCTCCGGACTGGGTGATGTTGGTGGCATCCAGCGCGCCATCCACGATCAGGGTTCCGCCGCCCTCGCTGGTGGCTTCGTTCCACATCATCGCCACATTCAGCAGCATCAGCTCGCCGCCGTCGACCTCAAACCCGCCGCCGTCGGTGCTCATGTTCTCGACCAGCCAGCTGCTCTCCACCTCGACCACGCTGGAGATGTCGACGTAGACACCGCCGCCCTGGTCCGCGAAGTTCGTGGAGATCTCGGAGCCCTCGATGGTCGCGGTTCCGTTGGAGATGTAGATTCCGCCACCGTAGGAGCTGACGTTGAAGGTGTCGTCTCCGCTCGCGGTGACCGAAGCGACCGGGAGGTTGTTGGACTCGATGATGAGGTCGATGAGGAAGGGGTCGGCACCATCGATGTAGATGCCGCCGCCAGCGTAGGTGTCGTAGTAGTCCGTGCAGGTCGTGACCGAGGTGCAGGCGTAGCTGCTGGAGGTGGACTCCACGTAGCCGTCGCCGCCGGTGAGGGTGAAGCCCTCCAGGGTGGCCTGCTCGCCGCTGGCGAAGGTGACGACCGGCTCTCCCAGCCCGCTGGCATCGATGATCGTGCTGGCGGAGCCGTCGACGCCGGTGACGGTGACGCTGTTCCCGTTGAAGTCGATGGCCTCCTCGTAGGTTCCGCCCTCCACGATGACGCACTCCCCGGCATCGTCGATGCCGGCCTGGATGGTGTCGTAGGGGTTGTCGAGGGAGCCGTCTCCAGCGGTCGAGCCGGAGGAGATGTCGACATAGGCCGGCTCGTTGCTGTCGGTGTCGTTGCAGTCGTAGTCGTTCTCGACGCCCTCACAGGCCCACTCGATGTTGCTCGGGTCTCCGAAGCCGTCCCCGTCGTCATCGACGTAGAAGTCCATGCCGTCGACAGCGTCTTCGTCAGTGGTGCCGTCGCAGTCGTCGTCCTCGCTGTTGCAGTACTCGTCCGCACCCGGGTACTGCGCGGCGTCAGCGTCGTCGCAGTCGGTGTCGTCGGTGAGGTAGCCTGAGGGCTGGAGGCAGGTCTGGGTGGTGGCGGAGGCGTCACCGTAGGTGTCGCCGTCGGTGTCGGCGTAGAACACCGTGCCGGTGGTGGCATCCAGCGAGCTGTCATCGTCGTCGATCAGGGTGTCGCAGTCGTTGTCGATGCTGTCGCACACCTCCGTCGCTGCCGGGTTCACCGCAGAGGCCGCATCGTCGCAGTCGGTGTCGTCGACGACGTAGCCAGACGGCAGGCCACAGGAGTCGGTGGTGTTGGCGGCATCGCCGTAGCCGTCGCTGTCGAGGTCCGCGTAGTAGGTGGCGCCGGTGGAGGTGTCGGTGTCGGGATCGTCGTCGTCGATCAGGGTGTCGCAGTCGTTGTCGATGCTGTCGCAGACCTCAAGAGCCACCGGGTTGATCGCGGAGTCACCGTCGTCGCAGTCCTGATCGTCGGAGACGTATCCTGTGGGCTGGAGGCAGGTCTGGGTGGTGCTGCTGATGTCACCGTAGGTGTCGCCATCATCGTCGGCGTAGAACACCGTGCCGGTCGAGGAATCCAGCGAGCTGTCGTCGTCATCGATGTCGGAATCGCAGTCGTTGTCGATGCTGTCGCACACCTCGGTGGCCGCCGGGTTGATCGCGGAATCTGCGTCGTCGCAGTCGGTGGTGTCGGAGACGTAGCCACTCGGCAGGAGGCAGGTCTGGGTGGTGCTGCTGATGTCACCGTAGGTGTCGCCGTCATCGTCGGCGTAGAAGACGACTCCAGTGGAGGAGTCCAGCCCGGAGTCATCGTCGTCGATCAGGGTGTTGCAGTCGTTGTCGATGCTGTCGCAGATCTCGGTGGCCGCCGGGTTGATGGCGGCATCTGTGTCGTCGCAGTCGGTGGTGTCGGAGACGTAGCCACTCGGCAGGAGACAGGTCTGTGTGGTGCTGCTGACGTCGCCGTAGGTGTCGCCGTCATCGTCGGCGTAGAAGACGACTCCAGTGGAGGAATCCAGCCCGGAGTCATCGTCGTCGATCAGGGTGTCGCAGTCGTTGTCGATGCTGTCGCAGATCTCAGTGGCCGCCGGGTTCACCGCGGGAGCGCCGTCGTCGCAGTCGGTGTCGTCGGAGACGAAGCCTGAGGGCTGGGTGCAGGCATCGGAGGTGGTGGCGGCGTCGCCGTAGGTGTCGCCGTCATCGTCGGCGTACCAGGTCAGCTCATCGAGGGCGCCGGACTCGTCGATGTCGGAGTCACAGTCGTCGTCCTCGCCGTTGCAGTACTCGTCTGCACCCGGGTACTGCGCAGCATCACCGTCGTCACAGTCCTGATCGTCTGAGACGTAGCCACTCGGCTGCTCGCAGGAGTCGAGGGGGGTGGAGAGGTCCCCGTAGGTGTCGCTGTCGCTGTCGGCGTACCAGACTGACCCGGTCGACAGGTCGACGTTGGAGTCATCGTCGTCGATGTCGGTGTCGCAGTCGTTGTCGATGCCGTCGCAGATCTCGGTGGCTGCGGGGTTGATGGCGGAGTCACCGTCGTCGCAGTCCTGATCGTCTGAGACGTAGCCACTCGGCAGGGTGCAGGTCTGAGTGGTGCTGCTGATGTCGCCGTAGGTGTCGCCGTCATCGTCGGCGTAGAAGACGACTCCAGTGGAGGAATCCAGCGAGCTGTCATCGTCGTCGATCAGGGTGTCGCAGTCGTTGTCGATGCTGTCGCAGATCTCAGTGGCCGCCGGGTTCACCGCGGGGGCGCTGTCGTCGCAGTCGGTGTCGTCGGAGACGAAGCCCGTGGGCTGGTTGCAGTCGATGTCGGTGGTCGCAGCATCACCGTAGGTGTCACCGTCGCTGTCGGCATACCAGGTGAGGACATCGAGGGCAGCGTCTTCGTCAATGGTGCCGTCGCAGTCGTCGTCTTCACTGTTGCAGTACTCGTCTGCACCGGGGTACTGCGCGGCATCGCCGTCGTCGCAGTCAGCGTCGTCGGGGACGTAGCCGGTGGGTCGATCGCAGGCATCGAGGGTGGTGGCGACGTCGCCGTAGGTGTCACCGTCGGTGTCGGCGTACCAGGTCCGCCCGGTCGACAGGTCGACGCTGGAGTCGTCGTCGTCGATCAGGCTGTCGCAGTCGTTGTCGATGGCATCGCAGACCTCGGTGGCCGCCGGGTTCACCGCGAAGGCTGTGTCGTCGCAGTCGTCGCTGTTGGTGACGGTGCCGGAGGGCTGGTCACACAACAGGACGGAGTCGACGCTGCCGTAGCCATCGGCATCGGAGTCGGTGTACCACCAGGTCGCCGTGGAGGTGTCGAGGCCGGTGTCGCTGTCGTCGGTGTCGCCGTTGCAGTCGTTGTCGATGCTGTCGCACACCTCGGTGGCCGCCGGGTTGACCGCTGCGTCGGTGTCGTCACAGTCCTCGTCGCTGGCGACATAGCCGGTGGGCTGGCTGCACTGGGTGAGTGAGAAGCTCGCGCTGCCGTAGGTGTCGCCGTCGCCGTCGCCGTACCAGGTGGTGGCATCGAGGGCGGTGTCTTCATCGACGGTGCCGTCGCAGTTGTCGTCCTCGCCGTTGCAGTACTCGTCTGCACCGGGGTACTGCGCGGAGTCGCCGTCGTCACAGTCTGTCGTATCGGAGACGTAGCCGGAGGGCTGGTCGCAGGCGTCGAGGGTGGTCGCGGCGTCGCCGTAGGTGTCGGAGTCGCTGTCGGCGTACCAGGTCAGCTCATCGAGGGCGCCGGACTCGTCGATGTCGCCGTCGCAGTCGTCGTCCTCGCCGTTGCAGTACTCGTCCGCACCCGGGTACTGCGTGTTGTTGCCATCGTCGCAGTCGGTGTCGTCGGAGACGTATCCTGTGGGCTGGTTGCAGGCCTCGGTAGTGTCGCCGACATCGCCATAGGTGTCGCCGTCGTCATCGGCGTACCAGGTCGACACGTCGAGGGCGGTGTCTTCATCGACGGTGCCGTCGCAGTTGTCGTCCTCGCCGTTGCAGACCTCGTCCGCACCGGGGTACTGCGCGGAGTCGCCGTCGTCGCAGTCGGCAGCATCGGAGACGTAGCCACTCGGCTGCTCGCAGGAGACATGCGAGGTGGAGACATCCCCGTAGGTGTCGCTGTCGGTGTCGGCGTACCAGGTCGAGGCGTCTGCGGCGTCGTCCTCATCGGCGGTGCCGTCGCAGTCGTTGTCGATGCTGTCGCACACCTCGGTGGCCGCCGGGTTGACCGCACCGTCCGAGTCGTCACAGTCGGTGGCGTCGGCGACGTAGCCTGAGGGCTGCTCGCAGCCGATGGTGGTGCGATCAGCCTCTCCGAAGCCGTCGCCGTCGAAGTCCTCGTACCAGACGTTTGCACCGTCGGAGGTGTCCTCATCGACGCTGCCATCACAGTCGTTGTCCAGCTCGTCGCAGATCTCAACGGCATCGGGGTGGACGCTTGCGTTGGAGTCGTCGCACTCGTCACAGGCCGCGAAGCCGTCGCCGTCGTCGTCGGCGAACTCGGTCACACCGTCGCAGTTGTAGTCCTCCGGGTCATTGCAGAACTCTTCGGCGTCGGGGTTGTAGACCGCGTCTGCGTCGTTGCAGTCACCGGCCTCGACGATGTAGCCAGAGGGGGCCTCGCAGGCG
Source organism: Myxococcota bacterium (assembly GCA_047621685.1). Classification (GTDB taxonomy): domain Bacteria; phylum Myxococcota_A; class UBA796; order UBA796; family UBA796; genus JAQXDW01. The sequence continues at coordinate 6,416 of JBLHNG010000007.1, read as the reverse complement.
TCGGTGGCGGTGGCATCATCGCCGTAGCCGTCGCCGTCCACATCGGCGTAGAAGGTGTCGATCACCCCTTCGTCGATGGAGCCGTCACAATTGTTGTCGATGCCATCGCAGTACTCGACGTTGCCGGGGAAGGACTCCGCCTCGCCATCGTCGCAGTCTCCAGCGACCACGGAGTGCCCGTCTGGAACCTCGCAGGCCTCTACGCTGACATCCGAGCCAAAGCCGTCGCCATCCGCATCGGCGTAGAAGGTGCCCTGGACGTCTTCGTCGATGGAGCCGTCGCAGTTGTTGTCGATGCCATCGCACAGCTCGGGCGCGTCCGGGCTGATGGAATTGTCGAGATCGTCGCAGTCCCCATCTTCAGCAGTGACCCCGTCACCATCCTGATCGACCTCGGACGTGGTGTCTGTGTCCGGATCGACGGCGTCTTTGTCATTGCATCCGACTGCGAGGAGGACGGTGAGACTGAAGAAGAGGTGCTTGGTCATGATCTGGCCTGGAGCAGAGAAGTTGTCGGAGGCTTTACGGTACGGCAGATTGTCCGAATTGGATCGCAGAAATTGAATTTTGCCGCTGTGAGGGTCTGTTTTAACAGGGTCTCAACAGGCCCGGGCGGCTCATCATATCGTCGGAGGCGACGATCTTCCAGCGAAGATAAACGTACTTCTTACCTACCGTTTGATCGAAAAGGTGACACGCCGGTTCTGAGAATGCGCCGACTCAGTGAGGCCCGTGTTGACCACCTTCCGCTCACCCGAGCTGAGCGCGGTGAGGCGGGAGGAGTCCACCCCCTGCTCAGTGAGGTAGCGGAGGACGGTCTCGGAACGCAGCTGGCCGAGGACGATGTTGAAGCTCTCGTCACCGCGGACATCTGTGTGGCCGGTAACGTTGAGCTTCGTCTCCGGGTGATCCTCAAGCTGACGCGCGAGGGTCCGCAGCTGACCGCGGGCCTTGCTGGTGAGGGTCGAGCTGTCGTAGGGGAAGTACACCGTGGGCAGGGTCAACGCAGCGACCGCCACCGGCTCGGGGCGCTCGATGACTGGTTCGGGATCCGGCTCAACGACTGGCTCGGGCTCAACGACCGGCTCAGGCTCAACGACCGGCTCCGGCTCAACGACCGGCTCTGCGTCTGCGTCGGCCGTCGCTGCGGTGGCACGCATGACCACCTCAAGCGGGCTCTCCTCGCCCGGCGCCAGACTGACGTCCCGCGAAATTGCCTCGTAGCCGTCCGCGGAGATGCCAAGCGTCCAGGAGCCGTGGTGCAGCCCGATCAGCTCCGCGCCATCCTCACCGACGGTGATGGGCTCCATCGACGCCACTCCCTGCGGGGTGATCGTCGCGTCTATCGGGGTGCCGTCCTGGGTCCGGACCAGCAGGTTGACTGCGGAGGGCATCGCGTTGAGGGTCAGGAGGGTGCTGTTCTCTCCAGTCACCAGGGTGATCATCTCGGTGTCTGGCTCGTAGCCGGACATCGACGCCTGGATGTTCAGCTCTGCACCGGTTCGGTTGTCTCCCACCAGCACGCTGCCAGCAGCGTCGGTGGTGAGGGTGCCCTGGTCGGTCTGAACGGTGGCGCCGGGCAGGGGCTGTCCGTCGTCATCGACGACCTGGATGTTCAGCACCGCGCCGGGATCGACGCCGAAGCTCTTGCCGATTCCAGCGAAGGCACGGAACTGGGCCGCAGTGGCGCCCGCACTCAGCGGAACCGCTGCGCCGAGGTTCCAGTTCAGCCCGCTCTCCGCGCGTCCTCGGCCTGAGAACACGGCCTCAGCCGGGACATGGGTTCCCGAGACGCTGCTGGCGTTCAGGAGTGGTCGGGCCTGCCCTTCCACACCCACCGCGAGGCGCTCGGTGAGCAGTGCACTGACACCGAGGCCCGCGATCAGACCGGTGCCGCCGGTCCAGGAGTCCACGGAGGTGGCCGGGGAGAAGTCGAGGCCGATGTTGGAGTTGAGCTGAAGGCGGCTCAGGCCCACACCTGCCGCCAGCATTCCGCCGCCGCTGAGTCCAGCATCGCCGAGGAAGCGCTCCTCATCGCCGATCGGGAGGTCGGCATACGGGATCGCGCTGAGGCCGAAGCCGGTGCCTTCCTTGTCGGGCAGGATCAGGCCGATCGGTGCCGCGAGTCGCGCATCCCCGACGCCAAACCCGCCGGCACCGGAGATGCCTTCGCTGGAGACCACGACGGGCAGGACGAGTCCGAGTCCGACGCGGTCACCAAAGGCCAGGGTGCCGCGGAGGTGACCGACGAGCAGGTTGTCCAGCAGCGGCGCCTGGGTGACGCCGTTGATGTCCTCGACGTACTCGACGAGGTTCTCGTCGGCATACTCCACCAGCAGCCCGATGCTTCCGCGCTTCTCGCTCAGGTTCTCTGCCCGCCAGGTGATCAGGCCATCCCGAAGATCGCCATCTTCAGGAACAATGGTCAGACCATGGGCATCGAACGTCTCCTCCTGGGCGGAGGCGGCGTTCAACAAAAACAGCAAGTTCATCGTTCCGTCCTCCGACGCAGCAGCAGCATCAACATCAGCAGCCCCATCCACCGCACGTTGCCGGTCGCGGTGGCACAGGAGGCACCGCCCTGCACCCAGCGGATCGGGTCGGTCCCATCACAATTGGAGTCCACACCGTCGCCGGGCGGATCATCCGCCTCGGGGTAGGTCCCTGCCTCGTCGTCGTCGCAGTCGGTTGCATCCGCGACGTAGCCAGAGGGCTGGTCACAGGCATCGACCGTGTTGGCCACGCCGCCAAACCCGTCGCCATCGGTGTCGGGATGCCAGGTGCTCTGGACATCCTCATCGATCTCGCCGTCGCAGTCGTTGTCGATCCTGTCGCAGACTTCCTCAGCATCGGGGTTGGATGCTGCCTCGTCGTCGTCGCAGTCGTTGCCCTGGTCGGTGTAGCCGGGAGGCGGGGTGCAGTCCTCGACTGAGATCGCGTCGTCTCCGAAGCCATCACCGTCGCTGTCGGCGTAGAAGGTGATCAGCGCGCCCTCGTCGACCACACCGTCGCAGTCGTTGTCGATCTCATCGCAGATCTCGGACGCACCAGGGTAGGCCGCAGCTTCGTCGTCGTCGCAGTCGGTGTCGTCAGGGACGTACCCGCTGGGTGCGGTGCAATCGAGCACCATGTCCGCGACATCGCCGTAGCCGTCACCATCAACATCGGCGTAGAAGGCCGACTCCTCGTTGACCGTCGCATCGGTGTCGTCGCAGTCGTCGTAGATGCAGTAGCTGTCGGCGTCCACGTCGATGCAGTAGCCGTGGAAGAGGTACGCCGCGCCGGTGCCGGCGCTGATCCCGGAGGCTCCGACGATCACATCGTTGTAGCCGTCGCCGTTGACATCCCCGGCACCTGAGACCGATGTGCCGAACCCGCCGGTACCGGTGAGGGTCGTGTTTGCCGCGGAGTCGAGGCCCGCGGCCCCTCCGCCGTAGACATACGCCTCGCCGATCACGCTGCCGACGATGACATCGTCGTAGCCGTCGCCGTTGACATCTCCGGTGCCGGAGACGGTGGAGCCGAAGTCGTCTCCAGTGCCCGGTCCATAGATGGTGGTGTTGGCGGAGGCAATCACCCCCCCCGCTGCGCCAAGGTAGGAGGAAGCGCTGTCCCCTCCGGGTGCGCCGACGATGACATCGTCGTAGCCATCGCTGTTGATGTCCCCAGCCCCAGAGACCGACCAGCCGAAGTCGTTGCTGCCGGTCAAGACGGTGTTCACCAGGGTGTCCAGCCCCAGCGGAGTGCCGATGTAGACGCCGGCCCCGTTGATCGCCCCGACGATGACATCGTCGTAGTTGTCGCTGTCCACGTCTCCGGCATCGGAGACCGACCAGCCGAACAGTCCGTTGCCGGTGGGGTCGGAGAGGGTCGCGGAGATGGCGGTCTCGATGCCGCCAGAAGCACCGTGGTAGGTGTACACTTCACCGCCGCCGTCCACGCCCGGTGCGCCGACGATGACATCGTCGTAGCCGTCGTCGTCGAGATCGCCCGCGCTGGAGACCGACCAGCCAAAGGCGGCCCCGAGCTCCGATGTGGTCAGCACCGCGTCGGGGGTGCTCAGGATCCCGGTGGGTGAGCCGGCGAAGGTGTGTGCCTCGCCTTCCCCATCAGAAGCTCCCGGCGCACCGACGATGACATCGTCGTAGCCGTCGTCGTTGATGTCCCCGGCCCCAGAGACCGACCAGCCGAAGTCATCCCCGATGCTGTTGCCACTGAGAGAAGTGTCGGCGTCGACGTCCATGCCCGCCGAGGAGCCCTCGAAGACATACGCTGCGCCAATGCTGTAGACGCCGTATGCGCCGACGATGACGTCGTCATAGCCATCGCCATTGATGTCCCCGGCGTCGGAGACCGAGGCCCCAAACAGATCGCCGGGGTCATAGCCATTCAGCACGGTGGCGGCCGTGGTGTAGACCGGATCGACCGTGATCGGCCAGCTCGCGCCGGTGTCGTCTACGCTGACCACCAGTCGGCTGTCGATGGCATCAATTCGGGCCGGTAGCGGTGCCCCGGTGGCATCCCAGGCGATCACCGTGTTGACCTGCCACAGCTGCCCGGTGGCGTCGGTGAGCCAGCCAGAGTCTCCCCCGGCTTCAACCAGGAGCGCACCCTCGACTTCGGTCTCGAAGCGAATCGGTCCAGCTCCCGGCGGCGGAGCATTCACTGTCCAGCCCTGCTCCAGCCCAGCGTCCAGACCGACCCACCACTCCGTGATGGCGCCGTGGTCTCGCTCCAGCGTGCGGATGCAGGAACCATCAGGTGCCGCCTGGAGGCCCACAATGCAGGCCCCCTCGGTGGGCTGACGAGCGGCGATTGTCTCCATCGCATCGTCCCGCCCCCAGCGGACGAAGGACAGCGACAGCAGCTCCCCTTCGGCATCGGACAGGACCACACTCTCACTGTTAAAGCTGGCATTCGGCTCGATCGCCGGCATCATGGCCAGCGGCTGCTCGCCATGCCATTGGATGGCCCGGGCTTGGCTCTCGAGCCGCTCCCCGACAATCTGTTCCCAAGTGGTGTCACTGGCCCAGGCTGTTGCTCCGATCAGGAGCAGCCCTCCTGAAGACCATCGCGCCGTGCCCATCCCGCCTCCTGATATGGAAGATGCTTAGATGGGTACCATACTCATTGTTGACGATGGGCTTTCAAGTCCCTGACAACAGACTGGGGCTCAAGGCTCACTCACGGCGGCGAACTACCAGCGAGCGAAGTGCCACTCTGCATACCCGGGCAGGCCGGAGACGGAGAGCACCTCGCCATCACTGGTGGTGAGAGTTCCGTCGTAGTGGCCGAACATCTGGGTGAAGTTGCTGGCGACGACGAGGGCGTTGATTCGCTCGACGTGGCGGCCGGCTGGCGTGAAGGTGAGATCGAGGCGATCATCGCTGTCGGTCATGCGCCACGGACGCCCCAGATCGTTGCGGTTGTATGCAAAGTGCGTCGGCCCGATCCGGTGCAGCGCGCCATCCAGCCAGAAGCAATTCTCGGTGAAGCTGGTCTCATTGACCCCGCAGGAGATGTTCATGCCGACCACCCGACCGTCGGTGAGTCGACCGGCCAGGCAGCCCCAATTCCAGAACGTCTCCCGGCGCATGTAGCCAGCGGACCAGTCGTGGTGCCCCAGCGCGCCGAGGGCGGAGAGGTCCACGCGCTTCCCTTCCCACTCCACCTGACCGGTGACGGTGTGTCCGGCGGTCTTCCGAGCGTAGACCCAGCCGGTGGGGCCGGTGCGGGTGCAGATGCGCTGGGGGGTCATCGTGCCCTCCGAGAAGGTGGCGTCGATCTCCACTCCACGGGCAGAGGCCTTCAGCCGCCGGGCGTTGCCGATGGCCGACATCTCCACCCGACCGCCCATCCCGACAAACGTCGACGTCCCGCTCTCCGGTGTGTCGACCATCCGGGTCCCGATCGACAGCGGAACCCGAAGGCTCCGGGCGCACATCGCCGTGGTCTGTGGCTCGAAGATGTAGAGGAAGGCGGTGGAGACGTAGCCGATGTCCGCAATCGCCACGCCGAAGATCAGGTCATCGCACAGCCCGCCGAGGAACTCGAACTGGTTGAACGCCAGCCGACGCCGCAGCCCACGGATCGGTCGTCCGAATGGATCGCGGAGGTCGAAGTCGAGGTGGTTGATGCGCTCGATGGGGGTGTCGAGCAGGCCGTAGTGGGGCTCGCCGTCTGGTGAGATGAGGTTCATGGGATCCTTCTTATTTCGGCATCCAGTCACCGGGCCGGACAGTATCCGGCCCGACTGGTGCCCTTTTGTCTGAAACTGGGGTTTCACCCCCACCCACCCCCCGCTACGCGCTGGCATCCTCTCACACAGACTGTCCGCCAGAAGGGGGCGACATGACGGGTGCCAAAAAGGGCATACTTCCCCGGTGCCCCTCCCCTCCCGACGCGATGTGCTGATC
>JBLHNG010000006.1:0-44269 GCA_047621685.1 Myxococcota bacterium | reverse complement strand
GGTCGCCGTGGAGTCCGAGGATACCTACCCGGTGATCCTGGAGCTGTACGCCCGCATCGACGACAGCCAGTGGCTGCTGGACACCCACATCGTCAACGTCCTGATTCCAGTCTCCGACGAGTAGCTCTGGCCTGGTCGGTCAGAAGACACCAGGAACATGTGACTGCTGGAGGGGCGGGCTCCGTCGAGGCTCAGGGGCCGTAGCTGTAGGTGCCGCTGTTGTCATTGCCGTAGCCACCCTGGGTGGTCGAATAATCCCCGCTGGCGGTGTTGTAGACTCCGCCGAGCACTGCGGAGAGGTATCCGCTGGCAGTGCTGTCAAAGCCGCCGACCACGACTGAGTCGTAGTTGCTGGCGAGGTTGCTGTAGTCGCCACTGACCGAGCTGTAGCTGCCGCTGGCTTCGTTGTAGATGCCCGCGCTGATGACGCTCTTGGGGCCTGTGGCGTCGTTATAATATCCGGCGCTGATGACGCTGTATTCACCAGAGGCCTGGTTGCCGATGCCGCCGTTGACCGAGCTGTATGTGCCTGAGGCGACTCCGCTGCGCCCCCCGGCCATCGTCGCGTAGCTGCCGCTGGCTTCGTTGCTCAAGCCGCCCAGGATGCTGGTCATCTCGCCGGTGAGGGCGTTGTTGTAGCCGGCGATGAGGCCGCCATAGCTGGCGTAGGTGTGGCCGTCTCCGACGACGAGGTTGTGGGAGCCGGACTTGTCATCGGAGCTGTCGACGTCGTAGCCGACGATCAGGTTGCCCAGACCGTAGAGGGAGCCGCCGTCATCGGTCGCCCCGGAGCCGGGCTGCACGAACACGTTGGCCCCGGTGAAGATGATTGCGTCGGTGCTGGTGTCCACGGAGAGTTAGGTCGACAGGTCTACGATCCCGTCCTCGGTGGCGAAGTCTGCGATGTCTGCGCTGGAGAGGTAGTCAGCCGCGATGGCGTCGATGGCGTCGGCATTGGCATCGACAGTGTCTGCCAACGCAGCCAGATCGCTGGCACCATCGATCGCATCAAGCTCCAACTGAAGCGCGTCGATCTCAGCGTCCTGTGCGGCCAACTCGGTCGCCTGGACGGTGAGCTCGGCGTCCTGTGCAGCCAGCGCGGCGGAGTGCTCGTCGAGGGTCGCCTGGATGTCGGACAGGTCGCTGTCCGTGCTGGCTGTTGAGTCATACGGATGCGCTCTGAATCAGTGCGCATCCGTATTACCTCCGATTACCTCCAGCGAGCAGCCGGTCGGCGGGTCAGTAGATCAGATAGGCCCCGCCAGCTCCGCCCAGCTCCGGTGCACCGATGAGCAAGTCCCCCCTGCCGTCGCCGTTGACGTCTCCTGCGCTGCCGACCGCGACACCAGCCTCGGCGTTTGAGACGTCGCCTCGCAGCACCCAGTCGGCGACCGACAGCGGCATTGAGCTGGCCAGCGGGAGCACACCATCGGAGCGCAGCAGGTAGCCCGACCCGGCATCAAGGCCGGTGCCATACGCACCGATGAGGATCTCTGCGAGGCCGTCTCCGTCCCGATCCGAGATGCCGCTGACGGAGAAGCCAGCCTGATCATAGCTGCTCAGCCCGCCCATGCTGACGCCGGCGCTGGACAGCGGCTGGTTGCCGGTGACCGGGCCGTACATCAGCCACGCTGCACCAGGCGAGCTCATCCCGGCCCCGTTGCGCTGGGGTGAGCCGATGAGGATATCGGAGAGGCCGTCGCCGTCGATGTCTCCGGCTCCGTCCACCGACCAGCCGACGTGCTGACCTGGCGTTCCTGGCGTTCCGCCGAGGAGGTTGGCGTCTGCTTCGGAGAGGCTGACTGAGCCGCTGATCGGTCCCAGGACCAGCGAGACCCCTCCGGTTCCGTATTGGATGCCATAGGCCCCGACCAGCACGTCGTCGTAGCCGTCTCCGTTGGTGTCCCCGACCCCGGCCAGCGACCAGCCAGCGAAGTCGTTCTCCGATTCTCCCAGGAGCGTGCCATCGGCGTCGTCTGCGGTCAGGGTGCCAGAGACCGGGCCGGCGTAGATGAACACTGCGCCAGCGTTGGTCCCGCCCACATCGCTTCCCCAGGCCCCGGCGCCGAGGTCGGGGATCCCATCGCCGGTGACGTCGCCCAGTCCCGCCACGCTTCGGCCGTGGTAGTCCTGCTCGCTGAGGCCGGTGATGCGGGCTGCTGCGTCAGAGAGGGTGTCTGAGGCGGAGATGGGGCCGTGGAGGAGGTAGATCGTGCCCCGACCATCCTCCGATGAGTCCGCACCGATCAGCACGTCGTCGTAGCCATCCCCGTTGAGGTCACCGACGTCGGCGACTGCGTGGCCGAGCTGGTCGTCTGTGGACTCCCCCAGCAGCTGGATCGGCGCATCGGCGAGCTGGATCGAGCCGGTGACCGGGCCATACACGACATAGACCGCCCCGGCGTCTGGTGCAGCATCGTCGACTCCGTGCGCGCCGATGAGGAGGTCGTCGTAGCCGTCATTGTTGAGGTCGCCTGCACCGGAGAGGGCGCTGCCGGCGTGGTCTTCCTTCGAGGCTCCCGACAGCAGCACCGCAGCCTCCGCGATCAAGGAGGAGCACTGCGCCTCGTCGATCTCGTCGTTGCAGTTGTTGTCGATGTTGTCGCAGATCTCGGGGGCTGCGGGGAAGCGGGTGCCGTCGTCGTCGTCGCAGTCCTGGTCGGTGATGCCGTAGCCGTCTGGTGGGGTGCAGCCCTCGGTGGTCTTGCCTGGTGTGCCCGCACCGTCGCCGTCGAGATCGATGTAGAAGGTGAGGAGGACGTCCTCGTCGATGTCGCCGTCGCAGTCGTTGTCCTCCAGATCGCAGCGCTCAGGTGCGTTGGGGTTGGTGAGGGGAGAGGTGTCGTCGCAGTCGTCCCCAAGCTCCAGCCAGCCCTCAGGCTTCTCCTCGCTGTTGCAGTGGAAGTAGGTGCTCTCCGGATCACCGTGCCCGTCGTCGTCGCTGTCGCGGTACAGCCACACCGCCAGCCCCTCCGCCACGTCATCGAGCCCGTCGCAGTCGTTGTCCTGGTTGTCGCACAGCTCCGGGGCGTAGGGGTAGATGGTCGCGTTGGTGTCGTCGCAGTCGACATCCTCCGTCCAGACGTCCTCGTCGAGGTCGACCTTCTCCTCTCGCAGAGAATCCTCCTCACAGTCGAGGTTGAAGCGCTCACACCAGTCCGGACCGGTGCAGGCGGAGAGCAGCCATAGGGACAGGGGCATGGGAGCATTATGGGCTACTCCCGGGCTGTCTGCATCGCTGTCTGCACCGCTGGAGCGATGAGCTCAGCCATGGCGGCGTGTCCGGCTGCGGTGAAGTGGACGTGGTCGTGGAACAGGCCGTCTGCGGGGGTGTCCAGGCCGATGTGTCGGGGCAGGTCGCGCTCGGCGTCGACCAGGATCGCGCCCTCCTCTTGTGCCACCCGGCGCACCGCGTCGATCGCCTGGGAGGGGGCACGCATGGGGATGCCGTCGGTGTCCCGGGCGCGCCGCATCAGCGCCTCGGATGTGAGCGGATCGGTCTCCTCCAGGGCAGCCCGCCACAGCTCCATCGCGCAGGGACCGTCTCCCATGCAGCGCAGCGCGGCGGGTGGGCGGGCGAGGGCGGAGACCGGGGTGACCAGGACAACTGGCACGTCGGCTTTGTCGCTCATCCAGACGATGCGGCGCAGGTTGGCCTCCAGATAGCGCAGCGCGGCCCACCACTGGGTGCGGCTGATCGGCGCGCCCTGGTTGTTGAAGCTCGGCCCAGCGGAGGTGGCCTGGGACAGCGGGGCGATGAGGCGTCGGAGCTGGCAGAAGAGCTGGAGCTGCTCCATGCCGGCCTGTGCCCGGGCGGAGAGTCCGGCGGAGAGGTTTCCATAGCGCTGGTTGAAGTAGGTGTTTCCGAAGTCGTTGTGGCCGGTGTAGACGACGAGGACATCTGGGGGAGACACCAGCAGCTCCTCAACGAGCCGCACGAGGTCGTGGGAGTCCAGCGCCGGGCTGCCGAGGTTGAGGGTGTCGATGCCGGTGGCTGCGGCGATCAAGGCGGGGAACTCTCCCTCCGGTCTGACCCCTGCGCTGCGCTCATGCACGCTGCTTCCGCCGATGACCGCGGCCCGGGGATGGGGCACGGCTGCGGGCCAGGGCGGGAAGGGATCCCGGCTCTGGTAGTCCGCGGTGACGGAGCCTTCGTCGGTGGAGAAGTAGTGCTCGTGTGGCTGAAGTCCTGAGTAGACCGCGACCGGTGGCGGCGGGGGACCGAGGACGACCCGCAGCATCAGCTCCGCTCCCGCGAGCATCACCGCAGCGACTGTGACGCCGCTGAGGAGCTTGAGCAGCGTCTTCGAGGAGAGGGCCGACATGGAGAGACGATACACTGTCGCTATGCCCTCGATCACCACCCTGGCCCAATGGATCTCCCGTCGCCCCGCTGTCCTTGCCGCAGTGCTCACCGGGGTGGTGGCGGTGGTCCTGGCGTGGCCGGCGCTGTCGACGGGACAGCTCCTCGGCAGTGCCCGGAACCCCGACGCCATCACCACCATCTGGTCGGCCTGGTGGTCTGGGGCAGCGCTGTCATCGGCCGGAAGTCCGCTGAGCGGCACCCACAGCTTCTTCCCCATCGGACACACACCGATCATCGACGGCCTGCTCGACAGCGTGCTGTTCTCGCCCTTCTTCGCGATCCTCGGCTCGACCGCAGGCTTCAACCTCGCCGCGTTGCTGTGTCTGTGGAGCGCGGGCATGGGCGCCTGGGTGCTGGCGCGCGCCGCGGGTGCCTCGCCTCATGCCGCGATCATCGCCGGGGTTGGCTTGGAGATGTCGCCGGTGGTGGTGCTGGAGATCCAGGAGGGTCGGCTGTCTCAGGCGCTGGTGGTGTTCTGGCTGCTGGCCCTGGCTGGGATGGTTCGGCTGGCGCGCGGCGAGGGGGACCACCGGCTCGCGGCGGCCACTGGAGCGGCGTGTGCGGCGGCGGTGCTGGTGTATTGGCACAGCGGCGTCTTCCTGGCCCTGGCGGTCGGCGTGCTGTGGGCTGCACAGCATCGGGAAATGGATCGGGCACGGCTGAGTCGGCTGGGGATTGCGGTCGGAGTCTGTGCGCTGCTGTCTGGTCCGCTGGTGGCCATGCTGCTCATGGGCGCTGGTGAGCTTCAGGGCGCCGCTCAGACTGTCAATGATGGCCTGGAGCGCTACCACCGCGGCGAGCGCTCTCTGTCCAGCGCCATCCAGAACAGCCTCCACTGGCAGTGGCCGTTTACGACCGAGGACATCCGCGCCCCGGATCGCCGCATTGCCACCGGGCTCCTGGCATTGTCTGGGCTCGCCCTGTTCTGGCAGCGCGCTGGGCGGTGGCGCTGGCTGATGGTTGCGGGTGTTGGCTACGTCCTCGCGCTGGGGCCGTACCTCAAGTCTGCGGAGGGCTCCCCGATGCCCTGGGCGATGCCCTATCGGCTGCTGCACGACTACCTCCCGTCGTTCTCGCAGATGTGGTGGCCGGGTCGGGCGGCGCTCATCACAACGGCTGCGGTCTCGGTGCTCGCGGCGCTGGGGCTGGATGACCTCGGACGGCGGATGAAGCTGAGCCGTCGGGCGCTGGTGGTGGTCGGGCTCGTCCTGCTCTGCCTCGACCTGCCCTGGCGGGTGGAGCACCTGCCGATGACCCTCAGCCGCACCCCGAACACCGACGACATCTACACCCAGATCGACGGCCCCATCCTCACCACCCCGGTGCTCGGCGTCTCGTCATCCAGCCAGGCCGCGCTGCTGCACCAGACCACCCACGGCCAGCCGATCCTCTATGGCCCCGACGGCTACATCCCCGCCAATCGGCCCAGGGCGCTGGTCGAATACGTCAAGGCCAACAGCCTGCTGAGCGTGCTGTCGACCGGCGGACGCGGTGAGGTGTCACCCGAAGACGTCGATGCCCTCATTGCCGACGGGTTTGTCTGGGCGGTGGTCGATGTCACCACCTTCCCCAAAGACAAGGGCCAGCATCAGGCCGCGGCTCAGGCCCGCCTGTTCAAAGAGATGTGGGGGGATCCCCTGCTCAAGGATCAGCACGTCAGCGCATGGCGGCTCGCTCCGATCGCCGACACCGTCCAGGCCGAGCTGACGGAGGCAACCACCAGCTCGGAGGCGTCGGGCAAGGAAGGCCAGAGCGGCAAGAGCGGCAAGTCTGGCTCAAAGTCCGGCAAGAGCGGCAAGTCCGGCAAGTCTGAGAGCGGCCCTGAGCTACCCCGCTGAGCGACGGGACAGGAAGACCTCGCCCACCTCATCCAGGGGCAGCTCGGCGGCCACCGGGACCATGCCCGCCGCCGTCAGAGCCTCCCAGAACAGCGCCCGGGAGAACAGCCCCAGCTCGTGCTGCTCGTGGACGCAGCGGACCTCGACGCCGTCCCGGAGCATGAGGGCGAAGTCGACCCGGTAGCTGTGGGGGCCAGGGGAGTGGTGCCACTCCAGGAGCTGTGCGTCTGGTCCGCCACCCGATATCGCACCCTCCGCGAAGGTCTCGGCGACCACATCGGGCACCACCAGCACCGCGCCGCCTGGTCGGCAGTGGGCCGCAGCCGTCGACAGTGCCGCGCTGAGGTCTGCCGGGGAGGTCATGTACATCACCGCGTCGTGGAGCAGGACTGCATCGAAGGTCCGACCCAGCCGCACGGTCCGCATGTCCGCGCAGTGGTGGGTGCGCCCGGGGTTGGCCGCCCGGCTCAGCGTCAGCATCTCCTCGGAGAGATCCAGCAGGGCGACGTCCATGGCCTGGGGGAAGTGACTGGCGAGGTGTCCAGAGCCACAGCCCAGCTCCAGCAGGCTGGTGATGGGGGCATCCACCGCCAGGGACAGCAGCTCCAGGTACACCGCTGCGGACTCTGCGTGCAGCTCCGGCGGGGAGAGCTGCGGCCAGTGGGGGGCGAGGTCGTGGTAGAGGCGGTAGGACATCGGGGAGGATTAACGCGATGGATCGGGTGCGGGCGCTGGGGATGCTGGTGAGCCTGGGGCGGATCGGGCCGGTGGCTCGGGAGGAGGCAGTGTCGCTGGGAGGGGGGCGCTGTGTGGTGTATGCGTCCGACGTGCCCCGGCGCGGGGTGGTGGCGATGATCCACGGGATGTCTCCCCACGCCGAGCTGGATGCCCGCTGGATTCAGCTCGCCCGCGGCTTTGCCCGCTGTGGACTGACCGCCGTGACCCCCCACCTCGACTCAATCGCCGCGCTGCGCATGAGCGTGGGGCAGATTGACGAGGTCGAGGGCTGGATCGCGGCCATCGCGGACCACTACGACGAGCCGGTTGGGCTGTTCTCGGTGTCGTTCTCCGGAGGCATCGCCCTGCTCGCTGCTGCCCGTCCCGCGGTCCGGGATCGGCTCACTGCGGTGTGCGTCATCGGGGCGTTCGCCGACGTCAGTGAGACCCTCCGCTACGTGTTCGCCGACCCCGACAGCGACCCCTACGGTCGGCTGATCACCCTCGGAAACTTCGTGGATCGGTCGGTGGACGACCCGGAGGGCTGGCTGCAGCGCACCCTGCTCTCCCAGGCCGCCGACAACTTCCACAAGCGCCCCCATCAGGTGACCGCCGCAGACATCCCCGAGCCGTTCTCCAGCCTGCTGACCGCGCTCACGACCGACCCTGCGGTCCGGGTGAAGCACTGGGAGGCAGTCGCGGTCTCTGGCTTGCCGGAGATCACGGGGCTTCAGGTGCCGGACCATGTCAGCGGACTGCGGGTGCCGGTCTCCCTCATCCATGGACAGACCGATCGGGTCATCCCGCCGAGCCAGTCCGTGCGGCTCCGAGAGGCGATCGCAGCGACCGGTCTGCCCGTCGAGCTTGCAGTCACCCCGCTGCTCTCCCATGGCGACACGAAGGTCGGCCTGTGGACGACCCTCCGTCATGCCTGGCCCTTGATCAGCGCGTTCGGCGCATTCATCCGGCGAGCGCGCACCGGGAGCGGCACCCCTGTGGAGACGAGATGATGCGACCGTGGCTTGTGGTGGACTGCTATGTCGAGGATCCAGAAGGCGGGGCGGGCAACTTCCTGCCGCACCTCACCGACCGGGAGGCCCTCACCGCCCGACCGGCCTGGGGCGTGCTGCCGGATCGCCCGACCCGGTTCGGGGGGCTGGTGATCACCGGCTCTGCGGCGGGGGTCAATGACGGGCTGGCCTGGGTGGACGGCCTGGTGGAATTCGTGCGCCATGCCCTGGCCGATCGGGTGCCGGTGTTGGGGGTCTGCTTCGGCCACCAGGTGCTCGCCCAGGCTCTCCTCGGGCCGGGGGCGATTCGCACGTCACCGCACCCGGAGGTCGGCTGGTTCCCGATCACCCACAGCAGCACCTCCCCGCTGCTGGCGGACTTCCCGAAGACTTTCACCACCTTCCTCTCCCACCATGATGAGGTGGATCCGTCCCGGGCCGGACCGCTGACAGTGTTCGCACACTCCGAGCGGTGCGCGATCCAGGGGTATCGGGTCCCTGATCGTCGGGCGTGGGGCATGCAGTTCCACGCCGAGATGTCACGGATCGAGGCTTCTGGACTCGTCCGCCGACGGATCGGGGATGCGGTGCAGGCCGAGGCGATGCTGTCTCAAGCGGTGGACTCCGCTCCGCTCATCGCCAGCCTGACGAGCCGGTTTGTCGAGGCGGCCAGGTAGGCTATCGAGCCGCGACCTCGATGCCGTGCTCCTCCTCCAGCAGATTCACGGTCGCCTGGAGCTGATCCATCTGCCCCTCCATGGTTCGCAGCCGGACGGTGGTGCTGTCGTGGAGCTGATCCTGCTCGATGCGGGCCTGGTTCATGTTGATGACCAGATCCTCATAGTTCCGCTGGGTGAGCCACATGTTGAGCCCCAGCATGCTGATGATCACCGTCATCAGGACCGCGCGGGCGACCATCGTCTTCCGTGCCTCCTTGAGCTGGTAGTACTCGAGCTTCTTGATGGGGTTTTCGGTCATGTCGGCTTCCTTCATTGAGGTTGCTCCTCTACTTTACAAGCTCCTGACAAACCGAAGCAAGGACAAACCCATATTTGTCTGCTGAATGTAAGGACCGAGGTTTAAGCCGATGTTCCGGTCAATTTCTCGCTCATCGCCCACAGCTGGCGAGCGGCATCGTCGTCCTGTGCAGCCCGGCTGACCTTCGTCTGCCGTCTGTGGGCGAAGTAGGCCCCAGATACCTGTCCGCCCTCCTCAGAGGTCGCGACATGCAGTGAGGTCCGCGCGCCCTTCGCTGGGGTGAGCATGAACGGGCGGGCGATCCCGACCAGGCGCCCGAACAGCTTGGAGACGTCGCCATCGGAGCCGAACCGGGAGCCGACCACGCCGGGGTGAACACTGTTCACTGTGACCCCGCGACCCTCCAGCCGACGGGCCAGCTCGCGGGTGAAGTGGATGTTGGCGAGCTTGCTGGCGGCATAGGCCCCCATCGGGGTGTACTTTCGGCGCTCGAACATCAGGTCGTCGAAGTCGAGGCCGCTCCGGGTGGCCTGGTGGACGGCGCTGGCGACGTTGACGATTCGGGCGGGCGCGGCGGCCATGATGAGGGGGAGCAGGAGGAGGGTGAAGGCGAAGTGGCCGAGGTGGTTGACCCCCATCGTCATCTCGAAGCCGTCCGTGGTCACCCGGCGCTCACCAAGCATCAGTCCAGCGTTGTTGACCAGGACATGCAGGCGGTCGTGCTGCGCGGTGACGGTCTCTGCGGCAGCCCGGACAGAGGCGAGGTCGGCGAGATCGAGGTCGAGCAGGCTCACCCGGTCGCTGCCTGTGGTGCGCCTGACATCAGCGACGGCTTCTTCGCCCCGGGTTCGGTTGCGGGCGGTCATGACCACCGTGGCGCCCTGCTCTGCGAGGCCACGCGCGGTCTCCAGACCGATGCCGGTGTTCGCGCCAGTGACGAGGCAGGTCTTGTCGTTCATCCCCCCGTCTTATCGTCTCTTCCGTCCAGATGCCGCAGCAGCCGGGCCTCGACGGTCAGCTCCGTGACCTCCCCTCTCAGCCGTGTGGCCTGTGCAGACCACCACCGCGCTCGCTGCCCGCCGACCACCGCCAGCAGCGTCCCGGGGACCGCAGCGGCCGGACTCAGCAGCCAGCCGGTGTCTCCCAACCGGGCGTGCTTGCCAGCGATCTGCTCGGCGTATTTCAGGGCGCGTTTCTTGGCGGTGAGGGTCTCTGCGATGGTCTTCAGGCGGCGGGTGGTCGAGTCCATGGAGGGGGTACGGGGGCGAGGGTGGTTTGTTTGATCACCAGCACGGTGAGCCAACTACAAAATCGGAAGGCTCCGAACCGGCTCGCCCGTCGCCGCCAAGATCGCATTGCAGACTGCCGGGGCAATCGGCGGGGTGCCGATCTCGCCGATGCCGCCGATTGGGGCACCGGGAGTGTCCACGATGTGAACCTCGACTTCTGGAGCCTGGACCATTCGGAGGACGGGGTAGTCGTGGTAGTTGCTCTGCTGGATCCGGCCGTTCGCCAGGGTCAGCTTGCCGCCCATCGCGGCGGAGAGTCCGAAGATCACCCCGCTCATGATCTGCGTCTCGACGATTCCGGGGTTGATCGCCCGGCCGCAGTCCACTGCAGCGACCACCCGGTGCACCCTCGGCTTGCCATCTTCCATGGAGATCTCAGCGACCTGGGCGCAGATGGAGCCGAACGACTCGTGGATCGCGACCCCCTGGAAGCGACCTGCGGGAGGGTTACCCCAGCCCGCCTTCTGAGCCGCCAGATCGAGCAGCGTGCGGAACCGAGGGTGGCGGTCACCCATCAGGCTGCGACGAAGCGCGACCGGGTCCTGGCCCAGCTTGACCGCCAGCTCGTCGATGAAGCACTCCATGAAGTACGCGCTGTAGCTGTGCCCGACGCTGCGCCAGAAGCCGATGGGGACTGGCAGGTCGACGTGGCTCCACTCGACCTGGATGTTCTCGAAGGCATACGGGCTGCTGTGGAGGAAGCCCTCCAGCGGAAAGTCTGCGACGAGACCGATGTTGTGGAGGAGCGGGGGCAGGTAGTTGTGGAGGATGTTGTCGCTGGCGAGCCGGATGTGGACCGCTTCAGGTGCATCCCCAGCGATGGTGGCGCGCATCCGGATGGTGGCGGCGGGTCGGTAGAAGCCATGGCGGAAGGTCTCCTCCCGGGTCCACAGCACCTGCACCGGACCGTCGATGAGCATGCCGATGTCCAATGCCTGCTCGATGAAGTCGATGTTGCCCCGACGCCCGAAGCCGCCGCCGAGCATCGTGGTGTGTACGTGGATCTGATTCGACTTCAGCCCGGTGAGTCGCTTCACGGCCTTCACGACCAGCGTCTGCACCTGGGTGCCGACCCAGACGTCGCAGCGGTCGTCTTGGATGTGCACGGTGCAGTTCATCGGCTCGATCGGGGCGTGGTCGAGGTAGGGCACCGAGTAGACGGCCTCCAGGACGTCCTCAGACTCCTCGATGCGATCCAGTGCCTTGCCCTCGCGTCGGGCGATGTGAGGCTTCTCGGCATCGAGGCCAGCGAGCAACCTCAGGGCGATGCCGTCGGAGTCGAGGTCGGCGTTGTCTCCCTCGTTCCAGGTGATCTTGAGCGCGGTGAGGGCCTTTCGGGCTGGCCACCAGGACTCCGCGACCACCGCGACGTAGTCGGAGAACACCAGGACGTCCTTCACTCCGGGGATCGCTCGGGCGTCGGTGTCGTCTACGCTGCCGACCGTTCCGCCAAACACCGGGCAGGCCACCGTGGTCGCCCAGACCTGACCAGGGCGGCTGATGTCGATGCCGAACTCTGCGGTGCCGTCGACCTTCGATAGCAGATCGGTCCGCGGGACGGAGGTGCCGATGAGGCGGTGCTCGCTGTCGGGCTTCAGCGTGGGCTTCCTCGGCGGCTTGAGCAGGGCGGCCTCGTCGACCAGGCTGCCGTACTCCGCCTCATGGCCAGCGGAATGTCGCACGACGCCGTCTCTGGTGGTGCACTCCGAAGCCGCGACCCCCCAGCGCTTCGCAGCGGCCTTGACCAGCATCGCCCGAGCCGCCGCGCCCGCCTCCCGCATCGGCTCGCCCCAGTGCATGATGCTGCCCGAGCCGCCGGTGACCATCATCGGACCCGCGCCGAGGCTGACCCGGTAGTCCTTCGCTTCGGGGCCGGTCCGGGTGGTCAGCTTCGACCAGTCGCCGTCGAGCTCCTCCATGACCATCTGTGGCAGGGAGGTGGTCACACCCTGGCCCATCTCGCTGCTTGGGAGCAGGACCGTGATCGCGCCGTCTCGGTCGATCATCACGAAGGCGTTCAGTGCGGGAGTGGAGTCGGGCGCGATGCCGGTCTTCGCTGCAACGGAGCCGGGGAGGCTCACCCCGATGATCAGGGCGCCGAGTCCGCTGAGGACGCTTCGGCGGGTGAAATTATCCAGCTGGGTCTCGGACACAGGTGCTCCTGAGCAGGTGCCTGAACATACCCCGTGTCAGGTAAACGCCCGAAGGGTCAGCGAGATCCGCCGGCCGATGGCCTGCTTTGACCGCGGGATCTCATGGGTCCAGGCCCGATTGGTGGTGGTTGGGAGCACAAAGACGGCGCCGTGACCCGCGGTGAAGTCGATGAAGCCGGGCTGTCGCCAGGGGCGCAGTCGGAAGGCACGGACCTCGCCCAGTGAGATGGTGACAATGGGCACACCATCCACCATGCCGGCTGTGGAGTCCCGGTGTCGGCCGATGTAGTGGCCCTTCTTGCCGTCGTACCAGTTCAGCAGGAGGCCGTTGAGCCGGTGATCGAGGTGGGACTGCGCCCAGGTGAGGTAGGGGGCGTAGACCGCGGGCACAGGCAGCGCCCGGTTGACCCGACCGGTGTAGCGATAGTCCATGCCGTAGGCCTGCTGCCAGCGGGGGGTGTCGACCGGTCTGCCGGCCATCACGATGCGGTGGTAGGCGTCGGGGTGGAGGTCCCACAGGGCATCGAAGGTGGCGGCAGTGGAGGGACGGAGGGCGGCGGGAAGCCAGCCAGCGTGGAACAGGGAGCCATCGTCGAGGGTGTGGGTCTGGAAGTCGGTGTAGGACATGGATCCGGTGATACCCGCCGAAGACGGTGAGATCCAGTCAGGCGATGTCCGCCACCGTGAGCTTGACCAGCGCGCGGACCGCGACTCGCCGCAGGTGCCGATCGGGCGCCTGGGAGAGTGTCGCGAGCCAGGGCCGTGCGACGGGATCGCCGATCGCACCCAGCGCGGCTGCGGCGGCACGCTGGACGGCGGGATCGGGGTGGGCGAGGTGAGGGCGGATCAGCGGGATCAGCGCGGCGGCGGCGGGACCGATCGCCTCGCACAGCCGCAGCGCGACCCGGGCGCGCACACTCCAGGGACCAGTGAGCCCGTCGGCTGCGATGGGGAGGGCGACATCGGGGGCGGTGGCCAGGATGCTGACCTTCGAGGAGCCAGGATCCTGCCAGAGCCGGTAGAGGAGGTCGGGGACCATGGCACGCTCGATGAGGCTGCTGGTGCGGTATTTCTTGAGCTGGTTGATCGCGCTCATGGCACCGTGCCTCATGCTCCAGTGCAGACCGCAGCGACCCAGGAGCGCGGTGCGATTCGGATGGGCGCTGATCCGCAGCAGCCCGAACAGCCCGTGGCGGACCGACCGGTCACGCGGTGCGCTCAGGGGTTGGCTGAGCAGCGGGAGGAGGCTGTCGATGATCGCATCGGTGTGTGCCGGGTGCCGGACGCCGAGGGTGACCAGGGTGTTCACTGCAGCGCCCCCGACCTTGTCGTTGCGGCTGGTGGTCCTGGCGAGCCGCTCCAGCAGTGCCACGTCGGGGGTCAGGCTTCCCATCCAGTGCGTCGCCACCGCAGCAAGTCCAGCGCTGGGATCGGCGACGAGCTTCATCAGCAGGGCGTGGGTCTCCGCGTCGATGATCCTCACCTGAAGCAGCCGATTCAGGGCCAGCAGCCGGCTCCGCTCTGGCAGGGCTTCATCCTGCACCCGCGCTCGGAGGATCGGGGGGAGCGGTGTGGGCGGTGGCGGACTGCGATCCCGACGCTGAGCGGCTCCCTTCAGCTTGCGGTCTGCGAAGGTGTCTCCCAGCAGCTGAAGTTGATGGCGGACGTCCGGCCAGATGTCGGAATGGACCGCCTCAATGAGCAGCGTCAGCGGGACGGCTCGGCTCTGCACGCTCGCCAGGAGCACCGCCGAGGCCTGCACCGGATCCCGCTCCTCAGCCAGTCCGGCAATGGCGAGGAGCCAGCGGCGACGCCTGAACCGCTCCGGGAGGACCGTGAGATCCGCGACGGTGTAGCGGTGCAGCACCGTCATCAGTGCGGCCTCGGCGGAGTCGGTGTTCGCCTCCGCAGCGATGAAGCCGGCCAGTGCTGCGGAGGCGTCTCCAGTGCGGGCCTGGTGGAGCAGGCCGAGGCGACGGAGCGTCCAGTCGGGGTCGTCGCAGAGCTGGGCGAGCCGGGCCTCCGGGGTGATGTCCGGCAGACACACGAGGTTCCTCTGCCACACCCCGTCGGTCCGAGCGCCGGAGAGGTCCGCGCCGATCGCGTTGGTGAGATTCGCGCGGGTCAGGTCGGTGCCCGTCAGGTCCGCCCCGGTCAGGTCCGCCCCCGACAGATCCGCGAAGGAGAGGTCCGCCCCCGACAGGTCCGCCCCCCGCAGCCAGGTGCCTCTCAGCCGAGCGCGGTGCAGGGCCGCCCCCGACAGGTTGGCGCCGGTCAGGTCGCAGTGGCTGAGCCGTGCCCGACGAAAGCAGCCCCCGGAGAGGTCCGCCCCCTGCAGATCCGAGTCTTGCAGGCGCAGCCCGGTGAGGGTGAGCCCGGAGAGATCGAGGCGGGGCTGATCGGTGGCGATGTCGAGCCACATCGCGCGGGCAGGTCGTCCGTGGAGTGTCGTCTGCCGGTTGACGATCACCCGAGCACCCATCGGCAGCGCGCCGTGAACCGTGGCACCGCGAAGGTCGAGGAGGTGCAGGCGGGCGCCCGTCAGCATCGCTCCGCTCAGGACTGCATCTCGCATTGACGCCCCAGACAGGTCCGCGCCCTCCAGCACCGCATCGCTCAGCGCCGCCTCATCGAGGGTGGCTCCGCGCAGGTCTGCCCCGCGCAGGTTCGCACCCTCCAGCCAGGCGCCGGTGAGGTTGATGTCACGGAGGTCCCTGCCGGACAGGTCGATCCGTTCGAGGTGTGTTCTGGCGAGGTTGTGCCCTCGGAGGGCATTCCGCTCTTGCGCCAGGGTGACCAGAAGCTCCTGACCCTGCGCCTGAACTGCTGAGTCGCGGTGCTGGAGGAGGCTGCGGATCTGGCTGAGCTGCGCGTCGCTGAGGGGCATGCATAGACTCCGAAGCGGGCGGGTCAGTCTGGGAGCAGCAACAACCGGGAACGCCAGATGACCGAATCACCACCCCCGGCTGATATCCTCCCCCACAATGCCTACCCACACCCGCTCTGTCGTGTTCACTGATCTCGTGAATTACACCGAGAAGACTGCGCGCTCGGACCGTGAGTCCCTCCGCCGGCTGATCGCGCTGCATGAAGAGTGGACCCGGGAGGTCTGCGAGCCGCTGGGCGGGCGACTGGTCAAGAGCCTCGGCGATGCCTTCATGACCCTGTTCAGCTCCGCGACCGATGCCCTGCGTGCCTCGCTGAAGCTGGCGGAGACCGGCCTGCCCGGCACCAGCTACCAGCTTCGCGCCAGCGTCGCGACCGGCGACGTCGAGGAGATCGACGGCGATGCCTTCGGAGAGGCCGCCAACCTCGCTGCCCGGCTCTCGTCGATGACCCCTGGCGGCGAGGTCTGGTTCACCGAGTCCACCCGGCGCTGTGCCAACCTCGCCGAGATCCCCTGGGAGCCGGTGGGGGTGTACTCGTTTAAGGGCATCCCCGAGCCGACCCCCTGCTTCCGGGCACCCACCCCAATCCGCTGCGTGCTGCCCGAGCCCATCGCGCTCGCCGCCCGGAGCGGCTCCCTGGTGCGGGTCCAGCCCGGCCGCTCCATTCCCCGGCTCTCCCCCTCCGCGGTGATCCTGTTCGAGGGCTTCTCGCCCAACGACTCCAGCCTGGAGACCACCCTCGCCGCCCTCCCGGTGCTCGATCCCGCGCAGCTGTGGCTCAGCGTCTACACCATCCCGCCAGCAGAGCGCCGCCGCTGGACGGAGGCCGGTCGTGGGCTGGTCATCGGGACCACCACCGCCCTCGATGCGTCCCTGGACGCCGAGCGCAACGCATGGCCCGACGACCCGGGCAAGGCCACCGTCTTCCTCGATGGCGGCTCCGAGACCGCGGTCGAGCTGGTGCTCGCCGGGGTCGGCCTGCCCAGTGTGCCCCTCGGCGGTGTGGTCGCCGGCTACAGCTACGACCTGCTCTCCGACGGCCGCTGGGTCAACGCCTCGCCCCGGGCGCTGCTGCGGGTGGACGTCTCCGGCGAGGGTGTCTACGCTGACGTGCTCGCTCAGGGCATCTCCATCGCCGGGCGCACCCTTCCTCCTGGAAGTCGCCAGAAGCTCAGCCCCGAAGACGTCATCATCACCCCTGCCGGTGAGGTCCGCTTCCGGGTGCCCCGCTCCGGTCCGTACCTCGGACTCCTGGAGGGGGACTCCTCCATCCGGCTGGCGGTGGGCTACGGCGAGACTGCGGAGCTGGGGCGCAACCCCAACCACCCCGGCATCGCCCTGCCTGATCGCGGCGGGCAGTCCAACCTCCGGTGGTGCTCCGGCTCCCGCGCTGAGCGCACCCGGGCCGCTGGCTTCACCCTCGACCGTGCCCTCGTCGGCCGCCGTCAGGCCTCCGTCGGGGTCGACCGCAACGGCCAGATGACGATCGGCGCCCTGCACCACCGCCTCGCGACCTACCTCTACCGAGACGCCGAGCACTTCCACAAGCTCACCGAGCCCATGCCCGCCCGGATCGGTGACCTCCTGGTGATGGGCAGCAATGTGGTTGCCCTGCGTGCCTCAGGTGGCTGAGCCATGTTGTTCCTGCTCACCCTCTTCGCCACGGCAAATGCCACACCGCCTGCCGACCTGACAGTAGAATTTTGGGCACCAGCCGGGCGGGACCAGGAGCAGGTCAGGCCCGTTTTTGGTGGACCTGTCTGACGTTTGTAAAGACGTACTGACATCGGGAACCGCCTCCTGAACCTGCGGTCAATAGACCCAGAGCGAAGGGAACACCCCTCTCAACGATTCCGTAGAGAGGCGAAGTGTGCCGCATAGGGAGCGATTATGGGTACCATCAAGGGTGTCGTGCGTCTGGACGTCTACAACGGGAACGAGTGTCTGTTTACACGGAGCTTCGACGCCGAGAGCATCACCATCGGCAGCGGTCCTGCCGCAATGATGCGGGTGGTCGGCAGCGGGCTCAGTGAGCTGCACGCGGTCATCAACGTCGGCGAAGACGGCATCGCCCGCCTCCTCGACCTTGGCGCGGGCTGCCAGGTCAACGGGCTCCCCGCCCACTCCACCGCCCTGCGCAGCGGCGACGCCATCACGCTGGCCGGCATCACTCTGGCGTACTCTTCCACCCTCGACGACGAGCGCACCGACCCGCTGATCGCCGCCCCGGGGCAGCTCGTCGAGACGGTCGATGCACACTCCGTGACCCTCGAGGATCGCGGTGATGACGCCCTCGCGATGCTGATGCGCTGGGGCACCTCCCGGGGCGATGCGGGCATCGATCGCAGCGGCGGCAAGGTCTTGGAGGTCGCTGAGGTCTGGGGCGACACGGTCATCGACGTCAAGCACTACCCCGCCAACGCCCGCCCGGTCACTGCCGGTGCCGCCGTCGGTCACCGCTGGCGCATCCTCGGACGCCCGATCGCCTGGGTCCCCTCCAGCTTCGCGAAGCTGGCCTGGGCGCTGGCCCCGACGGTCTCGGAGGCATCTGAGGAGTGGCGCAGCGAGTTCTACGCCCCGACCGGCGGGCTGCCCGAGGACAACTTCTCCCTGTTCGTCTGGGAAGTCGATCAGTGGATCTGCCGATTCTCGTCAAAGTGGCAAGGCTTTGTGGACATCGGAGAGGAGCGTCGTTCGCTGAGTGCCCTCATTGCTTCCGGTGAGGCGACCCCGATCGGCGGCGGTCTCTACCGCATCCCGGTCACCGAGGGCACCCGGATCCTCATGGACACCGGCGAGGTCATCTTCTTCGGACAGCTCACCTGGCCCGGCCGCCGGGTCGTCGCCAGCCTGACCGACAGCGTGGACTACCCCTTCCTCGGCGTCATGGCGTTCATGGGCTTCCTGTTCGCGATGGTCTCCACCCTCGTCTACAACGCCCCGCCCCCGACCAGCGCGGACATCGTCCAGATCCCCGAGCGGTTGGCCCTGGTCATGCTCTTTGAGCCTGAGGCCGAGCCGGAGATCCCGCCCACTGCCCACAAGGAGAGCGAGCCGGATCCCCTCGACGAGGGCGCGGCGGCCAAGGAGGCAGAGGGCAAGGTCGGCAAGAAGGACTCCAAGATGGAGCTTGCCAAGGGCAACAAGGTCGAGATGCAGAAGAAGCAGCTCGACACGGAGGTCGCGGAGAACGCTGGTGTCCTTGGTGTAATCGGTGACGACAGCGCCCTGGCCGGTGTGTTCGGCACCTCCGCACTCAACTCCGACCTGATCGGCGGGATCGGCGGGCTGATCGGCGCGAAGGGCGACCAGCGCGGCACCAATGGCCTCGGCTCCCGCGGCAGCAGCTTCGGCGGTGGCGGAACTGCGGACAGCCTCGGCGGACTCGGAACCCATGGACGGGGCGGCGGTGATGCTGGCTACGGTCAGGGTCCGGCAGCCGGTCCCCGCACCGAGGGCACCATCAGCGGCATCGGCGGCGACCCGATCATCATCGGCTCTTTGGACCGCTCCCTCATCGACGCGGTCATCAAGCGCCACATGAACCAGTTCCGCTACTGCTACCAGCGCGAGCTGAACAAGGATGCATCGCTGGGCGGCAAGATCACCGTGAAGTTCGTCATCGCCGGTGACGGTTCGGTCAGCCGGTCGAGCATCAAGAAGTCGAGCATGGGCAACAGCGCAGTCGAGAGCTGCCTGACCAGCCGCTTCATGCGGATGCAGTTCCCCGAGCCCAAGGGCAACGGCATCGTCATCGTCTCCTACCCGTTCATGTTCGCTGGCGGCTGAGACCCCCGACAGGCCCCACCCCCGTCCGGTTTATGCCGGGCGGGGGTTTCTCTGCACCCGTCATGTCGCCATTCTATTTCTGACCATCGCGTGAGGCTCCTCTCGGAGCGCTCCTCCAGTCAGGCTGAAGTCAGCGTTGCGCAGCGAGGATGCCGGCTGGCGGTGCGGCTCGGTGCTGATCGTAGCTTCCCTGCGCAAGCGGGTTGTCCACCACCCGCCATGGCGCCACCTCAGCATCGGACCGGCAGGTGTCGGGGTGGGACTCGTAGTCCGCATCACCGACCGTCCAGCCCTCATCATCGAGGTGGATGCCTGGCGGGGGCGGGTGCTGTGCGAACCTCGGTGACTCCAGGATGGCCTGGATGCCCAGTGCTTGAGCCCGCTCTGCGACCGCGGCCTGCCACGACGGCCCCATTCCCGGTGCGCAGATCGCGGTGACGGGACCGGCGAATTCGGTCGGCAGGACACCGCGCTGGAGGCTCACGGCGACCTGTGCTTGCTGTCTGCCGCTGGCGAAGAAGTCCCGCAGGGCGAGCTCAAGTCGCAGCATCCCGGGGTGATTGCGCACCCAGAACGTCCAGGTCTCCTGTGCCTCTGCCGGCAGGTCCGCCCAGGCCTCCGCCGGCTCCCTGCGGAGGAGACGACGACCGCTGATGCGTCGGATCGTCGCCGCGAGTGCTGTGGTCCAGGACAGCCATGCCTCGATGTCGTCGATGGCAACCGCCAGCGGCTTCAGCCCGGTGGCGAAGCTCTCCGCCACGACCTCGACCAGCTCGCCATCCCCCAGCGCGACCTCTTGATCCGGTGCGATCCCGGCCCGACACGCTGCATGGGCGATGACGCTGAGCACAGCGTAGGTGCTCACCCCCCGCCTGAAGTCCCAGTGCCGCTCCCCATCCCGCTCCACCACCTGAAGCAGCGAGGGGTGGGCGGGCACAGACAGCGAGATGTTTCGGTTCTGCGAGAGGGCAACCACGGACTCATCCTCGATCGTACACACACGCCAGCGCCCGGGCAGGACCTCGTGCACAAACCGCTGCAGCCAGGTCTCCCCCTGGAGCGGACGGAGCAGCCCGGGGCCGCCAAACGACAGCAGGCGGCTCCACGCCAGCACCGGATCCTGTCGCTCCGCCGGTACCCAGCAGCTCTCGTCTCCCGCGCTCAGCCAGAACAGCTCCGGCAGGGTCAGCAGCCCGGCGAACCCCACCGGACCGGTCACCGTTGGCACGGGCGCAGGCTTGAGCGCCTCGACACCGGCCGCTTCCAAGAGCGCATCGAGCGCGACCTGCGCCTCAGGGTTGCCCTGAGCCAGCGCCTCAAGCACCCTCGCTGCTGCTGTGAGATCCACACCTTCTCCCGGGGAGGTCAGGACATGAGCCTACATCATGGCTCCCCAGCCGGTGACCAACGAGCCCTTGACTGGCCCCTCCATGCCGAGGCGACTCAGTCGGGCTTTGTGGGCACCAAACGGTGTGTTTTCTGTAGACATCAAGCGATGAGATGCTGACTGAAGCTCAGTCACAGGAGTCATCATGCAGAGACCGGCCCTGCTCGTCGCAGCGCTCCTATCGGGTGGACTCGCGCATGCATCCGAGCCTGTGGTGGTCCACTGGCGGGATGTGGTCGTCGAGGTGGTTCTCCCGAACTACTCGCTGAACATCCAGGTGGAGAAGACGGGCACTCGTCACCGGGCCGGATACTGTCCGGCCCAGCTGGTGCCCGGATCCTGATGCGCAGCTCTGCGTCATTCTACAGCACCAGCGTCCTGCACCCGAGGTTTCGATGTTCCTGACCCTCCTCCTCAACGCCGCCGCAGACATCGCCCCACCGCGGCAGCCGCTTCTCGCCGTAGAGATGGTGCGTGACCTGCTCTGGAACGAGACCAGTGAGCCGGAGGTCAGCGAGGTGTACCTGAGGCGATACGAGGGGCAGCTGAGGCACTGCTACCGGCTGCGGCTGGCGGAGGAGCCTTCGCTGGCGGGCCTGGTGGTGCTGGACTGGACCGTCGGGGAGGGGCGCACCCTGATCGCCACCGCACCAACCAACACCACCGAGGATGCCGCACTGTCGGAGTGCTTGACCAGCAAGCTCAAGGAGTGGTCGTACTCCTCCTCAGTTGAGGGGCGGATGATCGTCAGCCTGACGTTCTCACGCGGGTAGCATCAGGCGCAGGGCTTACGCATATGGCGGTAATTAAAGGTCTCAGCACCACCGGCTGAAGTCGGCATGACTCGGCTCCTGGGCCTGCTTCGCAGACCAATCCCTCCCCGACTCGCTGCGATCTTCGGGGAGCTGTCGCGGTGGTCGCTGCCTGACGGATCCACCCCGCTCGTGTCACACAGACCATGCTATTTACGCCCGCCGGAATAGGTGTGGCGACCGCAGGAGCCACAATGCAGAAGACCTTTCCCCTCACCAGCACCTCCCACAAGCCACCGCAGGTGCTCGCCGGCATCAAAAACACGGTGCGCAAGTACCTCAAGCGAGAGCGGCGCAAGTCCCTGCCCGAGGACGTCGACTTTTGGGACTTCGACTGCCGGATCGGCTCCGACGAGGCCAGTGCGTCGACAGTGGTTGTCGGCGAGATCGTACCGGGCATCGACGCGATCGCCCAGGCGGGGGCATCGGCGGTCTATATCGAGATCCTCGTGAAGCCCGGCATTCGGGTGCATCGCCAGAAGCCGGAGCAGACCCCTGAGGCCTGAGGTGACCTGAGACACCGGATGGCCATCCCTGAACGCGACGATGGCACTGGTGGGCTCCAAGGGGGTGTTTTATGGGCACCCGTCATGTCGCGCCCCTCAGCAGCGTGCTCTGTGCGGCTTCGGTCATGCTTCCGGACACGACCCTCTTGAGATCCGTCCAAGGGCCCCGCGCCCGGAAAAGATGGGGTCGTCCCAAAGGGACGAGGCCCTCTGTGCCCGCGGGCGGATCCCAATTCGTCTGTAGTGATACCCTTCAGCGTGGAGGTGTGCTGTCCAATGAAGTTCCCACTGACAGCCGCAGTGCTGATGCTGGTGTCCTGCACCAACGAGCCACCCACCCCCGCCGTTGTCCCCATCGAAAATGCAGAGGCCAGCGCTGCCGCAGCGCTTCTCATCTGTGAGGCTGCCGAGCTTGCTGGAGCCTCCTGCATCGCCAGCGGTGCGACCGCGACCCTCGGCGAGCACACCATCGAGGTGCCGATCAACGTCACCGGCTTTGTGGTGGTCGAGGGGCGAACCCTCGGCATGGGCTCCAGCAAGCAGAAGATCCCCGGTGAGGTTCAGCTCAGCGCAGACGTGGCCCTCTCACTCGATGGCACGACGCTGCTGACCATGTCTCTCTCCGAGAGCGCAAGCGAGGTGAACCTCGGCGTGGCCCGCGATGCGGCGCTGGATCAGCTGCTGCAGCGCCTGATGGTGGGCTACGGACTCGCGGCACTGGATGCCACCATCGGATCGGGGGCGCCGACGCTGGCTGGCGTGGGCATGACGGTCGAGCCGGCCTCCCTTGAGGGGGCCACGGTCTGGGCGGCCTACCCGATGCTGAGCGGTGTGGGACTTGATCCCAGCACCGGCAGCCGGATGGGGCCGACGGTGTCCTCGATGGCAAGCGCCCTGACGCCCTATCTTGCGGGACTGGAGGCCGGGCTGCACAGCGTGGAGGTCGCCGCGCTGCTTGGTGGAGCCGGAGGCCCGGGACCGTGTGGGCTGCTGCCGCCTGTCGTCGCGGTTCCCGGAAGCGCGGTGAGCATGGTTCGCCTGGAGGGCACGGTGCTGGTGGATGGTCAGGCCACTGGAGACATCTGCACCATGTCCGAGACGGTCGCCTGGCCGCTGCCCCGTAGCAACGCCTCCCTCCGCTGGCAGCAGTACTTTGTGGTGAAGGTCGCGCCCCCTGCCGGAGAGTAGGCCGACGCGGCTGCTGCGGGCGCGAGCTGAGCCGGTCGAGCATGGGCAGTCGAGAGCAGACTGACGAGCGGCTTCATGCTGTTGGAGTTCTTT
The DNA here is from genome assembly GCA_047621685.1 of Myxococcota bacterium. Classification (GTDB taxonomy): domain Bacteria; phylum Myxococcota_A; class UBA796; order UBA796; family UBA796; genus JAQXDW01. The sequence continues at coordinate 21,255 of JBLHNG010000006.1, read as the reverse complement.
GAGCCCAACGGCAACGGCAACGGCATCGTCTCTATCCGTCCACGTTCACTGGCGGCTGAGAGGCCCCCGACAGGCACCACTCCCGTCCGGTTTACGCCGGGCGGGGGTTCTCCGTGTTGAGCGCTACGACAGCGCCCCACCGCACGAACTACCCGCCCCGGCGGTGCAGCCATAGCAGTGGTTGTCGATGGCGATCGGATCCGCCTGGAGCACCGCCAGTCGGTCAATGTCCCAGATCGACCGCAACCCACCACCCGCCGGAAGCTCCAGCATCTGGTTGAAGTCACAGTCGTAGATGGTGCCGTCCCAGCCGATCGACACCAGGCTGCGGCACATCACCCCTGAGGCCGCCGACGGGTTGAACTGTGAGACGAGCAGGGCCATGTACTCGTCGAGCTTGCCCTGCCGAAGCAGGTCGTCGAGGAAGCGCTTGATCGGCATGTTGGTGATGGTGAACAGCGCGGAGAACTTAACGCCGAGGTTCTCCCGAAGCTCGCGCCGGTAGTCCGCCTCCAAGCTAGCCTGTGCGGGGGGCAGGGAGGGGCCGATGGGGTTGTAGACGAGGTTGAGGATCAGCCCGCTGCCCGGCACCCCGTAGCCCAGGGCGTTGAGCTTCTGCAGCGCCCGGACGCTGGTGTTGAACACCCCGTGGCCGCGCTGTCGGTCGACGTTGCCGCTGGTGTAGCAGGGCAGGGAGGCGGTGATCTGGACGCCATGGTGGGCGAGAAACTCCGCAGTGTCCTGCTGGCCGCGCTCGAACAGCACCGTGAGGTTGCAGCGGTCAATCACCGTCTTGCCCATCGCGCGAATCGCGGTGACGAATGGGCGGAAGTTGGGGTTGAGCTCCGGTGCGCCGCCGGTGATGTCGACCGTGTGGATGCCCGGGGCGTCCGCCAGCAGGGTCAGCAGTCGGTCGATGGTGCGGTAGTCCATGTTCTCCGTTCGGATCGGAGAGGACTCCACATGGCAGTGTCGGCAGGCCTGGTTGCAGCGCTTGCCGATGTTGACCTGGAGGGTGTCGAGAGGGCGGCGGGACAGGTCGATGCGCTCGGCGGCGATGCGCTCACTGAACGCGGGAACCTGTCGGAGGTGTGCGAGAGCCATGGGGGATCTCTAATGCGATCCGGTGGCGATAGGACGCTGTACTCTCCTCCACAGTCCCGGATGCGACGGGAGCTTTTCGGTCTCCTGCTCACTCCTTCAGGCCGCTGTCCTCTTCGGGGTTCCGATTGTCCGCGTCTATGGTGACTTTACATCGGTACTGCTCGCAATGGGCCCACTTGAAGGCGGCATTGTCTGGATTCCCTACGATCATACAAGCGTCTCCGTTGATCTCAACCCAGTACGCCTCATACAGCGCTGCTCCCTCTTCTTCCCACGCCTCTACCATCGCCTCGTTGATGGACAGCGGAGGGGAGATGTATGGATCGGGGTGAGCCACCAGAATGCAGTCGGTGTCCTGCTCACAGAACGCCCACGCTGAGGTCATGTCTGCAACCTCGGCCAAAAACGCCACCGTCAGCTCGCTTGCGTTGGGTGCACACTCCTCCGGTTCGGGGGCTGGCGTTTGGCAGGCGAGGACAAGCAGGACCACGGTCACAGCATAGTCTGGCACCGCTCCTGCTCGCCGTCGGCTTCTCAGCGTCGTGGAGTCTGTCCCGATGGGTGCCTTACGACTTCTCTTTCGCCCCCCGTTCCCCCTGAGCTGCCCGTTACGGCCCCAACCGGGCCACTTCCACCTCACCTCACCACGCCAGCAGCCTCACCGCCCGTCAGTCACCTCAGAGCGCCGAATGCTTGCAGTGCCCTCACCGAATGGCGGAAAACCCCTCGAATCATGGTATGCCACCCACCCAGCGCGACCCTCCCTGCGGACATCCACCGCCCAGAACACCGGAGATGAGCGATGACCACCGAATACATCCGGGCCTACGTCGCGACCCTGAACTTCTGGCCGACGACCTTCGCCCCCAACAAGTCGATCAAGCAGCGCTTCGACGCCGAGGGCTTGAGCATTCCGTTCCCGCAGCGCACCCTGCACATCGCATCGGGCAAGCTGGCATGAGCCACACCCCCATCCACGCCCTCGTGCTCGACGGTGCCGGCGGCGCCCGCCCGGCCACACCGCTGGAGATCGACCAGGGCATCGTGGAGGACGGGGTGCTCTGGCAGCACCTGGACTACTCCGAGGAAGCGACCCGGCGATGGCTTCAGGACGACAGCGGTCTGAGCGAGGTGCTCGTCGAGGCCCTGCTGGTGGGCGAGCCGCGTCCACGCAGCCTGGTGTCGGGGAGCGGCCTGCTGGTGGTGCTGCGCGGGATCAACACCAACCCGGGCGCGGAGCCCGAGGACATGGTCTCGGTGCGTCTCTGGGTGGAGCAGGGTCGCATGATCTCGCTGCGTCACCGAAAGCTGGGGGCGCCCCAAGAGATCGTCGACCAGCTCATCAGCGGCAGCGGCGGCCCGAAAGATGCCGGCGAGCTGCTGCACGAGCTCGCCGACCGGCTGCTGGATCGCATCGGGATCATCGTCCAGGGCATCGAGGACGCCACAGATGACCTCGAAGAGCGCGTGCTCAGCGACGTGGGACGCGAGCTTCGCACCCAGCTCAGCGACCTGCGTCGCCAGTCCATCTCGCTGAGACGCTACATCGCCCCGCAGCGGGACATGCTGTCGCGGCTGCACAGCGAGCGGGTCACCTGGATGAGCGAGGTGGCGCGGGCGCGGCTGCGGGAGTGCGCCGATCGGGTGACCCGCTACCAGGAGACTCTGGACGCCTCCCGGGAGCGGGCGGCGGTGACCTATGAGGAGCTGAGCAACCGGCTGGCCGAGCAGATGAACCAGACGATGTACATCCTCTCCATCATGGCCGCGATCTTCCTCCCGCTGGGTCTGGTGACCGGGCTGCTCGGAATCAACGTGGGCGGAATGCCGGGCGCGGACCGGCCCTGGGCGTTCGCGCTGGTCACGGTCCTGCTCATCGTGGGCGGTGTGCTGGAGTGGCTCTGGTTCAAGCGGCACAACATCCTGTGAGTCGCCGCTGGTCTGTCAGCGCGCATCAATTACGACGGTGGCTCCTCGACCTGGAGCCGTCGTGCAATTCGCTGATGTCCTTCGACAAGACCTGTTTCACTACTACCCGGACACCTACGCCGAGCTTCAGGCCACCCCGAGCCTGCCCTATGGGGTCCGCACGCAGACCGACAACCTGTCCATTGCGGCCCTCATCGCGGATGGCTCCGAGCCGGACATGGACGACCTCTCCAAGAAGCACCACTCCGGCGTCGTCTGCCTTGATCGCATCACCCGGGCCACCCTCGACCGGCTCCAGGGGCTGCCCAATCTCCAGCGAATTGGCTTCACCGACGAGAAGACCTCGGTGCTGCCCAGAGAGATCACCACCCTGCCAAGCCTCCGGCTCCTGGAGCTGAACCTGAACCGCAAGTTCAAGAAGCTGCACAAGAACCTGGGGCTGGCCGGTGGGCTCGAAGCGCTGCTGCTGACCAACCTGCACAACCTGACCGACATCAGCATCCTGGCGAGCCTGCCGAAGCTCGCACACATCGCTTTCTACAACACCATCAAGCTGGAGGACTACACCCCGCTCCAGCAGCTCCCCCAGCTGCGTCACCTGGAGCTGCTGTCCCTCGACCTTGAGCTGGCGGCCCCGGTGGTCGGGACCCTGACCGACCTCACCACCCTCGACGTCAAGAGCAGCGCCTACTTCGAGCGAACCTTCGCCGTGCTGATCTCGCTCATCGAGTCGCTGCCGTCGCTGACCGCCCTGGGGCTCGGCAGCGCGGATCTCAGCCTGGGCACGCTGCCGCCGCTGGACCACATCGAGCAGCTCAACCTCGATGGTGTCGAGACGTACCCCTCGGGGTTGTTCGCCCAGGCGCGCAGCCTCCGATCGCTCACGATGCAGTTCTACGAATCCGACGCCCTCCCTCAAGACCTCGGGAAGCTCGCGTCCCTCGAAGCCCTCGACCTCAGCTTCGCCAAGACCCTCCACAACGACACCGACTTCACCCCGCTGGCGGAGCTGGTCAACCTCCAGCACCTCGACCTCTCCCAGCTCAAGGTGCTCACCCGCCTCCCGGATGCAGTCGGCACGCTCAGCACGCTGCGTCAGATCAACCTCGCCGGGCATCGGCTCCAGGAGATCTCCGCGCTGCGTGGGCTGCCGGAGCTGCGCTGTGCGAACCTGCAGGGTGTGAAGGATGAGGCGCACCTCGTCGATGTGGTGATGTCGCTGCCAGCCCTGGAGCGGGTCGAGGTTGCCCACAGCATCGACATCCGCAAGCTGGCTGACCACCCGTCGCTCAAGCTCATCCTCGGCACAAAGCCGAAGCCGGAGACGGTGGCGGATCGCTTCGACCTCCGACACTCGGCGGCGTTTCTGCGCCGGTGATCAGGCCCGACTCAGCCCGGCGATGACCTCGACGAGGACATTGGCCGGTGAGGCCGGGAATCGGGGGCTACACATGCCACCATGTCCATCGTCCTGATCCCCCTCCTCATCGGCTGCACCGGCAGCACCACACCCGAGCCCACCGATGACACCGCATCGACGGTCGACACCGCATCGACGACGACACCGGGCTGGTCTACCGGCCTCAGGGGCAGCCGGTTCCTGAGGAGTGGCCGCTTGGCTGGAGCCTGGTGGATTCCGGCTTCTCGGGTCTGTACGAAGGGAAATGTCGAGACGACACCGACTACCCGCTGACCAGGCGGGAGGTCGATGGGTATCCATTCTTCTCTGGGCTCGATGAGCCGGTCGACATCATCCTCCGTGGTCTCCCCGCCTCGCTCACACTCTCCGGCACAGCGTCTGACTTTGAGCGCCTGGGGCTGTTCTCCTACTGGACCGTCACCGGCGCTGATGCGACCCCGCCGATGGTGGATGTCGCGGTCACAGACACTTTCTCAGCCACCCTCTCCCAGCCCCCGCCCGACGATGCCTGGATCTGGACAAAAACCGAATGGCGCTACGCCCTGGCGATCCCGAAGCCATACGCCGATCTCGACGGCTCCGGGGACTACTCCGACGGCGATCCCCTCGATGAGACCACCACCGGCCTCGACGAGAGCGACGCCGTGGCCCGCTACACCAACCCGATCACGCTCTGGCAGAGCTGGCGGCTGATGGAGTGCTGCGACGCCTACGCCGGCTGGCGACTGGTCACCTACAGCGCCGATCTGGGCTGGGTGGACTTCCACACCGAGGGGGAAGCCAGCGCGCTGCACCTGGAGGACGGCGAGTGCAGCCTGTAGGGGTGCCTGACCCTCGCATCTCTTCACCGACGCTGGGTTAGGCTCTCGTAATGGGCGACGACAAGGACAGGCCAGACCCTGATCCATGGGCGGAGCAGGGGGCCAGCCGACCGGCGAACAGCGTGACGGGCTGGGGGGACCTCCTGTCTGCACCATCCACCGAAGACGATCAGCCCCACCCCTTCGCCCACCTCGAGACCGACCGCTACCAGCGCCAGGAGCTGCTCGGACGCGGGGGCATGGGGCGGGTGATCGCGGTGCTCGATCAGCGACTCCGACGAAGGGTTGCGCTCAAGGAGGTCGACCACCGAACCGGTGGATCCGCCGACGAAAACGCCCGACTCGCCCGAGAAGCCTGGATCACCGCCCAGCTGGAGCACCCGGGCATCGTCCCGGTCTACGACGCGGGCTTCACCGATGAGGGGCGGCTGTTCTATACGATGCGGCTCATCCAGGGGCGCTCCCTGGCCGAAGTCCTCGGGGAGACTGCGGGGCTAGCGGACAGGCTTCGGCTGCTGCGCCCGTTCCTCGATGCCTGTCAGGCGGTCGCCTATGCCCACAGCCTCGGGATCGTGCACCGGGACATCAAGCCCGCCAACATCATGATCGGGGAGTTTGGCGAGACCCAGGTGGTCGACTGGGGGCTCGCTCGACCCAGCGACTCTCCCCGGGGGGAGCGGTGGCGCTCGGTGGTGCTGCCAACATCGGATCCGGTGCGCTCGGTTCAGGGGGAGGTCGCAGGGACACCGGCGTACATGAGCCCCGAGCAGGCCAGCGGAGAGCCTGCGGACGAGCGCAGCGATGTGTGGGGGCTGGGGGCGGTGCTGTACGAGGTGCTCACCGGGCGCCCGCCGTTTGTCGGTGCGGACTCCGGCGAGGTCCTCAAGCAGCTGCGGACCCGGCCTCCCGAGCCGATCCTCACGCTGGCCCCCGAAGCTCCTGCGGAGCTGATCGCGATCACCCGGCGTGCGCTGCATCGGGATCCCGAGGAGCGGTACACCACCGCCCGCGCCCTCGCTGCAGACGTGGTCCGCTACATCGACGGCCGCACCGTTCGCGCCTACGACTACACCCCGACAGACCACCTCAGACGCTTCCTCACCGCATGGCGGGTTCCCGTCGCAGTCACCGCCGTTGCCGCACTGGCGGTGCTGATCGTCGGGCTGAACGGTGCGGTGCGGACCGCCACGGAGCGGGACCGCGCACAGAGCGCGGAGGCCGAGATGTCCGCTGCGCTCCAGCAGGCCGACGACAACCTCGCCCTCGCCCTCGTTCAGCAGGCCCGTACCGCCGCCGCCTTCCACGCCCGCCCAGAGGCCGAGGTCCTCGCGGCCTATGGGCTGACGCTCGCCGAGTCTCCCGAAGCCCGCGGGGTGCTCGCCGCATTTGACCTCCCGAGGCCCCGGATCATCGACACCGCTCCGGTGCCGTCGTGTGTGTCCTCGGTGCTCTCCAACGACGGCACCCGGCTGCTGTGTGCCGCTGAGGACATGCTGGTGATGTGGGATCTCGTCGGGCAGTCCGAGGTGTGGTCCAAGCCCCTGTTCGCCCGGTGGCTCTTCTTCGACGAGGCCAACGACGAGATCGGAATTGCCGGGGGCGATGCGGAGACGCTCATCGCCCTGAGCGCAGCGGACGGGGGGCTGCTTCGGAATCTGGAGGGCTATGCGATCCGTCAGATCCTGTTCTCCCGCGATGGAACCGATCGTTTCTCTACCCTTGAGCACCTTCACCGCCGCAAGGACGGCTCGGAGACCGTCAGTCCGCTGTGTCTGGGGAGCCGGGGAGGCGGGATCGGGGTGGCACTCAGCGGTCACCGCTATGCGCTCCTCTGTGCGGAGAACACCCTGGACATCGGCGGTGCTGACGGACTGGAGCGGTCCATCGCGCTGGCGCTGCCCGAGCTGTTCGGAGACACCGCAAGCGCTGTGGACCGCTCCCCGGACGAGCGGTGGATGGTCGTGGGCACCCTCAAGGGCCTGGTTGCCTTGATCGATCTGAGGGACGGCACGGTGGTTCAGGTCGCGGAGACTGGCATGGGCAGCATTCGCACCATGACGATCTCTCCGGATGGGCGTCTCCTGGCGATTGCTGGAGAGCGGGGCGGGGTTCTGCTCTGGCACCTGGACTCCGGGGCATGGCTGGGTCGTCTCCCGGCGGAGTGGGTCGAGCAGCTTCGCTTTGTGGACAACAGGGAGCTGCTTGTGATTGGGGAGAGCGCGCGGCGGTGGGTGCTGCCGGCGGACCTCCAGCCGCTCCGGTTCACCGCCGACGGCGGGATCGGCACGGTGGCGTTCTCTCCAGACAGCACAAAGCTGGTGACCGGGGATGCCGCTGGCTACCTCCGGGTCTGGTCCGTCCAGGGCGAGCATGGTGAGGCCGCTGCGATGCACTGGCAGACGATTCCCGGAGTGTTGAAAGACAGCGCGTTCACCCCGGACGGTGCTTTCCTCGTCGGCGGGGCCATCAATTCCCCCGGCGTGCAGGTCTATGAGACCGACGGGTGGACGGATCGCGGGGTGCTGATGCCAGGAGAGTGGGGAATGGCGTACCCGTTCATGCGTCGGATCGGGACCCTGCGCGGCGGCCTCGTCTATGGGCTGGAGTACATGCCGAGCGGCCCGGAGGTCTGGCGCATCGGCGAGGAAGGCACCCTCGATCACCTCCGGGTGCATGGCCGGATCTTCTGGGAAGGCGAGAGCAACCACACCGGGACCGCTGCGGTGCTGCTGGACGAAGAGGATCGGGTCTATCTGCTGACCGATGCAGAGACGCTTGAGGTTGTCACCACTTTCGAGGGAATTGCGGCGGCAGACATCAGCAACACCGGAGGGCAGATCGCACTGGCAACCCTTGACAACATCACGATCATTTCCGTAGAGACCGGTGAGCCGCAGCTCACAATCGACGACATCGGCGAGCGCATCTACGACATCGCCTACTCCGCAGACGACCGCTACCTGGCGGCCGGGCAGGCTGGCGGTGTGGCCCGGATCTGGTCAGCAGAGACCGGCGACCTGCTGGCGGTGCTGCGCGGTCACGACGAGCGGGTGGCCTCGCTCGACTTCTCCCCTGACGGACGCTGGCTGGCGACCGGCAGCTGGGATGCCACCGTGCGACTCTGGGGCCTCTCAGCCCTGCACACGCCCGCGCAGGAGCTGGTGTCCACGATCGAGGACGCCTGGGGGATCAGCCTGGAGCAGGCGCTGAGCGCAGAGGTTCGCTGAGGCGGCTCAGTTCACCACACAGACCAGCCCGGTGCTCGCCTGGCTGACCGGGACGGTCTGAATCAAAGCGCCTGTCACAGACTGATGAATGCGCAGGGCACCGTCTGAAGAGGTGTTGATGACGAGACGGTCGTCATCGAGCATCGACAGGCCATACAGCAGGCCCTCGAAGCCCTCCAGGGTGGGGGCGTCGATGAACTCGACATCGGGCAGGTTGTAGCGCTGGAAGCTGTCGCCGGTGCCCCACACGGCGTACAGGAGGTCCTTGTGTGCGGTGAACCGGGTCTCGACAGGGGCCTCGTACAGCCGATCGTCGGGGCCGACGCACTGAGCGCTGCCGAAGTCGTCGAAGGCGTAGCCCTGCCAGGAGTCGAAGAACGGCTCGTCGTCGTGGGGGAACAGCAGCAGCCCGTCGCTCCAGGTGGTGACCCCGTCGCAGTAGGTGTACGCCTTGTCGGTCTCGCCAGTGGTGAGGTCGAGTCGGGTGAAGATGCGGTGCGAGCCGCTGCACAGGTAGAGGTGCTCGCCGTGCCAGGTGATGCTCTGCGCAGAGAGGTCGGCCTCGCCGTCGTACACCGTGCAGGCCGTGCCGGTGTCCAGCCCGATGGCCAGCACATCGGTGGTCGCGGTGGTGAGGCAGTATGCAGACTCGCTGACCACCGCCGTGCAGTCGGTGAGTGCAGAGACGACGGTCGTGTCGGGGGCGGTGAGGGGCTCCTTGACCGGCTCGATGTCGCACTCGGGGTAGCCCGTGGTGGGCTGGAGGGGGGCGCCGTCGGTGATGGTCACCGAGTCGGCGGTGTGGCAGCTGTGGAAGGAGTCGAGTCGCTGCTGGACGCTGTTCTCGATCTCGATGAGAAGCTCCCGGGCATCCGGATCGTCCCAGTGGTCGACCGGAGGGCTCAGACGGTTGTCGTCGACAGCCTCGCTGTAGATGGTGACCGTGGCATCCTTGGGGGCACTCACCGTGACCGCCTCGTCGTTGCTGACGATGATCTCTTTGACGTCTCCAGCGTCCGCCTCGGTGACCACCCACTCCCGCTCTGCATCGCCCGTCAGCACCAGGATGACCGGCTCGTCGACGTCGACATGCACCGCGATCGTGTTGCCGCTCAGCGGCTCCAAGACACTGAGAATGCGCAGCCGGTTGTCGTTGACGTTCTCTTGGACAAAGCGGCTCTCGGTGTCGTTGCAGCCCTCAAACGTCACCGTGACCCCGCCGGACTCTCCGATCCGTCCGTCACAGTCCTCGTCGACGGTGTTGTCGCTCACCTCGCTGGCGTCTGGATGGATGGTGCTGTCGGCGTCGTCGCAGTCGCCATCCACAGTGACCAGCCCGAGGCTGGCCTCACAGGCCCCGGTGTCGCTGCCGTCGGCGCCATAGCCGTCGCCGTCTTCGTCGGTGTAGACGGTGAGTGTGACGCCCTCGTCGATGCTGCCGTCGCAGTCGTTGTCGGCCCCGTCGCAGACCTCGTCCGCCCCTGGCCAGGCGTCGGGGTTGTCGTCGTCGCAGTCGCCGATGATCTCACTCCAGCCATCACCGTCGCGGTCCTCGTCTGTAGACAGTGCCGTGTCTGTGGACGGTGATGTGTCTACGGGGTCGGCGGGCTCAGGGTTGGGGGTGGGCTGGCAGGCGAGCAGGAAGAGCATGCCGACAGGATATCGCCAGCGAAGCGGATCTGAAACGAACTGCGGAATCGACAGGGTGGAGCTACACTGCGCCATGAGCCGAAGCCTCCCCCGGCGGGCCATCGAGCACGGTCGAGGTTCCCAGAGTCCGGGTATGTTGCCGCGATCGATAAGGAACTTGAAATGAAAATCATGGTTTTTGGAACGTTGCTGTGCCTGGCTGGCTGCAACAACAAGGAGCCGACAGACGATGTCGGCAGCACGGATGACACCAGCCCGACGATCATTGACGACGACGGCGATGGCTTCGCGCTTGAGGTGGACTGCGACGACACCGACGCAGCCATCAACCCCGACGCCTCCGAGGTCTGCGACGGCATCGACAATGACTGCGATGGAAGCATCGATGACGACGACGACTCACTGGACATCACGACGGCGTCGGAGTGGCTCACGGATGCAGACGCCGACGGCTACGGCTCCCTGAAAGCAACGGTGCAGGCCTGCACGCAGCCCTCCGGCACGGTCACGGAGGCCGGCGACTGCGACGACACCGACGCAGCCATAAGCCCCGACGCCGTTGAGGTGTGCGACAGCATCGACAACGACTGCGATGGCCTGATCGATGACGCCGACGACAGCATCGACGCCTCCACTCAGACCGCTCACTTCCCAGACGCCGACGGGGATGGCTACGGCGACTCTGCGGACGGCGGAATGCTGTTCTGCGACTCGTCACCAGAGATCGGGGTGCTCATCCCCGACAACACTGACTGTGACGACACCAGCACCGCGATCAATCCGGCGGCACCGGAGTCCTGTGACGGCATCGACAACGACTGCGACACCAACCTCGACAACAACGCTGGCGCGGTGTTCACCAACGACACGGGCAGCATCACGGATCTGGGCAGCATCTTCAGGAGCGGCACGGTGTCTACATCGATGCTGTGGGTCTCCCCGGAGGGTGGCACCCTCAGCATCTGCGAAGGAACCTGGCACACCCGCCTCAAGCTCGACCACGACATCAGCGTGGTCGGTGCGGGCGCGGCGAGCACGATCCTCGACGGCAGCCTCAGCGGCTCGGTGATCCTTGCGAGGACTGCGGGCACCGAGATCGCAGTGGAGGGGGTCACGCTCACCAACGGCAGCGGCAGCCCGGGGGCCTACACCATCATTGATGGCGGCGGCGGAATCGACTGCGGTGCGGAGCTGAACCTGTCGCTGACCGACATGGTCTCCACCGCCCACGCCACGGACCTCGGCGGCGGCCTGCTGGTCTACGGCGGCTGTGAGGTGGATGTGGAGGGCTCGGAATTCACCGACAGCTACGGACTCTGGGGGATGGGGGTGGGGATCATGGAGGGCTCTGCAGTCATCAACAACAGCGTCATCTCCGGCAACCAGACCAACGGATTCGGCGCGGGGATCTACCTTGGCCTGCTTGGGAGTGTGTACCTGGAGCTGAACGACACCCTCGTCGAGAACAACGACACCTTCAGCAACGGAGGCGGTCTGGCGATCAACAACTCCAAGGGCACCGTCGAGGTCCTCTGCACCGGCTCCAGCAAGACCTCGGCTGGCTTCCTGAACAACACCAGCCTCTATGATGGCGGCGGAGTGTTCCTCAACAGCAGCTCGGCCACCTTTGAGTCGGTCGACTGCGACTTCGGCAAGAGCAACAGCCCCGATGATGTGTTCGATGCAAACGGCGACGCGTACAGCTACGGCAACGACGCATCATTCATCTGCGACAGCACTGGCTGTAACTGATGACTCCCAGGCTGTGACCGCCATCATGACGTGACGAACCAGGGCGGTCGCTGCTGCGGATCGGTCTCTCCCCAGGCGGGAGATGACCCACATCGAGGCCTTCGGCGGCAGCGCACCCCGGAGGACCTCGACCAGGGCGCCGCTGGCCAGCTCTCGCCGACAGCTCAGCTCGATCAGCGGTGCGATCCCCAGACCTGACACTGCCGCGCGACGGGCGGTGTCTTGGCGGTTGGCCTGGATGCGGTTGCGCATCGCCACCCGGACGGTGCCGCGATCCCCGTCGAGCCGTCGGATGGCGTTGGGTGCCCAGCCGTCCATGCAGATGCCGTCGTGTTCGGCGAGTGCCTCGACCCGGCGGGGGGTTCCACGGAGCGCGAGATACGCCGGGCTCGCCACCAGCAGCATGCGCGAGTCGAACAGCAGCTGCGCGGTGAGCAGCGTGGAGTCGGGCTTAGAGCCGCCACGCAGGGCCACGTCGAAGCCCTCCTCTACCAGATCGACGCGCTCCAGGGTGTGATGGATCTGAAGGTCCACCCGCGGGTGCTGCCGCATGAACCCCTCCAGCAGCTCCCAGATGACGCCGCTGTCGTCGGGCGGCGCGGTGATCCGCAGGGTGCCGCTGGGGGTGTGCCGAGCGCTGGATACCGCCGCGACCGCTTCTCGCACCACCTGTGAGATGCCCGCCGTGCGCTCGTAGAAGATGCGACCGGCCTCGGTCAGACCGACCCGGCGGGTGGTCCGGTTGAGCAGCTTGAAGCCCAGGTCGTCTTCGAGACGGGCCACCTTTCGGCTCACGGTGGACGGGGGCAGCCCGAGGATGCGACTCGCCGCAGTGAACCCGCGCTCCTGAACCACGACGGCGAACACCCCGATGTCATTGAGATCAATGTTCATGCTGGATGAGGTAACGGATCTGATTGATGCTGGATATGCATTAGAGAATCGCAGAATCTATGTCTAATGCATTTCCAGCATCAATCATACACTGTGTCGACCAACAGGAGACCGTCGTGGAATTTACACTTGAGCACGTCAACTGGCTCGCCATTCTCGCCTGCGTGGTGGCCGGTCAGATCCTGCTGACGGTCTGGTTCGTCGTGGTGTTCGCGGATCCATGGGCGAAGGCGTATGGCGGCGAGGGGATGACCCGGGCTGAGCACACGAAAGCGGTCCCTGGGTATACCTACGCCATCGGTGCGGTCTGCGTGTTTGTGTTGTCGCTGGGGTTGTCGCTGCTCCAGGGTGCGCTGGGGGTTGAGGGGGTCGGTGAGGCTCTGCAGCTGGCCGGGTTCCTCTCGGTGGTGATCTTCGTGGCGATGGCGATGCCGGCGTATGCGTTTCTGAGGCGGTGGCGGGCGTTTGCGATTGGGGCTGGCAGTCAGCTGGCGCTGATCGTGGTGGTCTCGAGCATCCTCGCGCTCTGGCCGTAGGACACGCTGCGACATCGTCGCTTCGGGGTGCGTCGGGATAAGCCGATCCCATGCAATTCTGCGCTTCCTGCGGTGAGCAAACCACCGCTCAGCCCTGCACCGAGTGCGGAGCAGATCCCAGGCTCGACGGTCGCTATGTGCTTCGCTCACTGCTCGGCCAGGGCAGCCACGGCATGACCTGGAAGGCTGAGGGCGAGGATGGAGCCACCTGTGCCATCAAGGTCATCAACCTCGGCCACGGCCTCCAGTCCGACGCCCGGCAGTCCATGGATCGCGAGGTCGCGGTGCTCCGGCAGCTCGACCACCCCCAGATCCCCGCCCTCCTCGATGACTTCTCCACCCGCTCCGGCATGACCCGCTACCGCTGCATCGTGCAGGACTTCGTCGACGGCCCCCACCTCCTCGACGAGCTGGCCACCACCCGCCACACCCCCCGACAGGTCATGGCGACCATCGCGGAGGTTGCCGAGATCCTCGCCCACCTCCACGGCCTCACCCCGCCGATCATCCACCGGGACATCAAGCCGCAGAACCTCATCCGACGGGCCAGCGATGGGCGGCTGGTGCTCATCGACTTCGGCAGCGTCCGAGACACCCTCGTCGGCACCCTGGGCGGCACGATGAGCGTGGGCACGGTCGGCTACATGGCGCCCGAGCAGATCACTGGAGACGTGCAGCCGGCCAGCGACCTCTACGCCCTGGGTGCCCTGGCGGTCCACCTCCTGACCCGCCAGCCGCCCCGGCTCACCCACGACGCCTCCGACCCGATCCGCTGGCGCAGGCCCGACGGGCTGCCCGAGGCGATCGGTGAGCTGGTGGATGCGTTGCTGAGGCCGGATCCCTCCGAGCGTCCCGACAGCGCGGAGGGGGTCGCCCGCACCGCCCGCCGGGTCTCTGAGGCGCCCGACCTCCCCGCGCCCCCGCCACCACAGCCGGAGGTCGAGCCGGAGCCATCCGTCGTGTCGGAGCCGCCAGCGACACTCCCGAAGCGGTCGATGGTGCCGCTGCTGGTGCTCTACCCGCTCCTCGGCAGCATCGCGATGGTCGCACCCATCATGGCGGCGGTGAAGGTTGATTCGATCACGATCACCGGGGCCATCGGCAGCGTGCTCGGGCTGGTCACCGCCTTCCTCGCTGCGAGACGACGACAGCGCCTCGGGATGGTCGCCGCGCTCTCTGCGCCTGCAATCAGCCTGCTCTTCTTTCTGGTGATCGTGTTCTTCTCGATCACGGAAAGCGATGCTGCCGACCCGGTGCCGATCCTCCTCGGCCTCTATGCGATCGGCCTGATCGGCGCGCTGTCCGTTGCGATGGGGCTGGCGATCAAGGTCCAGCATCAGCGGCGCTGGCGGGCGGTGGGTGGGCAACGAAGGCGAAAGACCCGGCAGCTCCCGAAGTACATGCCCGACCTCATGCCGATCATCGGCAGCCGTCGGGAGCGGGAGAAGATCAAGGCCACCGCCCGGGACTGGCGATCGGGCATCATCCCAGAGGTGCGCCACGTCTGTCCGTTCTGTGGGACCGCGGTGCGACCGAACAACCTCGTCCGCCACTACGACAAGGTCCACCTCCCCGACGCCAGCCGCCGAAGGCGATGGAACAACCGCCTGCTGTGATCGCGAGATCCGGATCTGCGCTCGGTAGAGTTCGCACGTCCCCAGCCCCGGAATTCCAGGCACGGAGAGTGCAGCAGCCCTCGACATGCTGTCCTTCCTCATCGCCTGCGCCGCCACCCCGGCGGCTGAGTCCGTCCACCTCAGTGATCCCGTGTGGTCCGCCCACACCGAGCACATCACCGCCAGCGTCCTGCCGTGGTCCCGTGGCGGCGAGGATGGCCGGCTCGTCCTCGCCCGGGTCAGCCCCCAGGCCACCACCTCAGTGCTCACCACCAACACCCCCACCCCCCTCCAGGAGCTGCTCCCGGTGGGCGACATGGTCGCGATCAACGGCGGCTTCTACGACGGTGCCGGGGTGGCGATGGGGCTGTCGATCTCCGACGGACGGCTCATCACCCCGCTGCGGAAGGGTGGCGGCTCCGGAGTGCTGCTGCTGTCTGCCGACGGTCCCCGCATCAGCCACCGAGACGACGTGGGTGACCTCGACGGGGTGACCGGCGCGGTGCAGAGCATCGATCGGCTGGCGAGCGAGGGGCGCATCCTGGTCTCGGAGCAGGCCAGCCTCGCCCGGGACGCCCGGAGTGCGGTGGCGGTCACTGCGGACGGCGGGCTCCTCTTCGCGGTGCTGTTTGCCGAGGCGGCGGTGACCCGAGAGGAGGGGGCGGACATCTACCTCGACGCTGGGAGCTCCTCCAGCGGGGTGTCGCTGCGGGAGTGGTCGGCGCTGCTGGTGGGGCTGGGCGGGGTCGCGGTGCTGAACCTCGACGGCGGCTACTCCACCTCCATCCACATCGACCTCGACGGCGCCCGACTCGACGTCCACCCCCACGGCGCGACGATCAACGCGGTGGTCGCGCGATAGGATGCGGCCATGGTCCGCTCCCTCCCGATGCTGTCCCTGCTGTCCGTCGGCCTGATCGCCGCGGGCCCGGTCGACTCTGATGACTGGACCTCCCTGCGCGCCGGGGCAACGAGCACGGGGCAGGGGGTGGTGGTGGTCTCCCACAGCCAGCAGGACATCCGGGGCTTCACCCTGCAGGTCGCGGTCTCATCGGTGATCGGCGCGCCGACCTCGGGCTCAGCGGCACTGCGGCTGGGCTACCACGGCGACTACGGCGGGGTCGAGCTTGGGGCTGGAGGCTTCTTCGAGACGTACTTCGACTCCCGGGCCAGCATCAACGCCTGGGGCGGCCTGCCGGTCGCGCACCTGTGGGTCGACACCTGGCCGGCTGAGGAGAGCGGCAAGCTGGGGAGCACGGTGGTCGGAGGTGGCGTCGGTCACCACGGCGCGCGGGTGTCGGCCTCTGCGGGCATGTGGGCCACGGAGTATGCGGGGCTGCCGGTGAGCCTGCGCCTCGCGGTTCGCCGCAACGAGGGGCTCTGGCTGGGGGTGTCAGGCTGGCTGAGTGAGGACGACATCCGCGGGATGCTCACCGTCACGATCTCGCGCTCCGGGCTCGCCGCGTTCTACGCCCGTGGAACCGCTCACCCGATGTAGGAGTCAGATGCTTCGCACCACCTCGACACTTTGCCGTGGGGCGTGACAGACTGCCCGCCACAGTGAGGCAGTCATGGTGATCATCGGAGCAGGAAGGGTCGGCACAGCGCTGGCGAACATCGACGAGAGCGTGCCGGTCCGTCGGGGGGAGCTGATCCCCGATGTGTCTGGGCCGATGGTGGTCTGCACCCGCAACAACGACCTCGCCGGGGTCGTGGATGCCACCCCGGCACACCGACGCAGCGACCTGGTCTTCGTGCAGAACGGCATGCTGAGCACCTGGCTGACCGAGCGCGGGCTCGCCGAGAACACCCAGGCGCTGCTGTACTTCGCGGTCTCCGCAGTGGGCGAGGATGCGGTGGATGGTGGGCGAAGTGTGGTCACCGGCCCCCACGCTGCCGCCTTCTGCGACCTCCTCGCCTCCGGTGGCCTCGCATGTCGGGCGATCGCCCCGGCGGAGTACCGGGGCGAGATGGTCGAGAAGTTCCTGTGGAACTGTATCTTCGGACTCCTCTGCCAGCGTCATGCTGCGACGGTGGGTGAGGTCGTCTCCGCGCACCACGACGAGGTCACCGCCCTGACCACCGAGCTGCTCGGAGTCTGCGACCGGGCGCTGGGTGGGGTGAACCTCGACGTCGCTCCCCTTGTGCAGCGTCTCTGCGACTACTCCACATCCATCGCGGACTACCGGGGTGCAGTAAAGGAGTGGGAGTGGCGCAATGGCTGGCTGGTCGAGCAGGAGCGCTCCCCGCTGCATGCCGCCTGGCTCACCGGGCTGTCCCTGCTCTGACTCCCGCGTCCTGAGGGGACCCGTAGCGATCAGAGCTGGGGTTGGTAGTACCGCCGCACTTCAAGGCTTCGCCCATCTCTGCTCTCGATGTTGCCGACCTGTCCTGCTCGCCCTTCGGGCTTCCCAGCCAGGGGCGCTCTCAGCCAGGGGCGCTCTCAGCCAGGGGCGCTCTCAGCCAGGGGCGCTCTCAGCCAGGGGCGCTCTCAGCCTCGTGGCTTTCGATTCCGAAGGGTCCTCCCTCACCGGTTTGCTGAGGTACGCCATCGTCCGCGCCATTCTTTTTCTGGCCGCTGCGCGGAAGTCTCCATTCCCTCCGGTCTGGACCCTTCCACTTGCTCAAGGGGGGCTGCACTCCTTGTGTTTCGCTATGCTCACCTCCAGTCGCCGCTCCCCCTGCGACCCCCCAGCCGGACACCAGTCGCCGCTCCCCCTGGACTACCCGCCCAGCGGACCCCAGCCTGACACCCGCTATGATTCGTTTATGACTCGAATCCTCCCCCTCATGTTCGCCCTGACCGCCTGCCAGAAGGCCCCGCCGGACTACACCATGTCCCTCCGCGCGGCCTCTCAGACCCTGGAGGGTGTGTGGAAGAGCGACGGCGGCATGATCACCACCATCGGCGGCGGCGAGGTGCTCTCGCTGGTGGACTACGACGATGAGGTCTTCACCGTGCTGACGTCTGGCTGGGAAGATGAGGGCTTCTCCATGCACTACGAGGTGCCCTCCACGCAGTACCTCGTCACCATCCAGATCACAGAGATCGACAACATCTCCCTCCAGTACGCCTGGAACAACACCACCCCCGATGGTGGGACCAGCACCGGCACCGGCTACTTCGAGCGCGTGGAGTAGGACCGCCTACCCGGTCACTCCATCAGCGTGGGCTCCTGGGTGACGAAGCCAAACTCAGAGCCCATAGTCCAGATGCGCTCGCTGATGGTGTTGTGGTCGGCATCGGTCACGCTCAGCCGACCCGCTCGACCCCAGGCGATGAGCAGTCGATCGTCAGACAGGGTCATCACATCGCCGAAGTACTCCGTGAACACCGACGGATCATGCTCGTGGGTCCAGGCTGTGGTCGCGGACTTCGTCGCCAGGGTGTAGCGGATGATCCGAGACGTTCCAACGGCGCCGCGGTTGTCGAACACCAGCAGCTCGTCGCCGTCCTGCTGGAAGCCGTGCTGACCGAGGAAGAACACGTCTTGTGTCAGAGTGCCGTCGAGACCCCCGAGGACCCAGTTGCTCACACCGGTGCTTCGATCGATGTGGAAGATCGTGTTTCGATCCCGGGAGCCGAGGAGGTAGGCATCGTTGTCGGCGTCGTACTCCAGGTTGTTCGACAAGGTCCAGAACTTCCCGCCTTCTCGCTCCGCGCCCTTTCCGTCCCAGGTCAGGTGGTCCCAGGTGGACCAGATCGTGACCTCTGTGCCATCCGGAGCACGCTCGACGATCGCATCCCCCGCGATGATCTCCCCGTCGATCTCGCGGCGATCAAACTGGATGTACGCGATGGTTCCGTCTTCGTGGATCAGGAAGTCGTGGTGGTTCTCCGGCAGGTCGATGGTCTCGACGGTCGCGCCGTCGAGGCTGACCTTCACGAGCCCAGCGAAGCTCTGCGGTGCGCTGAGGGTGATGTGGTAGACGTTGTAGTAAACACTCTGTTTATCGGCCGAGAGTCGCGTCCGGGACGAGAACCACTCCCGATCACCGTCGTAGGTGTGCCACCACACCAGCTCCCCTTGTCCGTTGAGGATGACCGGGAGCATCTTGGCCTCACCCAGCCCGAGGAAGGTGGTCAGGGTGTAGCCCTCCAGGTCGCCGCTGACCTCGAGGGGAGCGGGGAAGTCGCTGCCTTCGCCGGTGGTGATGACCTGATCGGAGGACCACTTCTCACCGTGTCCGACGGCGAACCACCCGGTCGTCTCCTCGGGGAGGCCGATGACCAGTGCCTGCCACGTCCCGTCGACCCGCTCACCGGTCGCGGTGCCGATCGTCTGCTCACCGACCCCGAACCGGACCACACCGTCAGACAGCGCGCTCTGCCAGGTCACGGTGAACACCGAGGGGATCTCCTCAGACAGGCTCGTTGCGATGCCGGAGATTCCCAGGGTGGTGTCTGGCCCGGTGTCGTCGGGCGGTGTGTCGCCTGAGTCCGACGGTGCGCTGGAGTCGTCGGCCGGGTCTGTTGCGGTGTCGACGGGCTCAGAGCCGGTGCATGCGAGCAGGATAAGGAGCATAGAGCAGCCTACCCGTTCCACCGTCAGCCTGTGTCTACTCGGTCATCTGCCACACGACATCACCGCTGTCGGGGAGCTGACCGATCGCACCGGTGACTCCACGAGACTCTTCGAGGAATGCGGTGACGGCGGTGTTGACCAGCCCGGCGAAGGTGTCGAGGGCGATGTAGTCCTCGCCGCAGCCGTTGTCGGTGGTGCCGAAGTCGCAGGCGATCGGGGAGAAGCTGTAGTGCCCGGCCTCGGGGAACTCGCCGAGGTAGCGGGGGGTGGCGGTGGCGGCGGAGAACATGCTGCCCACCGAGTCCCAGGAGGTCGTGGTGTCCAGGGTGCCCGACAGGCACATCAGCGGCACGGTGATGTCCGCTGTGCCGTCGGTGATGGTCCCGTTGACGTCCCAGGGTGCCATCGGCACGGCCGCCCACACCCGGTCGTCGCTCAGGTCGCTGTTGCCGGACAGGTTGAGGCTGGCCCCCGCTGCGGCGTAGGCGGTGTAGCCCCCGAAGCTGTGCCCGGAGACTGCGTAGCCTTCAGCCCCGTCGAGGCAGCCACTCAGGACGCTGCTGGCATCCTCGCTCTGTGCAACCGCCCAGTCGAAGGCGTCGGCGAGGTCCTGGGGACGGCGGACGACCACCTCCTCGAATCGAGAGTCGTCGTTGTCGAAGGTGGTGTTGTAGGTGTGGTCCGGGGCGACCACGATGTAGCCATGGCTGGCGAGGTGCTCGACGAGGAAGCCGGACTGCCAGCGGACGCCGCCGTAGCCGTGGGAAAACACCATCACCGGGCGGGCGTCGTCGCAGGTGGGGATGGCGTCGGTGGTGGCGTTGCCAGCGTAGAGTCCGTCGTACACGACCGTCTCTGCGCCAGGGGCATCGGCGGGGAACCACACCTGCACCGTCAGCTCCACCCCGGTCGAGCCGGTGATCTCCATGCTCAGGGTGCCGGGCGAGAACTCACCGGGCAGGCTGTAGTCGGGGAGGTCGGCTCCGACGGTGTCCGTGGCAGTGTCGTCGCCAGCGGTGGTGCCGGAGTCGTCGTCTTTGTCGCCGCAGGCGGGCAGCAGAAGCAGGGCAGGCAGGATGAGCTTGATCATGGTGACCTTATACCTGCTTTCTCCAAGGTTGCCCTCACTGCCCCTCAAGTGCCGCACACAGCACCGCGTGGGACTCCGTGCAGGCCGCCAGGAACCGGAACTTTCCGGCCATCAGCGTGGAGTACTTCGTGTTGACCTCGGTGAAGTCCGCTTCTTGTGAGACCACCAGCCCGGCGACCCCGACCGCATAGGCCCCATCCCAGGGGAACGCCTCGGGGGGGATCTTGGTCAGCGGCGTCTCGGAATCCGCAGCGATCAGCTCGCCGTTGGGGTGGGCCATCTCATAGAACGCCTCCACGCTCTCTGGCTCTGAGGACCACGTCATCAGGCCAGTCTCGATCTCGAACACCACCGCCATCGCCAGTGGGTAGCCCTGACCGACGAGGTCGATGTCGAGGGGTTGCTGCACGGTGATCGCGGCGGTGGTGGGGAGGGTGGGGGCCGGGGGCGTGCGGACTCGCATCTCGCGCGGGATGCCGTCGAGTCGGACGACGATGGAGGCGAGACTGTCGTCGGTGTACACCATTCCGTCTTCTGTGGTCAGCAGGTACTTCGCGCCCTCTTCCTCCCGCATCTTGAGGTTGTCCTCCGGGGTCTCCAGGAACACCGTCGCCCCCTCCAGCAGCGCGTCTTCGACCTCCTCGATCGCGCTGGTGTCGGCGACAAACGCGGTGGCCTGAGCGGTGGTTC